>JAKFXG010000029.1 GCA_021731495.1 Candidatus Parcubacteria bacterium | reverse complement strand
TAACGGCTGCTGCCGGATTCATGACCGCTTCTGCCGTCCAAGGGTTTGTCCCCGGCCTGAGGATGGGATTGTGGGAGGACCTATCGAGTGATAGAAGGCGCTGAAGTTGCTCGAGATGGAGAAGGTCAGCAAGTTTTTTTCGTATCGGCTTCGAGAACGCGGCACCCAACAGCACTCCGACGACGAAGAAAGAAAAGAGCAATGCAACGATATATATTAAAAAGAGGAAACTCATACAGAGAGACTCTCTTTAACAATACCACTCACGCTCAGATTTTTCTGACAATGCACAGGGGGGTTTGTTCGGTAGATTGTCCAAGTGGATTATCTTTGAAGACATTTTTACAGAAGGTATCGGAAATATCCTTGCTTGATTTGCCGAGAACCATAACGCCCAAATCGTTCGCGTCGATGATAACGACGTCATGATGCAGTTCCGATTTTAAATTCTTCGCCACGGCATCCGGCTCGGCCGGCCCTAGCTTCGCATACTCGTTGTACGGCGGGAGCGTGTAATCACACGGACCGTCGATGGCGTTTATGTTTTTTCCGACGACGGTATAGAACACCCCTTTCATGCCGAGGGGTTTCGTGACCGCGGAGGCGAGCGCCCCCATGAGTATTCGCGCCGCCCCGGCTTCTCGGATCGCAAGCTCCATCGTCCACGGACTCCCGAGCCCGATCCCATGGGGAGATTTGTGCACAAACCTCACCAGGAAAGTCGCAAGCCGCGACGGCTTGATATCTTTTATCGGGAACGCTCGGCCTTGGGATATCGCCACGATGCGTTCGCTTATGAAAAGAAGGTCACCCTCTCTGAGGTGCGGCTCTGCATACCGCTTCACGATGTCGCTGATCGAGTCGTTTGCGGTGACGATATGAGTCTTGATCGGCAGTCGCGCATAGTTGCCCTCCGCGAGGGCAACTATCAGATTCTTTCCGGCATTCGGCTTGAGGTCATTCAGCGTTTCCATAGCATCATAGTATCAGGTGCAAGACGAAATGCCGCGCAAGCGCATTCATGATAGCCGCAGTTCTCCCGTGCACGGGCCCATAGGGACTTGTCGCATGCTACCATTCCCTATATGAGAACCTCCGCGCTTTATCTGCGCACCATCATTTTCGGCATTAACGACAGCCTCGTTTCCACCGTCGGTTTCCTCGCCGGAATAAGCGTCGCCGGAGTGCCGAGGTCGATCATCGTGCTCACCGGCATCATCTACGCCTTGGTCGAAGCGTTCTCAATGGCAATGGGCGACTTTCTGTCGGAGGAGTCGGCGGAGGAATACATAAAAAAAGCGAATGTCAGCGACCGCCCGTCCGTCATTGCGGCAATTTTCATGTTCATGTCCTGCGTATTTGCATCTCTCATCCCTCTCGTCCCCTACATCATATTTACCGCCGGTACCGCACTCATTGTATCTATTTGTTTGTCCGTCCTCTCACTGTTCATCGTTGGTATGATAAGCGCTCGTTTTTCCCGTCTCCCGGTACTGTGGCGAGGCGTGCGAATGGCATCGCTTGGTGGAGCTGCGATTGTTATGGGCGTCGCAATTGGTTCTTTCATGCCAATCGTCTAAAGAAACGCGTATCAGAACCTATTGACAGAATATTGTCAATATGCTAGTATGGAAATAACGAGGTAGCCATTGGCTATTTCGGTAATTAAACCATATGACTATATTAGGAGCCCTTATGGGCTTTTTGCTTTTCTCTAGCGGCGCTATGGCGCTGCCGACGCATGCGATGGCACCCAAGGCGCCCGCATCACCGAGCCATGTGGTAACGCTTACCGCCTATAACGCCGTCCCTGAGCAGACTGACGGCGACCCTCTCGTGACCGCTTCGGGCGCCTACTCGAATCCCGAAGTCGTTGCGGCGCGTTCGCAGGATCTTGCTGATGAACTGCCATTCGGCACCATCATCGAGATCATCGGCCCATCCAATCCGGAAAATAACTGCGGGTACTCTATTGTGGAACCTATCGTCGGATATCGCGTCATCGCGGACGTTATGAACGCGCGCTATACCAAGCGTATCGACCTTCTCTTCAGTACAAAATCCAATTACCTCATGTCAGGTAACAGGGTGAAGAACGCGGGTCATGTGCTCGGCATCTGTAATGGGTCTGCCATCCGCGTCGTGGGACATGTTGGCATACACAACATTCCAAAGACGCAGGCCGAACTCGTAGCAATTGTTGAGGGCAGAGGCACTGCACTCGCCATAAACTAACGACCTAGACACGAAAGAAACAACCGCCTATTTGCAAGGCGGTTGTTTCTTTCGTGTATTCTTAGCTCCATGCGCCGCCTTTCTCGCGAGCAATCGGGTCTCACACCGGAGGAATACAGAACGCTTGCGCGGCTTACGACGCCGGTTAAAATTCAGGATTTTCTCGATGCGCTTCCGATGAATTGGGAAAAGGAGGGCGACACCCACATGTCCCCGCGCCGTGTCCTACTTGAAAGGAAAGCTCACTGCATCGAAGGGGCGCTCCTTGCCGCGCTCGCGCTCTGGATCCATGGCGAGCGGCCGCTCATCATGAACCTTTCGGCGCGCATGGGAAAGGGAGACGTAGACCATGTGGTCACGCTCTATAAACGCGGCAATCGCTACGGCGCTATCAGTAAGACGAATCACGCCACGATACGGTTCCGTGATCCGGTATACCGCACGCCGCGGGAACTCGCCCTCTCGTATTTCCATGAGTGGTTCATGAATGAGCCAGCTAAAGCCGCCAATGGTGGCTCGCCCAGCGCCCGAGGGGCGCTTAGGGGAGAGAAGACGCTTGAGTGCTATTCAAAACCGCTCGACCTAGGGCGTTTCGGTACGGAATGGATTACCGCAGAAAAAGAATTATGGAACATTGCCGATGCGCTCAGTGTTCTTCCGCACTACTTTCTCGTCCCAAAAGGGAATTGGCGACATGTTCGTACTGCGGATACTATGGAACTAAAAGCCGGCTCTTTGATTGAATGGCCCAAGTCCGATCCGCGAACATAACTTTTTTCCGTGGCATGATAGTATAAACAGCATGAAAGGATATTTCGTTAACATCGAAAAGACGACCAAAGAGAATACCGATTACCGCCGCGTGCTCTACACCGCGAAGCATAGCCAGCTCGTGCTGATGAGTCTTAAGTCCGGCGAGGAAATCGGGGAAGAAATACATCATCTGGACCAATTTATCCGTTTTGAAGAGGGCGAAGGGAGGGTGGTACTCGACGGCGTCTCGCACGAGGTTACAGCGGACGACGCGGTGATCATTCCGGAAGGTACGCGGCACAACGTCATCAATACGGGTCCGGGCGATCTGAAACTTTACACTATCTATGCGCCGCCCGAGCACAAGGACGGGACAGTAGAGAAGACGAAAGCCGATGAACACGAGGAGCACTTCGACGGTAACACCACTGAAAGTTAGAAAGAAAAGCATATGCAAAAGATAAAACCGGTATATCCGGCAGGACTGGCTGTGAAGCGTTCGAGCGCCGGGCTCGGGCTTTTTGCGACGCGTCCCTTCAAGAAAGGGGAGCGAATCATTGAATACGTCGGCCGGACGATATCGAATGCCGAGGCGTACACAAGCCGTAGCAAGTACCTCTTTGAGGTGAATAAGCGGAAGACGATCGACGGCGCAGCCCGCGCGAATATCGCGCGTTACATCAATCACTCTTGCCGCCCTAACTGTGACCCGGAGATAGAACACGGCCGCATTTTTATCGACGCCATCCGTTCTATCAAGGCGGGTGAAGAACTCTCTTATAATTATGGGAAAGAGTATGTCGACGAACACATCAAACCTTTTGGCTGTCGCTGTGCGAAATGCTCCGCACAAAAGCAAACAAAAACGCCCCGTTAAAAACGGGGCGTTTTTGTTTGCTTAATCTAGTAGCTTACCCAGTAGGTAAATCTGCTGATTTAGATTTTGCTGACGTTAAGGGCGTTCGGGCCCTTTGGGCTTTCGCCGATCTCAAAGGAGACCTTGTCGCCTTCCTGGAGCTCATCGAACGAAATGTTCTTGAGCTCGTTGGAATGGAAGAAAAGATCCTTCGCACCTTCCGACGCGCCTTCGACTTTGATGAAGCCGAAGCCCTTCTCGTTCTTCTTGATTACTGTGCCGTTTTGCATAGCTAAGATAGATAGTGTGTTTCTAATGTATCAAATCAGTAGCCGAAGTTAGAAGCTCGATCCCACTTCTCTGGATCCAGCGCTGGTTGATGGGTGCAGGATAGCAGACCTGTGGTTTGCTGTCAATGCGCCCGCGGGCAACGACGTCCCCGCTCGGGAGAATAAAATCAGAATCTTATTCTCCGCTCACTCGCTTGGAAGTAAGTAAGCTTGCTTCCAGCGCTCGCCTCGAACGAGCGTGCGAAGACCCACGCTCGCTACTCAGCTCGCTTGGAAGTTAACCAGTCCATCACTTTTTTCCGGTGCTGGTCGAGGGACCATAGGTTGTCGTTCTTAAAGAGCGCCGTATGCGCTTTTTTGAATTCTCGGAGGAGTGCGAGCGACGCCCGAGGGAACTCCAAAGGAAGGTTCTCGTTGTAGGATCTCATGAAGTCTGAGAAAGAAAGCAGTTTCTCGCTCCGTGCCCGATCTAAATCAGGAAGTTTCATCGCTGTTAATAATACCACGGATTGTTAACAGAATCAATTCCGTGGAGCTGGTGGAGTCCCAGCTGCTGATTTGGGTGTAAAAAGAATCCGCCGGCAGGAAGCCTGCCGGCGGGTTTTATGCGCACGTTTACGGAAGTGGAGTCAGGCCCCTTTTGCGAGAAGAACCTCGGGTATCGTCAGGAAAAGGATTTTAAGGTCTCGCCCTATGCTCCAATTCCTAATGTACTCCCGCTCGAGCGAAGCAATTTTTCTCATTTCCTCCGGTGTACCAGATCGTTCACTGAATGCCGGGCCCGTGATCCCTGGTTTAACTCGCCGACGCTCCCCGTACTCACCGTCTGCCAGGAACCAATCATGATCTATTTTTTCTAGGCGTGGTCGTGGTCCGACCAAATGCATATCTCCCCTGAAGACATTCCAGAGTTGCGGGAGCTCATCGAAGTGAGTGGAACGCAGGAAGTCACCCCCGGGGATCTTCTCTTCCGTACCCACCTTCATGGTCCGTAGCTTGAGGACAGTGATCTCCTTGCCCCCGAGGCCAATCCGTTTTTGTTTGTAGAACACTGGACCCTTCGAGACGCATTTTATGTGAGCGGCAGCGCAGAGCACCACTGGCAATGCGGGAATTGTCAGAAGAGCTCCGAATACAAGGTCAAACAGCCGTTTCTGGGCGTCGTAGGAGAGAAGTCCCTGCCGCGTCGCCTCCGCAGTTCGGTTGCCGTTTAGCGATACGTGTATACCATCAGTCATTCAAGACTCCTTTGTCCACACGGCATTTTCTCCTCATAAGGAACAAAAAAGCCCTACTGGCTTCAGTAGGGTATATAACACGCCTGATTTGCCAAGTCAATTTTCCGCACCCCTAGTACAAGGTGGAACCTTGTACTAGGGGTGTATTGGGGGATACAAGGTGGAACCTTGTACTGGTGCGCTCAAGAAGAAGCGACGTTAGTTGCACAAAATAGAGCCGAAATTTCAAGATGGCATATTCAAATTGGGGGGGGGGCGTGCACCTTGCTTTTTCTTGGAATTGGATTAGAATGAGCCCGGAATGTTCATTTCGGGCATTCTCTTTTTAGGAGGGAATAATAATGAGGAAGACGCTTCTCTGGAGTGTGTCGGTGCTTGCCAGCATGCTCATGGCGGTAACCGCCCATGCGGTGGTGCTGTCATTCACGGATTTCGAATCCTTCTCGCTCGGCTCGGTCAATGGGCAGGGCGGATGGTCTGTCACCGGTGGTTATGATCAATCGGTGGCCAACGACGGCGGAAACAAAGCTTTTCGGCTTTCTGATGCGGTGACTTCCGGCTCGTTCGGCGATCAGACCTTTGCTCCCCGTCCGGGCGGCACGGGCATGACGTCGGCGAACCCGACGAACAGCAACCCCGGTTTCTTCGCCGGGCAGAGCTCGACGGGTGCAACGTACAGGCAGTACACGCTGGGCTTCGATATCAAGTCAGCAACGTCAGTCGCGCAAGACGGTGCGTTCATCTCAATCAGCGGTGACAACGGACAAGGAGGTCGCCAAACGTACCTCGGCATCACTGCCAACGGTTCGAACCTCGATCTGATCACCTACAACGTCGATGCAGGCGGCAACTTCGTCGGTCCGATTTCGCTCGGATCTGTCGCTGGCAGTCTCTGGACGCACGTGGATTTCGTCGTCGACTTTAATGATGGCGCCAACGACGACGTTGTGACGATCTCTCTCAACGGAAACCCCGTCCATACGGGCACAAGTTGGGAGCAGTTCTACGTCATCAACCAGTTTGCGCTTCATCCGCTTGGTGTGCCTGTTCAGACGGTCCTTTTCCGCGCCGGTGGCGTGGCAGACCCATCACACGCCGGCGGCGGATTCCTGCTCGACAACGTCTCGATCGCCATCGATCACGGTTCTATTCCGGAACCCGGCACGCTCGCCGTGCTCGGCATGGGCCTTCTCGGTCTCGGCGTGATGCGGCGCCGCGATACGATGGCTCTCGGCTGTTCAAAAAGGCCTAGTCCATCGTTCGATCGTTCAAAGGCATCCCAAGTAGGGGTGCCTTTCCTTTTTCATATACTCGTGCTATAAGTGTCCTGGACTAGGACTCTGGATTCCATGGTGGATTCTGGAGAAAATCGTAATGTAACGAAGGAGAAAAGGAATGCGTACTGTCGCTGCCTTGGCGATCGGGATGATCGCTTGGCTCGCCTCGGGCACTGCGTCTGCAGTTCCCATCGGCAACCTCAACATTGACGTGTTTGCTTCGTCGGCTCCGAACCGCTTCGGGTCACCAAGCTGGTCGGGCTATGCGGCAAATGCGCTCAACTCGCTCGAGAACGGTCTCGGCACCACGGGCGACCGGAATCTCTCTCCCACCGCATACGAGGTTCTCAATGGAACCTATATGCCGGGGGACGTGATGGTCACCAGCTTCAACTCCTGGCGCGGCGTTGCCAGTCCTGGCGCGCCGTTCGGCAGCGAGTACGGTAACCGGCTCCATTTCGGCCTTCATATCGTTGGAGATGGCGCGACGCAGTTCAAGCTGAACGATCTCACGTTCGCGATCCACAGCTCGGACGGTGATGCACTTGCCTTTGTCGGCGACTTTGTCGGCTTTGACTTCGACGGCACCAACAGCGACAGACTCTTGGGGATCAACTGGGGTGCAGACCGCGTCAAGGGCGGCGTCGACGACTTCACCGTCACCGGTGTAGGAAGCGCTCTCCTCTCCATCGACGAGCTGATGTATGTCGGGGTGGGCAATGCCTACTGGCCCGGTGGACCTGGCGATCCGTTGACTGGTCAGGCCGCGCTCGATGACACGGCTGGCTATATTCTGGCCAACAACGTCGTGATTACCGGTAGCTATTGCATTACCGGGTCCAATGGACACAGTTATTGCGATGGAACCAGTCTCACGCCTGTTTCCGAACCCGGCACGCTCGCTGTGCTCGGCATGGGCCTTCTCGGTCTCGGCGTGATGCGGCGCCGCGATACGATGGCTCGGCTGTTCGAAAAAGCCTAGTCCATCGTTCGATCGTTCAAAGGCATCCCAGGTAGGGGTGCCTTTTCTCTTATCCACAAAGCCCGGAGACTAAGGGACCTGGCTCTGGAATATCTTTGTGACTTTTACGCCTACCAAGAGCCACAGTCCGCCCAAGAGGTACCCTGCGACAACGTCGCTCGGGAAGTGAACGCCCAGGTACAACCTGCTAAATCCTATCAGTAGAATGATCGCTGAGGCCGCTGTCACTATCAGTGTTGTGTGTTTTGGATACAGTTTGCAAAGCATGTATGCAACGAAGCCATATAGAGCCATGGCGAGCGTGGCGTGTCCGCTTGGGAAAGAGAAGGAAGATTCGGCTATAGCCGGAATGAGGCCGTCCGGTCGCGCACGCTCCACCATTGCCTTCATGAGATAACTCGAAGCGGCAGATCCGACGAGCGCGGTACCGAGTCCGGCTATGAAAGACTTCTCTAGCTTGAAAAGGAGAACGGCTATGCTTGCCAATCCCGCTATGCCTGTAACGACTGGGATTTCTCCGAAGAACGTTATCCTCTCAAAGAGGGAGAGCAGGAAAGGAGTTCGAGCAGCAAGAAGCAAGTGTTCGAACCATAGGTCACCGGCGCGGATCATGCTGTGCGCGGCCGTTACTTGTGTCGACAAAAAGGCTAGAAGCAGAATGAGCGCGGCACACACAAGCATCCACTGCGCGGCAATACTTTGGCGATTCACCATACGTAGGGGAGGAAAATGATAAGTCCGATGATGAACGCACCGATCGAAGAAAGGAGTACGCCTGCCGCCGCCAGGTCCTTAATCTTTGCGATATGGGGATCGTGGGTCGGTTGGAACTTATCGCACAACTCTTCAAGCGCCGTGTTAAATATCTCTGCGGTGAGCACGAATGCGATAACCAACAGGACAAGCGCGTACTGTGTCGCTGGTATGTGGAAGTATGCTCCAGCACCAATAGTCACTACCGCACAAAACAGGGCAATTTTAAAATTATGACCCTCTCTCCAAGCCACTCCTATGCCCGTAACGGCATAGGAAAGACTCTCAAATAGTCGTCGCATACTCACTACTATAACAGTCTCTTGGCCATAGTCTTTCACAGGTGCTGGGAGCGGGGAAAGGAAGAGCCCGCAGGAATTACGTGCGGGCTCTTTATCGAAATTGTTTGGGTTTATCACAGACCTCTGGCCTCCAGCTCTTCCTCCGCCGCCGCGAATCTCTCCTCGGCTCCGGGGTGGAGTTTGTACCACCGCCCATCGCTCCAACGCAGATATGCGATGGTGAGAAGAGAGGCCGCGTCGGCGACCAGAAGCATCTCGAAAAACTTTTCAAGGAACGGCAGCATATGCTCTCCTTTTCGGGTTCAGCGGCTTTGCGTATCGGAAGGCGTGAGCAACGGTTATCTCTTCAGATATTTTTCTTGTGCTGCTCGCTGGATGTCTTTCCAACTGGCATCGGAAGGTAGCTGGAGCCTGTCGGCGACCTTTGGGCGCAGCTCCCCTTTCTTCTGCTCTTGTCTTTCAGGCGAAGGCAGAACAAGTTTTGGTGTGCCGCACGCGTTGATGCCAATAAGCACGCAAAGAACCGCCAGCGCTTGTACGTGTCGCATTTCGGCCTCCCGTTTAGACGGCGTGTAGTGCGCGAGCTCCCATAACGAGGAGTGCAAAGACCAGGGCAGCAAAGATTATCCAGCCCCAGAATACACTGCGCAAGCAAGTAAATGCGTGCATAGAATCCCAGATATCTTGAGACTTTTTCATGTTGCCCTCTGATGCTATCTTCTGGCGCAAGAGTATTTGAAAGGAGCGGGGAAGTCAATGAGCCGTATGTGCCACGAGGCAACGCCTTGCGGCACATACGGCTCATCCTAGAGAGTTCCGAACAGGCGTGCAACCGTTCGTTCTTTTTGTGCAAAGAGAAAGCCACCCGGGGAGCTTGCGCTCCCGCAGGTGGCTTGTTTGTAGAGGATAGATGGTCAGGTCGATGACGACTTTTTGGGAGACCTTAACGATGAGCGGAGCTCTTTTTTTGAGACTCCGTCGAGCGCGTCGGGACCCACATTAGTCCGCATGATGGGTGCATTGATGAGTTTCTCGATTGCGGTCTTGAGTCGCGGACCCAGCGTGGGCTTCCCTGCGAGTCCCCATCTTTCCGGAATTGTAATGATGATATCTGCGTAAACGGTGTCGTTCTTGATGCCGACACAGGTATTACTGAAAATATCAAGGTCGTTTTTAAACAATTTCTGTAGGCTCTCAAGTTCGCTGCCGAGCAACTTTGCTCCACCGCGAATGATGGCTATGGTCAGAGGCTCAACGCCGCTCTCTCTGAACCTCTTGGGACTCAGTGGGATGAAAATCATCCCTTGCGGACTTCTCTTTCCGTTTTCTACGACGAGCTGCAGATACGGCGGACGATCGTGTGCCATGAACTTCCCCTGTCTTGTAAAGAACTCAACACTATCGGTTTGATAGCTCATCACATGGTACAGTAGAATCCGCTTTCGTCAAATTGACTACAAAGATACCTAAATTTGTTTGGTGTAAAAGAAAGCCGCCCATATACCGGGACGGCGTCGTTTTTGGGCGGGAATAGTGATCAGTGTCACAGAGTCAGGCTTATCGAGATTCCACAATATCGGCCTCAAGTTGCGGGCGCATGTGCACCCCACCCGTGTGATCATCGCGAATATACGGTCGCTGGTCAGTGGGTATAACGACAAGCCGCTGAGGAAGTTTCTGAAACGCCAGAATCTTTATTGCGGCTTGCGTTCTGTTGTGAACACGAAGCTTGTTCAGGATCCCTTTCACGTAGATTTTTACGGTTGCCTCGGCAAGTCCAAGAGAATTTGCGATGGTCTTGTTCGATGCACCTTCCGCGAGATGCGGAACCACCTTAAGTTCGCTTTCGCTGAAACTCGCGGCCTGACTCGGGAATGCGTACCCGTTGCTTGATGGGTATGCCGCCGTGTGGGGAATGCCGAACGCATACGCACAGGCAATTCCGTCTCCCGCCTTTTCGACTCCCGCCGGATAAGACGCCCTACAGCGCTGCCCGTGAGAACCGGCGGTATGGGGACAGCCTTGGACCGTTAAATCGATGGTCTTTCTGTCCTCCAGTCCTTGGACCTCCACTTGCACCGAAACAGGATTGGGAAGTACCTCTCTGCCTTCAGCGTCTCGCCCCCTGCACTGGATGGGGAAGACTGCCGCCTGGAACTTTTCTGTCATGACTCATTCCTCCGAAATGGTGTTTAATGGAGTCTGCGGCTTGGGCCCCGTAGATCATAGAATCGATAAAGCTCGGGGACAGGAACGCGAGTTGGTATATTTTCCCACTTACCACCGGCATGTTCTTCCACCTGCCGGAGTATTTCTGAACCGCGTTCGAGATCGTCCTCGCTGAAGAGGAAGTTGACCTTGTAGTCGGTACCGTCCTCGCAATCGATCTGCGCTCGGAAGAGTACTCCCGAACGGCCTCCAACCGAGCAAGTAGTCCACTCCGTCTTGATGATGCCGGAGATAATGTCGTTCTCAATGTGCATTTCGTCCCACTTCTTGAGATGAAGGTCGCATGCTGCGGCCTTGAGCGTATTACGCACCTCGTCGGAAATTACTCCCGGCCCCTTTTCGACGCTAAGACAGCTCCATGAGTCGTACATCACCTTTCCTCCTGAATTTCAGCCGAATCAAATCCTAAAAGAAAATATAATAATAAATTGAACTTGTCTAGTTCCGCTGGCAGGAAGAAGTTTGAACCGCTGTATAAAAAATCAAAGGGCGCGAAGATTATTCGCGCCCTTTAACCTAGTTTTAGTGCCGTTCTGGTTTCGGCCCTCCCATAGTCGACGAGCACCACCTGACCGTCGGCGTTTACCGCGAATTGTTCCGGAAAAGTCATCTCACACTCGCGACCTCGACACTTCTCAAAAACTCGCAGTTGTGAGCGAACGTCATTCGGCAGTAATGGCCTGCCTCGCGGTTGGATGACGATCCAGCCTTTTAGGAGGAGCACAATGGTCGGCATCACTCGCGGGTCTTTGAACGCTTGGCAGTACTCATACTCGCCACGATTTGCATAGAGCCCGGCGCACAAATCTTTCCATGCCGCTTGCAGGAAGGTATGTCCGTACTTGGCAAAGAAATGCTCACGTCTCTTTTTTGAGAAGGGAAGAAGCAGAAGCCGGAACAACAGGCGTAACGGCCGCATTCTCCCAATCTTGATTGCCCTGTCTCCCACGAGGAGGACAAAGCGCGTGCTTCCGCATCTGATGCGCATAACGATACCTCCTCAGCAGGTTTGTACAACGAACCCAAACGGTTCGCACTGGCTTTATTTAACAGGTAGAAAGATATTCTGTCAACCCTTGTTCCGCTTGGCGGAGGAGCTTTGAATTGCTTTACAAAAAGAGAAAGCCCGGCGGTGAAGCAGGGCTTCTCCGTCGGGCTTGCTAGGATTTAGTCGGGAATAATCCCCATGCGCTTCGCGTCGGTGAACATGGCGATTATGTTGCCCTCGTGTAGCGCCTCATCGGTCTCGCTGTCCATCCAGATCACTTCGCCCGATTCGGCACACGCGACGCGATCGGTAAACTTGTTAATTGAGGCGTCGATTTGTCCTTTCCGGTTAATGCCAGCGAAACGAATGATGTCCTGGCAAAAGATGGGGCTGCCGAGCGCAAGAATCATCAGATTTTGTCCGGAGCTCTCGTCGCCGCTGGTCTTTTGGGCGGTGTCGAGATAAATGTCGACGACTCCGTCGATCATCTCGAACGGCATGCTGAAGATGTACACACCGTCGACCTCAAGTGCCCGTTTCTGCCCCTCAACGAACAGGACTCCTTCGAATGGTTCCTTCGACCCCTCGAGAACTCTGAAGTTTTGGACTCCCCATGCTTTGAGAAGCACCGAGGTGAAAGAGGCAATCAGCACGTTCAGCGGCACCACTTTTGCTTTGCCGAACGGAGAGATGCCCGCGGCAAGGATTTGCCTGGACTGGGAAGCGGCCATTGTTTGAAGCGTCCTTTGGCGCGATACACTGATTGGAACAACGAGACTCTATAGCTCGTGTCTGTTTCTTATATATCACGATAGTCTAGAGTTGTCAAACTCTGCTTCGCAGATAGGGGATTCGCTCCTCGCTCTGCTGAGCTCGACGCCTGCGGCCCACGGTTCGAGTCCTACACTCGAGGTTCTTAAGCAAAATTAAAACCCCCGAATCGGGGGTCTCAATTTAGCTAGCTCCACTGGCTGGAAGAAGTTCGAACCTGTTTGGTATAAAGAAAAGCCGCCCAACAGAAGAAGTCAGGTGACTTTTCTTGTTGAACGACTCGTTTACTCTTCGGAAGTGGCAGTGTAGCCAAGTGCAACGATATCTCCCTTTTTGAGCATTGCGTTGATTTTAGAAACGCGACGACCGAGATAGCGCTGAACATCTCCTTCCACCATTTCCGTTCCACCTTGAGGAAGGGATTGCATCATCATTTCGACTTCGGGTTTGAGAGTCCAAACAACCTGTCCGAACTCTCCGGTTAAAACTATTTTCTTCACAATTGGCTCCTCATGTGAATGCTTATGACAGTAATGCTTTGGTTAACATGATACTATATATAAAATAGTCTGTCAACCATTGTTCCGCTGGGTGGAAGATGCCTCCTGTTTGCTCAAGAGTCTTCGATTGATTTGCAAACAGCAGTCCTTTAGGGTTCGAACCTGTTTGGGGTAAACAAAAAGCCGTCCTCCAACGACTTTTCGTTAGAGAACGGCACTTAGCCAGCATGGTCGTCTGCAAAGTTCTCGATGTGCGCCCGACGTCGTCCGGCTTCTTGGCGCTGATAGTCCTCATAGGACTCGCACGTCCAGAAACGGTGGTCGGGATTGAACGGATACACAAGGCACTCGATCTTTGCCTTTGGGAAGCGCTTCGCAACAGCGAGACCGATTCTGAACGCGAATAGATCAATGACACGCGGAGTTCGCTCGGGCTTCTCGAAAAGGCCGAAGATTTCGACGATTATTTCCGAGCCGAGACCGTACTTCATCATGTCGGAAGGAAACAGGCAGGTCATGTGCTGTTCGCCCTTGATGCCGAGTTCGGGAACGCCAACGGCGGCCTTCACGATGTCCTGATGCAGTTCGTTCAACTGTTCTTCGGTCTGCCGCGGTAAGCACCATACTTTGACGATAGGCATGTCGAATCTCCTCTGCGGTAAACTGGTTGGAACTAACGAGCATTAGCTCGAAGCCTGTTTTCTTTTATATTACAAGCAAACTACCTTGTCAAATCTAGCTCCGCTGGCTGGATGAAGTTCGAACCTGTTTGGTATGAAAACGAAGTCGCCTAAACGGATGGTCTCCGTTTAGGCGAGTGTCAAACAAGTACATTGGACGTGTAGAGCGCAGAGATGAGTTTTCTTCGGTCCGGATTATAATCGAACATTTTTCCCCGGATCTCGGCACTCGTAAGAGCTCGCGCTTCGCCGGTTTTCTCGTTCACGCGATGAAGGGCGTCATACACATCGGCAACAGCGACGATTCGACCATATTCTCGTATCAACAACTTGGTCGTCTCTCGATATTGATGAAGGAATGGCGGCAACATCTCCGGGTACCCATCCTCTTGGAATCGATGGTGCCAGAGCATGATTTCAGCTGAGATATCAAAACGGCCGCGTAGCAATCGGTAGCCGTCAAGAACATGGTTTTCAATTTCCCGCTGGTCGTCGTCATTCCAGCTGCCGGTTTTCCCAAGCACGTTGAGGCAGGTTTGGCATTTCCCGAGGTCATGCAAGGCTCCAGCGAGCAAGAGCGGTTTTTCTTCGTGATAAACGAAGTTACCAATTTCTCGCGCGAGTAGGCCAACTCGGAGCGAGTGCAGGTAGTGGAAGTTTGTTATCGAACTTTTGTCCCTTAGTGGCGCGAGAATTGAGCGCACGTGCTCTTGATTCGTTCTGCTCACGCCGGTTTCAATACATGCGTTCCAGAAACTGGCTTCTATGTCGGCGGTGTTCACATTACTGTCCTTTCGTATCTAATGATCTTACATAACGATATAATTTGACTTCCTCTTTGTCAAATTTGCTCCGCGGGTAGGATTCGGTCACAGATAAAATAATCGCCGTCGCTCATATTTTTCTGCTACCCCGACTCGCTGTTTTGCGTGCTCGCAAAACTTGCTGCGTCTTTCGAATCCTACCGACAGAGAGAAACAGCTAGGCCCAACGCTTTCGCATTAGGCCTAGCTGTTTCTAGCTCCGCGGGTAGGATTCGAACCTACGACCAACTCGTTACATTTATCCCAATGTTACTAATGGGGATGGACTATATCATCATCCTTTTTACTTCCGTAAATCTCGGATGCGAGGCGCTTCGTACCCTTCGGTACTACTCCCTTGCGGGATAGTCTCTACACCTTTCCTGCCAACGGCGGGACTTGGCTCGGGATTGCCCACAGCATTTCCTCTGTTAGGGGTTCCCCGAATTCACCTCGTTTTTCAGCCTAAATCTCTTTAGGAAGCTGCGTAACGCCTGCCTCAACTTCGCGATGACACGTAGCGCAAACTAAAATGCATTTATCAAGTTCCGCTTTTACTTTTTCCCACGAGCGGGTATATCCCTTGTCACCGATGCCAAAATCTTTCTGTTTCGGATCGAGATGGTGAAGATCGAACGCCCCTTGATACCTTGAGTATCCGCAAATTTGGCATTTGCCTCCTTTGTACTCAATGGCCATGCTCTTAATTTTCCGTCTGCGCTTTGCGACCGCTTTGATGAGTTCGTCTCTTCTATCGGCGTATTTCCTCTTATCCTTCATTGGGTAAATTATATACCTGAAAGGGGGCGAGGAAATGGGCCACAGCGAGCCGCTCTACCACTGAGCTACCGCGGAATGTTCTTTGGCACGCGCCCGGATGGGCGTGTTCGCATTCTAGCTGAAAAATCAGCTATAGCAATGGTAAAGTAAGGGGATGAGAACCAGTGTCTCTGTTGGAGTCATTCTGATCGTATTTGCAATTGTAGTCGCCATATTTATTCGCAATCCATCCTCTCCTATGCCCACTTTCACGCTAACGAGTCCTGTCTTTGAAAACGGCGGGACGATTCCCGCAAAGTACACCTGCGATGGCGACCGAAAGCTTTCACCACCGCTCTCAATCAGCGGCGTGCCCGATGGAACGAAATCACTCGTGCTCATCATGGATGATCCGGATGTGCCAAAGGTTCGCCGGCCGGACGGCGTATTCGATCATTGGGTGCTTTTCAATATTGCTCCGGAGACGCGGGAGATCTCTGAAGGGGAGACGGTAGGCACCGCCGGCGCAAATACGGGAGGGGATGCAGCCTACACGGGTCCTTGTCCGCCGCCGGAATATGAACCGAGCGAACATCGTTACATGTTCAAACTATATGCATTGAATGCCCCGCTCACACTTTCTGCGGGTGCGACAAAGAAAGAGGTGCTTGATGCACTGGCGCCGCTTCGTATTGCGGAGACGGGACTCATGGGCCGCTACTCAAGAAAATAATCTCGACATCCATGCTGACCCTCTATGTAAAGACCGGGTGCTTTCACTGCCGCAAAGTACTCGATACGGGCAAAGAACTCGGCATCTCGTTTGAAGAAGAAAATATCGCAGATGATGCCATTGCAGCTGAACTTGTTGCCCGGGGAGGGAAGCGACAAGTGCCCTATCTCGTGGATAGCGAGCGTGGAATTGAGATGTACGAGTCAATGGATATTGATAGATATCTGCGCGAGCAGTATCCAAAGCACTGACGAGAATGTTCAGGCGGCCGATCGCAGCAATTTGATAACCTCCTCATCTTCAACTTGGTCGAACTGCACATAATGTGCCCCGACGGCGCCCATAAATGTTTCAGGCGGTTCGAGACTGATGAGGTCATCAGCGCCTTCCTCTTTGAGACTCTGGATGGCATCGAATGGTGCCATCGGCACCGCGACGATCACTCTCTTTGGTTTCCGCGTCTTCACGATTCGCACCGCAAGCCGCATGGAGAGGCCGGTCGCGATGCCATCGTCCACGATAATGGCTGTTTTCCCCGTAATGTCCGGCGGTGCCTTTCCTCCCCGATAGGCGGCACTGCGCCGTGCCGCCTCTTTCTGTTCCTTAGAAACCTCCGCTTGCAGCAGTTTCTTATCTATCAGTTCAGCTTCTTCTTCGTTTAAAAGGGAGACGCCGTTCTCATCGGTCGCGCCGACTGCATATTCGGGATTGAAAGGATGGCCGATCTTGCGCACGACAATGATGTCGAGAGGTGCCGAGAGCGCCTTCGCGACTTCATACCCGGTGACGACTCCTCCCCGCGGAAGTGCGAGCACAATGGCATTCCCATCTGAATACGCCTCAAGTTTCCGCGCGAGCTGTTTGCCGGCGTCTTTTCGGTCCTTAAACATGGCTGCTGTTGATTGTATACCCCATGAGATATCCTCTTCGCGATATCCCACTTATACTAAATGGTGGTATCTCACGGGGTATACCCATACGGGCGGTATCATGCACATATATGTTCATTAAAGTATTCGTCACGCCCGGTGCCAAACGCGAGAGAGTAGAGGTTTATCTCGCCAAAAAGGTGGAAGAAGGGGAAACCTTAACTATTGCCGTTAAAGAGCCCGCGCTCGGGAATCGTGCGAATGACCGCGTACGCGAGATCATTGCCGAGCGGGAGAAGGTCCCGTTCGGCAATGTGCGCATACTGACAGGGCACCGTTCGCGCGCTAAAATGATAAGCGTTACCAGCAAGCGAGCGAGCGAAGGATAAGAGCTTCATCTTGTTCTTTCGAACGAGCGCAGAGAGCAAGTTTGCACTTACTAGTTAGTACTCTGCATATGAACATCACCATCAAGGCGACGAAATACACACTCAGTCCTGAGGCCGAAGCATTGATTGAAGAGAAGCTTGCGGCGCCCCTGCGTCTTCTCGGAGAAAAAGGTGATCACGCATTGCTCGAAATAGAAATTGAGGAAGCACCGCCCGAAGGGCGCTCGTCCCAGCCTTGTCGTCTCGTTGCGCGGCTTACGATAGATGACAAAGTTTTCCATGCCGAGGCGGTGAAGCCGACGCCTGAAAGTGCTGCGGACAGGGTTCGTAGCGAGCTCGAGGCCGAAATACGCCACTCGCGCGGCCGCACACGGAGACTCATGAAGCGGGGCGGGGCGGCGATCAAGCGGATGGTGCGCTTCGGAAGCTAAGGGCGAAATCAAAACAACATGCGCGCGAGGCCGAGGCCTCGCGCGCATGTTGTTTTGATAGCGTTTGTTACGCGGCGCTACCCTTAAGGTAGGCAAGCATCGTGTCGGCGTCGGATACCTCAAATGGATCATCCGGATAATCATCGGAGAGGCCCGGTTCGATAAAAAGCTTTTTGATTATGCCGTCTTCGACAAGCATCGAGTAGCGCCAACTGCGCTCTCCGAAGCCGAGGTTCTCCTTTTTCACAAGCATGCCCATGCCGCGCGTAAATGCGGCGTTGCCGTCGGGGAGCATCTTCACTTTTGTGATGCCGAGCTTATCCGCCCACTGCTTCATCACGAACGCATCATTTACTGAGACGCAGTACACTTCGTCGACGCCGTGCGCTTTGAAGTCATCGTATGCTTTCTCATAGCCCGGTGCGTGCGTGGACGAACAGGTCGGCGTGAAGGCTCCGGGAAGGCCGAACACAACCACCTTTTTACCGCTGAATATTTCGGCACTCGTGACATCCTGCCAACGATACGGGTTGTCTCCGCCGATGGATTCGTCGCGCACGCGCGTCTTAAAGACGACTTCCGGCACATGCACTTCCTCTTTGAGGGGTTGCTGAACCATAGGAATGTTGTTAACGGATAAAACGATTACGAAAAGTATATCAAAAGACCGTTCTCTGCGTCTACTTCTTCGCGATGTCGGCGTATGCCATCTCGCGTTTTCCTTCCGGGATAACGCGCTCGATAATGAATTTCCCGTTCGTGAAAGATGCCTTCGTGATTTTCATTCGTTTTCCATCTTCGAAAAAGTACGTACCTGGCCAACCCGCATATGCGAGGTATTTGAGGTAATTTACTCTGGCGGGAGCGGCAAGATCGAGCGCGCCATCTTCCTTCATTGTTTTTTTTGTAAAAGTCGCCTTCGATTCGTCCTGTGGAGTTAGTGTTGGCGAGCCGGCAAGCCATTCAGGGATTGTGCGTGCAAGAAGCACCCCTCCCGCTTTCCAGAAAAATCTATTCGCACCGTTTCGATCGATCGGCCAGTCCGAAATATTTATTTTTTCTTGGGCCAGAAGGGGCCCGTGGTCCATTTTCTCGTCCATCAGGATCACGGAAACACCGATGCTGGTTTCGTCTGCAAGAATTTGGCTCTCCACTGGCGATGTGCCGCGATAGTGGGGTAGGAGTGAGGGGTGCACGTTCAGCGCACCTTTTGGGAAAAGGGTAAGTACTCGTTGCGGAAGGATTTTTCCAAAGGCAGCGACGATAGCGAAGTCGTGGTGCGCCACGGCAAGTTTGGCGGCAACGGCATCATCGAACGATTCCGGCTGAAGTATTTCGATACCACGAGCTGTCGCCCATTTTTTAACCGGTGATTCGGAAAGGGCAAGTCCGCGTCCCGCGGGTTTGTCCGGAGCCGTTACAATAAGCGATGGGACAAAACCCGCGCGGGCAATTTCCTCGAGGACAAGAATTGAAAAGTCCGGCGTACCGAAATAAACGAACTTATGCGGTTGGTACATGAGAAATATGGATGAGGCGCTCCGCGTGGTCAATGAAAAGAATACCATTCAAATGATCGATCTCATGCTCGAATATTTGCGCCATGATGCCGCCGCCGCCACGCATGAACACAGAACCGTCCGGACGACGCGCACGTATCGTGACGCGCTCATGCCGAGTGGCCATCCCATAGACACCGCGAACCGAGAGACATCCTTCGTCCATTTTTGCGCGTTTGCGGGATGTCTTTACGATCTCAGGGTTGATGAAGATTTCCAGCTCGGGTTCAGCGGGTGGTGGCGGTTCAGTGCCTTCTGGAACCTCGGGTGGAGGGAGGGTGCGGTCTTTGCGTACGATAAAAACGCGATACGGAACGCCTATTTGCGGAGCGGCAAGTGCGACGCCCTCAAGCTCGTACTCAAGAGCCTCAGTCATGTCGGCAATAATGCGCGTCAGTTCCGGGGAACCAAAAAGCTCCTCGGGTAGAGGTTCTGCAACTTCGCGCAGAACAAGTGCGCCGTCTTGCACGATCTCTTTCATCCCGTTAGAAATAGGGCGCGGCCGCGCAATCAATACTGCGGCCGAACCCTATTCGGTTATGGCTGGTAAATGAACCCGTCCCACGGTTTGAGTAAAAGCGTCCGCGATTTTTAACGGGATTCATATGGTATCGACTATAGCAAAAAAAAGAACGCCGTGGTGGCGTTCTGGGGGTCGGCGCGGAGAGTTCGGTGGGCCATAACTCCCCGCGCCGCCCTTCTTCTAACGCAGGAGATGCCAGGGGAAGCACCTGTACTGCGTGCTGCGCCGGGGCGACCGTCGCACGGGAGTATTGTACACCAGGCTGACTCAAAGCGCAAGGCCTAATGCTTCGTTGGATCGAGTTCCCACCAGAATGTTTTGCCAAAATTCTTTGCCTGGCTACAGACACTTTTCAGATAATAGAGGTCTTGAGTCGGTATTTTTTCGAGGACAGTGCCCAAGTGCGCCATAGTCATGGGGGCCATGCCGTCGTGCGCGCGGGAATGATTTAGGTGGCGCAAGAAAAATCGCATGAGCTCACCGCGTTCGGTCTGGCGCTTCCGTCCTTTTGGCGCTTCCGCCGCTTTCTTCTCAAACTCAGGGAGCATCTCGCCGATGGATTTCATAGTATGTGTCAGTCGGTATGCGCCTCAATGGATGCGCCAAGCAATTGGAGGCGATGCACTATGTCTTCGTAACCGCGATTGATGCTATATACATTGCGCAGTGTCGAACGGCCTTTTGCGGCAAGCATTGCGACGAGGACAATCGTCGCCGGGCGAAGTGCGGGGGGACAAATAACTTCTGCTGCCTTAAGTTTGGTCGGCCCCTCAATGGAGATTCGGTGTGGGTCATGGAGAATTGTGGTGGCGCCCAGACGGTCGAGCTCAGTGTAGTAAATGGCGCGTTTCTCGTAGACCCAGTCATGGATTAGCGTCGTGCCTCGCGCTTGCGTTGCGATAGCTGCAAAGAATGGGAGATTGTCAATATTGAGAGCCGGATACGGCCGTGCGTGGATCTTTTCAGGAAAGGCGACCAGTTCGGAAGGTTCGATGGAAATATCGGCAAGTTTCGTGATGCCGTTCTCCGACAATCTTAGTTTTGATGTTTTGAATTTCAATCCCATCTTCTCAAGGATAAGCAGTTCAACCTCAAGGAATTCAATCGGCGCGGCCGCAACCGTGACGGTGGAGCCGGTCACGATTGCGGCGGCGATGAAGAACATAGCATCGGTGGGGTCTTCCGCTACGCTATAAGAGATATCGGTATTGATTTCGGCGATGCCATGTATGGTGAGCGTTGTTGAACCGATGCCTTCGATTGAGATGCCGAGTGCACGCAGGAATCCGCAGGTTTCTTGTACCTGGTAATTCGCCGATGCATATTTGATGACGGATGTGCCCGGGATGCGTGCGGCCGCGAGTAGTGCATTGATGGTCGCGGTGTCGCTCGATTCATACAGAATGACCTCTGCGGGAAAGAGCTTTGTATGAGTAATGCGATAACTACCGGAGAGGGCCTCTATTTCCACGCCAAATTTCTCGAGTGCGAGAAGGTGGGGTCGTACCGAACGCAGTCCGAGCGTGCATCCGCCCGATTGTGGAAGCTCAAAATCTTTAAAGACGTGGATAAGCGACCCGATGAACATAAGGATGCTGCGTGTTCGTGTCGCTGCCGCACGGTCGATAGTTTCGAGAGAGATTTTTCCAGTCGGCGTTATAACGACACTCGTACCTCGCCACTCGACTTCAACCCCTATCGAGCGAAGCACTTCAATAAGACGATTCACCTCCTCGATTCGGGGCATGTGCTCAAGCGTTGTTCGACCGCGATTGAGAAGTGAGGCGGCCAGGAGAGCCACGGCGCCATTCTTGGAACGGCTTGTTTCAACCCTTCCTGAAAGCGATTTGCCGCCATCGACGACGAAATTAATTTCTCCCTGCATGAGGCTATCGTACCATTCCGCACAAGAACTTTGCATGGGGACGCCGACAGCGATACTATAGTGAAGTAATGTCTTTCTTTTCTCCAAAGCTCGGCATCGACCTCGGAACCACGAATGTCCTAGTGTTCATTCCCGGTAAGGGTGTTGTCATCAACGAACCCTCGGTTGTAGCAGTAGGGAAGGAGCACGGCAAACGTGGCGGCAACAAGATACTCGCGATAGGTATCGAGGCAAAGAAGATGATTGGCCGTACCCCGGACGATATCATCGCGTACCGTCCGATGAAAGACGGCGTCATCGCGGACTATCGCGTGACCGAGGCCATGCTCCGCTATTTCATGAAAAAAGCACTTGGTCGAAATCCATTCAAGCCGACAGTGCTTGTATCGGTTCCTGCCGGTGTGACCTCCACTGAGAAGCGCGCGGTTATCGAAGCCGCCATAAAGGCCGGAGCAAAAAATGCGTACGTAGTAAAGGAGCCGATTCTTGCGGCTATTGGCGCCGGCATCCCCATTCACGAACCAATGGGCCGAATGGTCGCGGACATTGGCGGCGGTACGATTGACGTCGCGGTGATATCGCTCGGCGGTATCGTCGCCTCGACCAGCGTGAAGTGCGCGGGGGACCGTCTCGACCGTGCGATCGTCGATCACATTAAGAAGCAGCACAATCTGGCCATTGGGGACAAAACGGCGGAGGAAGTCAAAATAAAAGTCGGCGCCGCAGTGCCCATGAACGAGGAACTCTCCATGAGCATCAAAGGCCGTGACCTCATGTCGGGGCTACCGCGCACAATCGATATTTCAACGAACGACCTCGTACAGGCCATGGCGCGAGAACTGCGCGAGATGACACAGGCAATTCGTAAGGTGTTGCAGGATACGCCACCCGAGCTCGCCGCCGACATCATCGACAATGGCATCATTCTCACCGGCGGCTCCTCTCAATTGCGTCAGATGCCCGAATTGGTATATCGCCGGACGGGCGTTACCGCGAAATTGGCGAGTGATCCATACTATTGTGTCGCGCGGGGCACGGGCATCGCACTGAAGCATTTGGATACCTACCAAAAAAGCATTCTCGCAAAGCAGTAGGTCTCGCGAAAAGGCCGCACCTGCTGCGTTGCGGGATCTTGAAAAGCTCCACACGTTCGCTTTTCAACCCTTTCACCGTACCCCTAAGTACGGCTCATTCCGCTCCTCGCCTGCGCCTTGCATCTGCGGCCTTTTTGCTTCGCCTTGGACAGTCAATTCTTCAATATGGAAGTATGCGCTAGAATTGATCTATGCAGCACCACGCATTCATTATCGAAGCAGGGGCGGAGCAGGGGATTGAGGCCGCACTCACGTGGTTAAAAAAAGAACTAGGGATACAAGCAGAGAATAATCCCGACGTTGCGGTGTTGCGTTACGGACTATTTTCAGTGGCCGATGCTCGTCGCGTGGCGGATACTGCCGCCGGGGCGCCTTTTGCTGGCGAGACGAAAGTTGTCATCATTGCCGCAAGCCGTGCATATCATGAGGCGCAGAACGCGCTGCTCAAACTCTTTGAGGAGCCGCCTCCCGGGACCTACCTTTTTCTCATACTTCCGTCTCTTGGTGGTCTTCTCCCCACACTCCGTTCGCGCGTCCAGACACTCCATGTAGGACGTACGACGTCCTACATTCCGGAAGCGGCGGAGAAGTTTCTGAAGGCGACTCATGAAAAACGAAGTGCGATGATCAAAAGGCTCACGAGCGGAACGGATGAAGAAGAGAGGAGGGAGCGTCGCGATGAAGCAATCGTCATCATAAACGGCATTGAGGCGGCGGCGTATCGACAATTCAAGCAAGGCGAGAAAAGTGAAGTCCTCACCACCTTGCTTTCAGATATTGCGACTCTGCGAAGCTATTTATATGACCGCAGCGCTCCCGTGCGCATGATCCTCGAGCATCTATCCCTCGTCATTCCGAAGAATCTGCTATAGACTGGTACATACAACCAACCGACCATATACCTCATGGCCTACGACTTTTCAAAACTAAAGACAAATATTAAAGAAACCGAAGAGTGGCTCGTACGCGAGCTCTCCGGAGTCCGCACCGGTCGTGCGGCACCGTCGCTCCTCGATGCGGTGAAGCCTGAAGCATACGGCACACGTACGCCCCTCAGAGAGCTTGCGGCCATCTCAACAGAAGATGCGCGCACACTCCGCGTCATTCCGTGGGACAAGGACTTATTGAAGGCGATTGAAAAGGGTATCGTCGATGCGGATCTCGGTATTGGTGTCTCGACCGATGATCAGGGACTGCGTGTTTCTTTTCCTGAGCTCACCAGCGAGCGACGAACACAGCTTTTAAAGATTGCAGGTGATAAAACCGAACAGGCGAAAGTGACGTTGCGCTCGCATCGCACGGAAGCGCTCAAAGGGCTCGAGGCCGCGGAAAAAGCTGGCGGCATGGGGAAGGATGAATTGGCACGTCTGAAAATTGAACTCCAGAAACTTATCGATGCCGGTAACGAGGCGCTCGCAAAGGTACTGGAAAAGAAGGACGCCGAGATTTCGCACTAATGAGCATCCTGATTTTCATTGTCGTCATCGTTGCGCTCATTGTGGTGCATGAGATTGGGCATTTCATTGTCGCAAAGCTTTCGGGAATGCGGGTGGATGAATTCGGCCTCGGCTATCCGCCGCGCGCTGCTACTCTCGGGAAGGTGGGCGATACTCTCTATACGCTCAACTGGCTGCCTTTCGGGGGCTTTGTAAAGATTTTTGGTGAAAATGGCGGTGAGGGAGAGGCGCGCTCTTTCTCATCCCGTCCGCGTATCCTCCAGGCCGCGGTGCTCGTCGCGGGTATCGCGATGAATCTCCTTTTCGCGTATGTACTCATTACCGCTACACTTATCGTGGGCGCACCTCGATCGCTTTCAGAAAATGAGATCGCAACTGCTCAGCATCCGGAGCTTATAGTCGCAAATGTCCTTCCAGGAACGCCTGCGGCGCTCGCGGGACTTCTCCCCGGCGACGCCATCATCTCGGCGAAAGACTCTGGGGGCGAATGGCATGCCGTCGACCCTGAAAGTTTCTCAGCGTTCGTCAGTGGAAGTGGTGGAAGCGTCATCACTCTGGATGTTCAACGTGGCGGGGAAGAAAAGGTCATTACCGCAACGCCTGTCGCAGCCGTTGCGGCTACCGACCCCTCCCGGTACGCACTTGGAGTCGAAGTCCTGACGGTGGGCGTTGTTCCGCTTTCGTTTGGTTCAGCAATCGTGAAAGGTGCGAGCGTAACGTGGAACATGATATATGCCACGGCCGTAGGTCTGTGGCATTTCTTCTACGGCATTTTCACCCTCTCAGCTGACCTGTCGCAGGTTTCGGGACCAGTGGGTATCGCAGGAGTAGTTGGCACTGCCGCCGCCGCAGAGGGGATTGGTGGTCTACTCTCGATCATGGCCATCATTTCCATCAATCTGGCACTCATCAATCTCATCCCGGTTCCCGCGCTTGATGGCGGCAGGCTCCTTTTCGTACTTATTGAAAGCGTCATTCGCCGCCCCATCAAACCGAGCATTGCCCACGCGATGAACGGGGTTGGTTTCGTATTCCTCATTCTGCTTATGCTGGTCGTCACCGCTCACGACATCTTCAAAATCGTCCTCGGGTAGCGGGAACACAGCATCCTTTTGCCCAGCCGGTTGAGTGAGCGTATACTAGTCTGCATGAGTCCCGTTAGAAGCCCGCGGCCAGGGCAAGTACATAACGAGAGTTTTTTGACGCGAATGTTCGCGATAATAACTTTTGACTATGAGTAAGACTTCTAACGGGATGAGACAGTCAAGGCTCTTCACGAAAACGCGGCGCGAGGCGCCTGCCGACGAAGTCGCGAAGAATGCTCAACTTTTGGTGCGCGCAGGCTACATCCATAAAGAGATGGCGGGGGTTTATGATTTCCTCCCACTCGGACTTCTTACGCTCAATAAAATCATCGCCATCATCCGTGAGGAGATGAATGCGATCGGTGGAGAAGAAGTGCTTCTCTCCACACTCCAAGACCCAACAGTCTGGAAGAAGAGCGGGCGTTGGGATGACGCCGTCGTCGACGTATGGTTTAAGACTGAGCTGAAGAACGGCAGCGAGCTTGGGCTCGGCAACACGCACGAGGAAGCACTCACTGCACTCATGGCCGGGCATATCGCGTCCTACAAAGACTTGCCGCGGTATGTGTATCAATTTCAGAACAAGTTTCGCAATGAGGCACGGGCGAAGTCCGGCATCATGCGCACCCGCGAGTTCATCATGAAAGATCTCTACTCGTTCTCGAAAGATGCGGCGAGTCACGCCGAGTTTTATGAGAAAGCCGCCACCGCATACGAAAATGTGTTTAAGCGGGCGGGAATCGGCGACAAGACGTACCGCACCTTCGCTTCCGGCGGCTCCTTCAGTAAGTACTCGCACGAGTTCCAAACTGTGTGTGACGCGGGGGAGGACGTTATTTATATGGATGAGGAAAAACGGCTCGCGCTGAATAAAGAGGTGTATGACGATGCGGAAGTCTACGCCGCGACCGGTATCGATAAAGCAAGTCTCAAAGAAGCAAAGGCTATCGAGGTCGGAAACATCTTCACGCTTGGTACGCGATTCTCCGAGGCGCTTGGCCTTTCCTTCAAGGACGCAGAAGGGAAGTCATCGCCGGTATTTATGGGAAGTTACGGTATTGGTCCGGCGCGTCTCATGGGCACTATCGTGGAGCTCCTGTCGGATGAAAAGGGTTTGGTCTGGCCGGAGAGCGTCGCGCCATTCATGCACCACATTGTTTCTTTGGGTAAACCGGGAGATGAAGTTTCAAAGGCTGCGGAAGATCTGTACGGGGATATGACAAAAGCCGGGCATCACGTCCTCTTCGATGATCGCGATCTGCGCGCCGGGGAGAAATTTGCGGAGAGTGACCTGCTCGGTATTCCGCGCCGCATCGTGGTCGGTAGGGACGCAGTCGCGACGGATTCTTTCGAAGTGGTGAATCGCGCGACCGGGGCAGTCGAGAAGAAGTCGCGCGCGGAATTGCTCGCAAAGTAACATGCCGAAATTCTCAAAAAATCTGCTTTTTAGTAACGACATTGCGATCGACCTCGGCACCGCCAACACGCTCGTATACGTGCGCGGCAAGGGCGTGGTCATCAACGAGCCTTCGGTCGTCGCAGTCAACGATAAGACCAATCAGGTCGTTGCAGTGGGGAAGGAGGCAAAGGCGATGCTTGGCAAGACGCCCGCGCACATCCGCGTGGTGCGGCCGCTCTCACACGGCGTCATCTCCGACTTTGAGGTGACCGAAGAACTTCTCGCCTATCTCATCAATAAAGCACAGACTGGTCGAACGAAATTATTCGGTCCACGCGTGGTGATAGGGGTGCCAACCGGCGTGACGAATGTGCAGAGCCGCGCGGTGCGCGATGCCGCAAAGAATGCAGGCGCGCGCGAGGCATTCATCCTCGAAGAACCTGTCGCGGGCGCCATTGGCACGAAACTGCCGGTGAACGAAGCGGTCGGTACGATGGTGCTCGATATCGGCGGCGGCACGACTGACATCGCCGTCATCGCGCTGCGCGGGGTCGTTGCGGCGAAGAGCTCGCACGTCGCGGGCGATCGCTTCAATGAGAACATCATCGATTTCGTGCGAAGCGAATTCAAGCTCGGTATCGGCGAGCGCACTGCCGAAGACGCCAAGATAGCTATCGGCGCGGTCATATCGCTCACGGAGCCGCTCTCGCGGAGCGTGCGTGGACGCGACTTCGCGACGGGACTCCCTCGTGAGATAACCCTTACCGACGCGCATATTCGCGAAGCGCTCGCACCCTCACTCGACGCGCTTATGGAAACGATGAAGGAAGTCATCGAGGCCACGCCGCCGGAGCTTCTCTCAGACGTTCTTCAGCATGGCGTGACAGTTTTCGGCGGCGGGGCGCTTTTGCGCGGACTGCCGCAGACGCTCGCGAAGATGCTCGGTGTGCCGGTTCGAGTCGCTCCGGACCCTCTCACGGCGGTCGTGCGCGGTGCGGGTATCGTGACTGAGGATCCGGCGCCCTACGCTGATTTTTTCATCGATGAAGAGGACATTCTTAGCGAAGCGTAACTCGCTTCTTTCGTCCGTGGGCGTGTCATGGGGTTCCCTCACGCTTGTTGCGGCCATTTTGGTACTCGTGTTCCGGCTTGCGGTGCCTAACGCGTTCTGGCATGTGTTCTCGCCCGTCTTTCGCGGCGCGGACGCGCTCAGTGCCGCAAGCCATACGTTTCTTTCCAGTTTTGGCGATGCTGCGGCGCTTGTCGCGAGGAATGATCAATTAACACATGAGAATGCCGCTCTTGCGGCTGATAATCAAGCACTTCTTGAGAAGGTAAAAAGTCTCGAAGCGTTTGGAACTTCAGAGTCCGCCACTCGCGGCATCATTGCAGGCGTTGTCGCCCGGCCGCCCACAAGTCCGTATGACACACTCGTGCTCGGTGCGGGTTCGGATGCCGGTATCGTGAGGGGTACGGCGGCATTCGGCCCGGGCGGCGTACCGCTCGGCGTCGTCTCATCGGTTCTCCCCGACTTTTCCCGCGTGACGCTTTTCTCTGCGCCGAACATGACGGTGCACGGCTGGGTCGGACACTCCCAGCTGCCCTTGACGCTCACCGGGTCAGGCGCAGGGACAATGCAAGCATCTCTTGCGCGTTCTGCGGATGTTTCGGTAGGAGATCCCGTGTTTGTACCCGGTCCGGGAGCGCTTCCCGTCGGTAGTGTCGTGCGTATCGATAACGACCCGTCTTCACCCGTCGTGACGCTCCAGATCCAGCCCGTGCTAAATCTCTTTTCAGTGACCTGGGTCGAATTGCGTCCCACCGGTGCGGCGTTCCTTGACGCCTTTTCGTGGGCGGCGTCGGCTTCTTCGCTATGATGCGCGGCATCCTTACGGTGTCGAGTTTTATTTCGGTAGTCTTTTTCCCGTGGCCCCTCACTGCTGTGCTTGCACTCGTTTCGGCAAGCATGGAACCGCTGGTGCCGCTTGCGGTCGGGATATTTGCCGACACGCTCTACTACACGCCACAGGCTCGCGCGCTACCGCTCTTCACGATTTGCGGGGCCATCGTGACCATCATTGCTTTCCTCGTGCGTAGTCGGCTGAGGACGAGCCCCGGTAGATAATTATTTTGGTGCTGTGACAAACTTCGTTTTTTGAACGAGGCGGCTGCAGGCAAACTTGAGCAACTTTTAGTTATCCAATGGGACGAGTATTATAGGGAAATGAATTGGCGACGGAAGCGAAGGCGGGACCCGGAGATCGCTCCGGATGAGATATTCCTTGATGTGTCGAACGCACCCGCTTTCGATCGCGCGCGTTTCGAAGGACGACTTGAAAAACCGCTCTCACAGGGGACATTTCTCGTGCTCGCGGGAGTACTCACGCTCCTCATAAGTATTCTCGTCGTCCGTTCGTGGAATCTCGGGGTCACCCATGGCGCCGTTTTTGCCGCTCAGAGCGCGAACAACAGCCTCGAAGCGGTGACGCTCTTTGCGCCGCGCGGCGTCATCACCGATAGGCATGGCGTCGTGCTCGCCGAAAATGTTGCGCGGCCGGATGGCAGTATGGGGCGCGCGTATCCAATAGTCTCTCTTAGCAAGATCGTCGGGTACGTCTCGTATCCAAAAAAAGATGCGAAAGGGATTTATTATGACACGAGCATGACTGGCATTACCGGCCTTGAGGCTGAGTACGATTCGCTCCTTGCGGGGAAGAACGGCCAGCTGATTACCGAGAAAGACGTGTTCGGGAGAGTTCGTTCCGAAGGCATGGTTGTCCCGGCCTCAGAAGGGGAGATTCTTCGCTTGTCTATCGATGCCAATCTCCAGAAACTCTTCGCGCGCGCAATTGCGGACACGGCAAGCAGTCGCCGCTTCATCGCCGGCGCCGGCGTTATCATGGACATACAGACGGGTGCGGTGCACGCTATCGTTTCCTATCCGAGCTTCGATTCGAACGTCATGGTTTCCGGCGGCCCGTCCGAAACCATCGCCGGATACAACACGAGTCTCGGACGTCCATTTCTCGACCATGCGGTGCAGGGCGTCTATGCGCCCGGCTCCATCGTGAAGCCACTCGTCGCTTCTGGCGCGCTCACCGACGGCATCATCACGCCACGCACGCTCATCGACGACCCCGGGTTCCTCACACTGCCCAATCCCTATAATCCGGACAAAACGTTTGTCTTTAAAGGCTGGAAACCGCTTGGCATAGTCGACGTGAAGAAAGCAATTGCCTGGTCATCGGATATCTTTTTCTATACGGTCGGTGGCGGGTTTGGTTCTCAGAAAGGCCTTGGCATAGACCGGCTCGCGTACTGGTACGAGCAGTTTGGTCTGGGGAGTCCGACCGGCATCAATGTGTCGGGAGAAGCAAGCGGACTCATTCCGACGCCGGCGTGGAAGAAAAAAGTTTTCAACGAGCCGTGGTATCTCGGGGACACGTACTTTACGGCGATAGGGCAGTACTCGGTGCAGGTGACTCCGCTTCAGATGGCGCGCGCGATTGCCGCGGTGGCTAACGGCGGAAAACTTTTCACCCCGACGTTGCTTTTGGGACAAACGCCGTCATCCATAGCTGTGCCAGTCGATGCTTCCGCGCTTGCTATCGTGCGGGAAGGTATGCGTGAGACCGTGACGACGGCTCTTGCGGGCGCGATCAACGTGCCATACGTGAGCGTGGCGGCGAAAACCGGTACGGCGCAGACCGGTGCGCGTAATCAATACGACAATTCCTGGGTAGTCGGGTTCTTCCCGTATGATGATCCGCAGTATGCATTCGCGGTCGTGCTTGAGCGTGGGCCTCCTGGCACGGGTGGGCAAGCAGTGAACGCCATGCGGCAACTCTTCGATTCGCTCTATCTCGAAAATTCTCCCTACGTTGGCGGCACCGCCACCTCGACCGCTGAATAACTCGGACAGGGCCTCATTGCGGAAGCATTGACATTCTGTATAGAGTATCATATATTATTCAGCGTGGAACGTACGGTGCAGATACATCGCATATCCTTTTTATTCGGCGCGGGAGGACTCGCCGCCGGTTTCCTCGTGCTTTTCGCATCTCTTGGGTATCTGATGCAGTTTTATCTGCCTGCCCAAAAAGAGGAGATAGTGGCTGAACTGCAGGCGACCGTGCTTGCTTCCCAAACAAGCACTCAAACCGCTGCTACGTCGCTTGAAAAACAACTCCACACACTCGCCTCCCTGCAGAAAGAGAAGACTTCAGCGAATCTTTCCGCCATTATCACGCAGTGGAGCCCCATGGTGCCGCAGGTGTCTTGCCGCTCGATCAATGAGAACGGCCACGTTTCTTCGACGGAGTGGGGTTCCGGCATGGTGGTCAAGACAGGTGCCGATGAGCTTCAGATATGGACGAATAAGCACATCATCTCCAGTACCGATACCTGCGAAGTTCTGTTCCTCGATGGGAGCGCGTACACCGTCTCGGCGAATGAGTTTTCAGTAGACACGCGCACGGATTTCGGTTCCCTCACATTACAGAATCCCACCACCAGCCTGCTTCGAGAGGCTTCCCGCAGTACGGTCTCCAACTCTTTTTGTAAAAAAGAAGCATCGGTAGGGGATGAGATTGTCGTCCTCGGGTACCCCTCCATCGGTTCGAATCGGGGGATTACGGCAACGGAGGGCATCATTTCTGGCATAGAAGATATGCACTATGTAACCTCGGCGAAAGTAGAGCACGGCAATTCAGGCGGCATCGCCATCGGCGTAAAAAATAACTGCTACTTGGGCATTCCGACTTTCGTGAAGTCGGGTACGCTCGAAAGTCTCGCCCGTATTTTAAAATGGCAGGCGTACGACACGATCTAGTTTTTAACCCCGAGTGGAAATCGTTTTGACATTGAACGTAGCGTACACGCTTGCAAGTTAGGGCTGGGCAAGTACAATGCGCTCACTACCGTATGTCTGATGCACAACAAACCGTCGTCTCGCAGGAGAAGTTCGACGAAATGATAAAAGAGCTTGAGCACCTGAAGACCGTGCGTCGCACTGAGATCGCCAAGAACCTTGAATACGCCCGTTCGCTCGGCGACCTTTCGGAGAACGCGGAATATCAGGAAGCGCGCGACCTGCAGGCCGCGACCGAGGAGCGCATCAAAAAGCTCGAAGAGATGCTAAAGAATAGCGCGATTGTCACTGACGGCAAGAAGAAGAACGAAGTCAGTTTTAATTCAAAAGTCTCCATCAAGAAAGAGGGGAGCGACGAGGTCCATGAATACACGATCGTCGGCAGTGAAGAGGCCGACATGCGCGTGAAGAAGCTTTCGCACGTCTCGCCGCTCGGCGCCGCGCTCATGGGAAAGAAGAAGGGCGACGTGTTCACGTTCGCTACGCCGAACGGCAAGCAGACCTACACCATCGAGAAAGTGTCTTAGAGTCGCCCACGACTCTAGCGGTTATTTTTTGAGGAACGTAAGTAGACGAGAGAACGGACCCTTCGAGTGGTGTCCGTTTTTCGTATGTTGAGAATCTTCCGGCAGGTATTGTTTCCCGAGGCCGAAATCTTCGTTTGAGAGAACCATCATCCACTGCTTGGAGTGATTCCGCTCGTCGTGCCATCGTTCCCCGAAATCCTTCATGCTCATTTTTATATTTTTGCCGTTCCAGGGGTCGTCCAAGATAAGCTCTCTGTTCTTCATTCCCGTAATGACCGAGTAGTGTCCTTCCTCGCCCGAGGGTTCGATAAAGTGAACGATAACCGGAAGTTTGCGGGAGAGGAAATACTGTATCTCTTGGAGAGACGAGCCTTTATTTACGTAGCAATAAAATCCGCCTTTTTCCGCCTCCCGTATCATTTCGAGATGGCTCGTTCCCGTTGCAGGGTCAGTTTTTAAAAGTCTAGCGAGATGTTTCTGCGTTTCCGGTTTTCCCAAATACTCAAATACCATCTGAAGGGTGGCGGGTCCGCACGTGTAATCCGTCACTTGCTCATGAAAGGGGACATTCATAGTATCTCTCGTCGAGTCCCAAATATTTTAACATGGCCCACAACAGGGAATTGGGGCAGTCACGATGTCGTTTGACATAATCATGACTATGTGATATACAAAAAAGCAGTGCGAGTTCTTACTCTCGTTTGTTCTATTACAGTTTGTTGCGCCAAAGGACGCTATTGAATCATGAAGCACGTTTTCGTCTACAAAGGGAAAGTGAGAGTGGCGCTCGGTCTTATGCAGGAGGAATACATTCCTCTCTTCCTGCCGTGGGCTAATTGGCGCATTGGTATCGAGGGAACTCTTCTCCGTCCTCCTTATTCGCTTGCGAGCGGTATCGAGTGGGTTCGCGGCCTCGACAAGGCCAAGGGCAAAAACGAGGTGTTTGCCGTACTCCTGCGTACCGAAGCCAAGAGGGAGTCATATCGATACGTCGGTCATATGGGCGTACACAACGTTCAGTGGCCAGACGGATTTGCCACCACTGGATCAGTCATCGGGGCGAAGGAAGCTCGCGGGCATGGTGTCGGGACAGAAGCGAAGCTTCTTCTCATGTATCACTCCTTCATGGTCCTCGGTCTCCGCAAGCTCATCTCGCGTGTTAAGGTCTTCAACACCCAGAGCGCGGGCCACCTCATTAAGTGTGGATACAAGCCTGTGGGTAGGTTCCACAAGCACAACCTGCATGATGGTGAATATATCGACGAGATCCTTCTTGAAGTCTTCCGAGAGGACTGGGAGCCGATCTGGGAGCAATACCAAACAACTGGTGCACTCCCGCATCTCTCGGACGAACAGCGTATGTTCGTAAGCGAATTGAATAAGAAATGAAAATACCAAGCCGCCCCTTCCACAAGGGCGGCGCTTTCTTTATCTTGCATAGGCTATTGACTTTTATTTTTTAGTTTGGTAGCCTTTCCTCCAGATTCACTCGTTCATAACAACTGCAACATCCATGATTTCGGTCCCGCGCATAGCGTGGGATTGGGCCGGAATCGCCTGAAAAGGCAGGATGGCCTCTGCGCAAGTGGAGGTCCGGAATCCCCCGTAATCATGGGATAACCGATGTCGGCCGTAAGGCGTCTGAGTCGGTAAAAGTCCGCCATATGGCGGGAAAGTAAGGTGGCACCGCGGAGACCCGCCCTTACGATGTAAGCGCTTATGCGTTTGTGTCGCGAGGGCGGTTTTTCATTTTGTAAAACCGTTTCATTTGTTCTTTCAAAGAAGGTGCATCATGGCAATCGAAACATTCAAAAGCTTGTTCAGCTATGACCAAGATAAAACCGGGTATGTTGGCATTGAACGAGAATGTTTCATTGCCAACGGTCACGGCGTTCCCACTCCGCAAGCGCACAAAGTGCTTTCCAGCATCAAACAGGGCGCGGAGTTTGGGTACGAGCTATCTGCATGTCAGATTGAAACAAGAATAGGGCCGTGTCGTGTTCAAGAACTACAAAGTCGTCTTGGAGATCGCGATGAGCAGTTGAGGGACGTGCTTGGTCGTTACGGTTTTTCAGCCCTGCACACGGAAGTTGGCCCTGAAGATATGTCGCTTGATGTCTACCCTGACCCCACAGGTCGGTATCAGGAGTTAACGAAGAACATGCCTCACGAAATTCTCTCGGCCGCATGTCGAGTTATTGGCACGCACGTCCACGTCGGTATGCGTGATCATGATATGGCACTTCGTGTTTACAACAGGGTGATTCAACATTGTGGCATCCTCTGTGACATGGGTGACGGATCTTCCGGTGAACGGCTCGCCATTTATAAACGGATGGCGCCCGACTCAGAGCCTAAATCCTACGCGAGTTGGGACGAATACTACCAAACAGCTCTTGTGAAGGGTTTTGCGCAAGACCCCCGCAAATGCTGGACGCTCATTCGGATTTCGGTGCACGGCACGATTGAGTTCCGGATGTTTGGCGCAACAGATTCAATAAATCGCATCGTAGAGTGGGCGAATTACTGCCATCATCTCTGTCTCTCATCAACGTGATCGGTAACAAGCAGCAGACAACGGGGGACAAAAGTCGTCCCCCGTTTTTATTAGCAATGTGCGCTACTATGAACAGCATATGCCAAGAATAGTGTCAGACGCGTTGGTCACTCTTTTTGAGCATTTTAAGGAAATGCAGTATGAGGGCATACCAGGAGTTATGCGTATCAAAAGCAAGAACCCTGGGCCCATAGTAGGCATCACTGCCTGCACACATGGAAATGAGCCAAGTGGGCTTGCAATATTTGAGTATTTGTTGAAGGAAAAAAATATAGAAAAAACATTAAGATGTGGGACTTTATACTTAGTTATCAATAACATACGAGCCACTGAAAAATTCTTTGATGCTACGAATGAAGAGGAAATTCGCAAGTCGCGCTACTGCGATATAAATATGAACCGACTTCCAAAAGAAGTTTTGCGTCTACCAGACGACAGTCGGTATGAAGTTCTGCGCACGAAACAACTGCTTCCGATTTGGCAGTGTTTTGAGTTCGGACTTGATGTCCATAGTACGCTCGACCCAAGCGATCCAATGATTATAAGTAGAGGAGAAAAGTTTTTTCAGAACCTGGTTCACGGTTTCCCAATAAAAAAACTTATATCCAACATTGATAAGGTTCAAATTGGGTTACCCGCATTTGCCCTCTATGGCAAGCCAGAATCAGATGCAAAGATTTTTGCTATTGAGGCTGGCCAACACACGGACCCTCGCTCTTTCGAGCGAGCAGCGACCTGCGCTATGGCGTTACTTGAAAATCTCGATATGCTGCCGCATACACAACAGGCAGTTACCACGGAGTATGAAGAATATTATATTGATGACTCAGTTACGTTCCCAGATCTTTCGTTTGACCTCGTCAAGGATTTTAAATCCTACGAAGAAATACATAAAGGTGACTTGCTTGCACGGAATGCAAAAGGGGAAGAGATTCGCTCCGTTTTTAATGGACATTTGATTATGCCAACAAGTCTGCGTGGAACAGCTAAAGATATATCGGAAGAAATCACTTTTATTTCCCGTCCGGTTAAAATGCATCGGGCCTAAGTATGATTTGCTTGCATACTAGTCTAATTGTATAATCACCGAAGAACACTGAAGAATATTGTTGTTATTTTGCAAAAATAGGAGAGAGTATCATGGACAAGCTCCCAAGAAAGAGAGGGTGGCCAGTACCTGAACTGAATCGTGCTGGGCAGCAAGTATTCTGGGATTGCCAGGCGCCCGCTTACGAGGAAGCTGATATGACACAAGGTAATGCAGGGGAACTCGAACTTGTTGCGGCTCTTTGCGACGATTTCATCTCATGTGGCTATGTAGCCGAAGATGTCGTAACGCTCGGCGGCGCGAATGGTTGTCGTGATCCCCTTATCGTGACTGATACTCTTCAGCGCCACGGCCAACAGCCACAGAAGGTCTTCTTCAATGATTTGTCTGTTGCGATGACTCGGGCGGCCTTGGAAGGGTCTCTTGCTTCGTATCACGAGAAGGCCGTTCTCGTGGATGTCATTCCGGGTCCGATACACGAAATCGTTGAACGCATCACCACCGCTCCTCGAAGAGTAATCTTGGGTATATACAGTGCTCGTTCTCTCGTAGATGCGGACCCACAGAGAGGACATCCATTAGCTGGACTTGAAGAATACGTCCGCAACAGCAGAATCCTCGGGAATCAATTCACGATTGAATGTCTTGGATTCCGCGCCGGTGAATACGTAGACCTTGGCCTCCGAATGTTCCTCTCTGCTGAACATGCGGAAGAGGAGCTCCCAACCGTTCTCGATGCCCTCAGACTATATCTGTCTGGTGGTGCTGTTGACATCGTTCGAGTAATTGGACAGCATGCTGGTGATTCAGGATTCTTCCTTTCTCACTGGTTTACCGAGGCAGCAGCGATTAAGCTCGCGCAGGCCTGCTTTCATTCGGAACGTGTGGAAAACATGCTGCTCCTACGATGTGCGAAAGGGTTCGTAATTCGTATTGACCCTATTAGCAAGCCGCGGGGCATTGTCACCGTTTTAAACAATGTTCTTGGTAATGTGTTGCCCCACGAGCAGTGTGACACATTACGTGCGGTAGATCGACTTTCAACATGATGTCGAAATACAGATAGAGCCCGTCCAACCAAGGTTGGGCGGGCTCACTTCTTAGTACACGATGATTCCCATCTTTTCGCGGACTTTCTCGACCGTTTCGGCGATGATACGGCGGGCACGTTTGCCGCCCTCATGAAGCACTTCCCGAGCATAGTCGTCTTTCTTGGTGAGAGCCGCGCGGCGTTCCTGAAAAGGTTCCAGAATTGCAGCGATGCTGTCCACCAAGCGTTTTTTGCATTCGACGCAACCGATGCTTGCGGCTAGGCACTCTTTCGCGATTGTGCGCGAGTCGGCTTCTCCCGGGGTGATGAGTTCATGGAGAGGGTAGACCGAGCGACAACGGTTGTAAGGGTCACCCGGATCCGAAGTGCGCATGCGTTGCGGGTCCGTTATTCCACGCGCAAGGTACCTCTTGCGGATGACATCGATGGGTGCGTTGATGTCGATCGCATTATCCGCTTCCGACTTTCCCATCTTCTCGCCGTCGAGCCCCGGGACTTTAATCATCTCCTTCAGCGTTTCGGGCATGGCAAACGTTGTTCCGAAGCGGTCGTTGAAACGACGAGCCATGTTCCGGGCGAGTTCCACATTCGGGATCTGATCTTCCCCGACCGGTACGAGGGTCGCTTGCGGTCCGAGGATGTCCGCTGCCATGAGGACCGGGTACGATACGAGGCCGAGAGTGACGTTGTCAGAGTTTTTGCGCACCAGGTCCTTGAAGGTTGGTATTCGCTCAAGTTCTCCAAGCGGTTGTATCATCGACAGTAGCAACGAGAGCTCCGATATTTCCGGTATGCTCGATTGAGCATAGATGATGGAGTCGTTTGGGTTCAGCCCCGCCGCGAGATAGTCTTTGACGATCTCAATCACGTTTCCACGCAGCTCTTCCGGGTCCCTGAGGGTCGTAAGAGTGTGCAGGTCAGCGATGAAGTACATGCAGCGGTTTCCATGCTGCTGATGTGTCACGAAGTGCCGGACGGCACCCATGAAGTTGCCGAAGTGAAGACGTCCCGTTGCCCGGATTCCAGACAGTACGGTTGTTTCTGCGATGGCGGTCATTACACATTCTCCCTAGTGAAAAAACATAAAACACCCAAACCAATAATGCCCTAATCGTCCTGACATGTCAACTTTGACATGTATTGTGATGAGTTGTATCTTTCCGTCAGACGCCATTAGCACCTTGAAAGGATAAGGCGATGGAAACTACCTTAAGTCTTGATGAATTGGGAAAGCGCCTGTGGAAAGTCGATACACTGATGCTCGACATCGCGAAGCGCCGCATGGCGCTCGCGCTCCAAGTCGAGCGACGTAAACGTGAAGAAGCTGATTTGGGCAGGTCTGATGGCCATATCATCCGCGGCCCAAAGGAAAAGGAACGCGTGGAAGAGGCTAGAAAGCAGGCCGAACAAAGTGGCCTCAACCCGAACTTCGCCGCGTCACTCGAATCTCTCCTCATCTTGCAGTCCTGTCATGACCAATTGGAGCAACGGGAGCAAGCTGCGACAAACGGGGAGGATACGATCCTCTCCGAGGAAGAAGAGTACGCGATCAAGAAAAAGAACCTCATCACTCTTGCCGAACACTGGGCAGCCTCGTATGACAAAGATTACGACAAAGGCCACTTCGGAACGCAAGCGTACAAGCGTTTTGAAAGGGAGGTTATCGAGAGTGAGGTCGCGACGTTACCACATCGTGATATTTTGCTCGATCTCGGATGCGCGACCGGAACACTCACACTACCGCTCTGCCGGCATTTCGAGTTCTCGATTGGCTATGACATCAGTTCCCACATGGTCGACCGGGCGTATGCGAAGTCCTGCGAGCAGGCTCTTGATGCCCGAGTCTCGTTCGAGCAGCTCGACGTCGAACAGGGAATCCCGATAGAAGACGGCACGGTTTCCTATGCTGTCATGAATCTTGGTACGGCGAGCGACGTGCGCGACATACAAGGAGTTATCAAGGAAATCATGCGCGTGCTCAAGCCTGGCGGACGCTTCTTCCTCTCCTTCTATAACAAAGAGGCATTTGCATACCGATGGGAATTCATCCCGTGGCTCGTCGGTCTCACTGCGTCAATCAACATCTACAAGGACTGTCTTGAAGTGTACGATCCGAAAACGGGTCGCGAGATGCCAGTCTACGCACGTCGCTACACGATGGACGAGGTCGGCGCGCTTCTTGGGAAGAGTTCCGGATTGAAGATGTTCACGTATCCCGCAATGAGCATGATCCTTCCGTCCGTACTGTTCGAAGGCCGTCCCGGCATCGAAGAATCAATCGTTGCTGTGGATCGTGCTCTACTAAGTTCTCTCGATCCTACTCTTTCGACGGCCGGCGCATACATCATTGCAACCGGTCAGAAATAACGCTCGAATCCTTCTGTTCTTGAAGCCCCGACACCGTCGGGGCTTCTTCTTTGATTTTACGCAAAACCTTGCAATTTTGGAAGAGGTGTGCCTTAATATGTTAAGCAGTGCTCGGAGGCTTCCGGATGCTTTGGGTCTTTAACGTCAGACAGGGAGGTGC
>JAKFXG010000030.1 GCA_021731495.1 Candidatus Parcubacteria bacterium | reverse complement strand
GAGGCCGAGATGCGAGGCAACTTCGAGCACGATACGACCGTGTCCGTCAGTCTTCTCAATGACAAGCGCATCGGCAATCGCAGGACGCGACTCTTTGAAGTGCACATCTATGACTGGCCCGATGATCTCTGTAATTGTTCCTTTCATAAGTAGTAAATTAAGTTATTCTCCCCACCCTAACTGACTTTCTGGGGTGCCCAGCGACCGAGCGTATTCTTTAATCCTATTTTTCCCATCCTCATCTCCCTTTTTATACTTGAGAATCTTGCCCTTGAAAATCACATATACTTCCTCGGCATTATTCATATCGATATACCACGTCCCAGACTTGAGCGCAGAAGCGAACAGCTCGGCAGCGCCTTGCACTTTTTCTTCAGGAATTTCGAAGTCAATTAGCGTCCACGTTGGAGATTGGTCGGGCGCCGGATTATCAATCTCAACCACACGAATATTTGACGTATCGAGTGCCCCAAGAATACTTGGGTTCTGAAGACTTTCTTTAATAATGACACCAGAGTACATAGATTATGCAGCGAGTGCCTCACGGCCGCTGACGATCTCGGATACTTCGCGTGTGATGCCGGCCTGACGGATCTTGTTGAAGAGCCGTGTGAGGTCATGCGCGACCTCTTTCGACTTATCCGAGGCATTCTTCATCGCCACCATGCGTGCAGAATGTTCAGAGGCTTTCGCCTCAAGCAGGAAGTGGTAGAGCGAGACGGCAACAAGGCGCGGCACCAGATAATTCAATACTTCACTGCCGGCCGGCTCGACTGAATACGCCGCGGGAGAAGTGATGGGTTTGAGTTCGCTCCACTTCCCTTTTACCGGCACAATGTCTTTCACAAGTTGTTCCATGTCCGATAGCGCGAGTGGAAGCAGGCGACGAACGGCCGGCACCTGCTCGAAGGTTGATTTGAAGTTGCTATACGCCACGAGGACTTCGTCATATGCTCCCGCCGCGAAGTCATGCGAAAGTTCCGAGGAAAGTTCTTCCATGACGGAAAGCTCGATGGCGTCTTTTTTATTCTCAAATGCACGGGCGATCCGGTACTCACGGCGCGCAAAATATTCCTGGCCTTTCTTGCCGTAGGCATACACCGTCACCGCAGAAACCGGGTACGAAGCAATAGCATCGCTCGCCGCTTTGATAACACTACTGTTGAGTGCCCCCGCGAGCCCCTTATCGCTCGTGATAATCACTAGCGCAATTTTCGAAGTTAGGACATCGGATGTCCTAACTTGCATAAGTGGGTGACCCTTGAGCGAGCCGCTTCCGGAGAGGCGGGCGAGTATCGAAAGCGCTGCGCGTGCATACGAACGTCCCGCAATCGCGGTACCCTGCGTCTTGCGCATCTTCACGGCCGAAACAGCCTCCATCGCCCGCGTCACCTTATGTGTTCGTGCGGTAGCCTTAATCTTAGTTTTAATATCTTTTAGTGCCATATAGTCCTATAGGTACGCCACCGATTTCTACAAGGTTGAACCTTGTAATTTTTCATGGCGCACGACGAATGCAGCAAGCTTCGCACGAAGCGTGTGTTCTGATTCCTCGCGGATCTCTTTTGATTCCTTGATGGCCATGAGCACGCCGCCCGCTTCTCGAGAAAGGTAGTCCTGCAGTTTCGTCTCGGCGGCACCGATCTCTTCCGGCGGGAATGTGTTCAAGTAGCCGTTTGTGGCTGCAAATATGACCGCCGCCTCCATCTCAAATGGGAGCGGTACACCGCGTCCCTGGTTCAGTATTTCGGTCATACGCCGACCGGCATCAATGCGATTTTTCGTCTCGGCGTCGAGGTCGGACGAAAACTGCATGAACGCCTCAAGCTCGCGAAACTGAGCAAGTTCGAGTTTGATCTTGCCTGACACCTTCTTCATCGCCTTCGTTTGCGCTGAGCTACCCACGCGCGAGACCGAGATGCCGACGTTGATGGCCGGGCGTTGGCCCTTGTTGAAGAGGTCTGCCTCCAAATAAATCTGTCCATCGGTGATGGAAATAACATTCGTCGGGATGTAGGCGGAGACGTCGCCTTCCTGCGTTTCGATAATTGGAAGTGCCGTTAAGGAACCGCCGCCCTTCTCTTTCGACAATTTTGCCGCGCGCTCGAGGAGGCGCGAATGCAAATAGAAAATATCGCCAGGATATGCTTCGCGGCCCGGCGGACGGCGCAAAAGAAGCGACATCTGGCGATAGGCAACCGCCTGTTTCGAAAGGTCATCATAGACGACGAGAGCATCTTTCCCTTTCTCCATAAAATATTCGCCGATGGCGGCGCCGACGAACGGCGCAAGGAACTGGAGTGCTGCCGGAGCAGACGCAGGAGCCGTCACGACGATGGTGTACTCCATCGCACCGCGACTCTCGAGTTCGGCGACCAGTTTTGCCGTCTTTGACTCCTTCTGACCGATGGCGACATAGATACAGATCGGACGTGTCGCTACCGGTTCGCTCTTCTGGTTGATGATGGTGTCGATCGCAATAGAAGTTTTTCCGGTACCGCGGTCTCCAATGATAAGTTCGCGCTGGCCGCGGCCGATTGGGATCATCGCATCAATCGCTTTAATACCGGTATGCAAAGGAACGTTCACCGGCGCGCGGTCAATAACGCCGTATGCTTCGCGTTCGATAAGATGCACGTCCTTAGCTCCCGACGGACCCTTACCGTCAACCGGTTCGCCAAGCGGATTCAGTACACGACCGACGAGCGAATCACCGACCGGGATGGAGAGGAGACGTCCGAGTCGCCGCACCAGCATTCCTTCATAGATCTTCGAGGCATCGCCGAGAATAACCGCGCGTACACCATCTTCTTCGAGGTTGAGAACGAGACCGTACAGTGGTTTTGGATCCTTCAACGCTTCAGCAAGCGTGCGATCGAACGTCGGATCAAAAAGTACCATCTCGGACATGACGGCATTCCCGAGACCGTCGATCTCCGCAATGCCATCGCCAGTCGCGCGTACGATACCCACTTCCACCGTACCGCCCTCGGGACTCCATGCGGCAATTTCTGCCTCAATTTTCTTAATTATGGATTCCATATCAGACATGAGTGATCTTCTTATAAATAGCTATGAGTGCGCTCTTGCCGGTGTGATCGGTAAGAATCCCGTCTTCAAGAGTGCGCCAGCCGGAAATGAGTGCCGGATTCTCTTCTGCGGTCTCCTTCCTGAGTGTCAACTTTCCGGCGCGCTCCCGCTCACTCTTTAATTCCCGAAGCACTTGCGGCAGGAGCTTCATTCGGCCGGTACGCTTCAAGTGCGCGATGAATGCGCCGTAGTTTGAGATCATACTTTGGTGCGCATTACCTTTTCAGCGGCAAGGATGGCGAGCCGCGCGATCTCTTGTTCGCTCTCACGCCGCGCACGTGCGGCCACTTCAATGGCGCGTGCTTCGGCGTCTTTTGCAACAGCTGCAGCGCGTGTCTCGGCTTCTTTCAGAAGGCGGACCTTTTCCGCGGTAGCAGATTCCCGTGCTGCAGAGACAATTGACTCTGCTTGGGCATCCGCTGAAGTTATGCGCGTGAGAGCTTCGTCATCTGCGCTCGCCAACATCTTCTCCGCAAGTTTCGCATCCTCAACGCCCTTTGCGACAACTTGCTGGCGCTTTGCGAGCATGGCGAGTACCGGCTTGTAGAGAAAGTACCAGAGTGCCACCAGCACGATGCCGAAGTTCACTGCCTGCGCGATGAGCAGGTGCCAGTCGATACCGAATGCCGCAAAGAGTTCTTGCATGTTAGAGACTGTTAACGAATGAAATGAGGTTAGAGTCTCTTACACCCCGCTCCACTTTCGCAGGAGAATTGTCGGGGCGACGCGCGGGCGAATAGCCCGCCCCTATTCGGGGCAGCGTCGCCGATACATCAATCACGTATCCGCCATGATTTCGATTTAGTTCCATAGCGTCACGCGAAAGTGGGGCTGGGGTTAAGAAAATCATAGTCGCTGTGCTCTTTGATTTTCTAAACGAACTTAATGATGAAGGCGACAACGAGTGCCAAGATACCGAGAGCTTCGGTAAACACGATCGCGAGGATCATGTTCGAGACGATTTTTCCGGACGCCTCAGGATTCCTTCCAATGGCCTCCATGGCGCCGCCGCCGATGAGACCAATGCCAATGCCCGGCCCGATGACGCCGAGACCGGCCGCGAGCGCCATCCCGATCATGCGTGCTGATTCTATGTCCATACTGAAATTGCGTAAGATGATAAATGGCCCGGGATTCCGGAACCACACGAAGATACTAACTGCCCCGGTGCGGAACGGGAAGGCTTCAGATACGAGAAGTGGGCGAGCGATTTCCTTTGCCGTATGCTTCATACGTCTCCGGAAATCGTTGGGACCCATGACGAAGTAGCTGAGGCTTCCAGACCGCACCGGCTAGTGTGCCTCGTGTGGGTCCATAATTGCCAACTTTACAAAGAACAATATCAGCATCGAGAAAACGAGTGCCTGCACGAGGCCGATGAACATTTCAAATCCCATCAGAGGCGCCGGGAGAATATAGGGCAGAAAAAATGTGGCGACAAGGACCAACACTTCACCCGCGAAAATATTTCCGAAAAGACGAAATGAGAATGAGATGAGCCGACCAAGATTGCTTATGAGCTCAATGAGCCCAACGACAAATCCGATCGGCGAAGTCAGATTAACATATTTTTTGGCATATTTGAAAAAACCGAGAGTCGCGATGCCGGTGATCTCGATAACAAAGAAGGCTATCAAAGCGAGCGCGAGCGTGAAGTTGAGATCCGTGGTCGGCGCGCGCAGAATAGGCAGGAACTCTGAGCCGTGCATGATGCCAATTGAGCCAATGCCGGGGAAAAACTCAAGTTCGTTAATGAAGGCGATGAAGAGAAAGACTGAAACGACAAGAGGAAAGAAACGGTGAGCGAGCGCCTCACTCCCCAATACCTCAGTCATGTACGCGAGCACGCCCTCGAAAGCCCATTCAACGCCAGCCTGAAGCTTCCCAGGGACGAGCGCGAGCGAGCGGCCGAAGAAAAAGGCAAGGCCGATGAGAAGCGCCATCACGACCCATGCCATGATGAGCGAGTTGGTGATGGGAAAACCGAAAACGGAGCCTAGCTGCTCCGCCTTGAGGACGACTGAGATGCCTTCGTGCATATTTTCCACAATAACAAACAAGTCAGTGCCAGTAAAACAATAAGGGACGCAATTGCTTGCGTCCCTTTCTTTGCTGTAGACCGTGACCGTGCATGGGTATTATTTTCGGTATACCAGCGGAAGGGCTGGTGCCTCCACCACGATAAACTCCACCGCCCCGAAAAACAATTTCGAGGAATCAACGAGTTTATGCATCGCGTTTCGACAGTAGGCGAGATCGCCGCAGGTTTCGATGCTGATAGTTACCGTCCCCCACTCCGGGTAGGTGTGAAAGACGATTGAGGATTGACCAATCGAGACCTTGTGGGTATAGCCGTGCTCGCTCTCCTTCGAATACGTATCGAAGTCCCCTTGAGCGGAGGGGGCTCTCCTACGAATAGCGGAACGAATAACGGAAAAACCGGCAAGCAGAAGAAGATTGTCCAAACGCTCTGCGGTGTCTTTGGCAGCAAGACGATTGCCAACTTGAAGCCGAGCAACCCGCTTGCAATGGTAGAGCCCGATTCTCCAAAGAGGAGAATCGGATTCAGGAAGTGCTGTGTGAACGACCGACATTCCGTCCTCCCCATGGAAAGGTGCGTTGCGGAATTGCAACGCACTGACTGTGTCTGAAACCAGTATGAGATATATCCACAAAAGCGCAATCCCCTGAAGGGGGCTCGCTATCTGGCTTGCCTGTGCTATATACTGGATACGTCAGGTTAGTATTAATACAATCACATTCATTATGGCAATAAATTCAGCTCTATCGAAACCTCTCACGCTTTCTCCTGAACTGGAGGCGGTCGTTGGCGCAGGCCCGATGCCGAGGACCGAAGTAGTCAAACAGCTTTGGGTGTACATCAAGAAGAACAACCTTCAGAATCCTCAGAACAAGAGAAATATCCTCGCGGATGACAAATTGAAGGCCATCTTCGGCGGTAAAGGAGAAGTCACAATGTTCGAGATGACAAAGCTCGTCTCAGCGCATTTGAAGTAGTCCGACGCGTAACCGTAACAGTGAGTTGAAGGCAGGTCCCGCCAGAGGCGGAACCTGCCTTCAATAAAGAGTAAGCCCCGGCCATTAGCCGGGGCTCTACTTTAAAGATCATTAAGACATTAATGGAAGAAAATTTTGGCGAGTATTATTATCGCCACAGCGTTCATGGCCATAATGCCAAGAATCCAGTAGCAGTTTCTTTTCCGCCGTGGACACATCCGTTGTGCCGGAGCACTATCGTCCTGGCTTTGCGTGTGGTTCACGCGACCCTCCTCTCATTTCGTTTGTTGCACTATCTGTTTTTACTATACACAAAAATGTTGTTTCTACAAAAATTTCTATGGAAAAGTGGAACCCCGGACTCTTCATGAGTCCGGGGTTACGTCCCTAGGTCTGTTATCTCCTTTGAAAACGGCGGTACGGCGGCTCACTGCTCGGGCTCAGGAGGCAGAAGATCCCGAAGAGGAAGACTGCCAGACCAAGCATCATCATGAGGAAGAAACTCAGGAAGGACCCTTCGTGAGCGGCCTCCCGAGTGCCGCCCGAGGCGGCCTGCAATGCAGCGATGTCGGCAGTGCCGCTGGCGCCGGCAAGAATAAAAAGGCCGACGAAGGCAAGACCGAGTCCAATTGCAACTTTCATTTTTTGTCCCCAATGGTCAAATTGATTCGGAGATCTCTCCAAACCTCCGCAGTAAAGTATACGCCCTTTATGTCGAACTGTCAATACCCTATAAAATGGCAGGTTATATGGCTCTTTGGGACGCACAGAGGTCAAAAAGCCGATGCGCGGAGCATCGGCTTTTCTGGTGGATGATAGGCATCAATAGATGCCCACCAGATGTACGTCTCGAGGTCTTTTGTCTCGAAAGAGCGAGTGCTTCCCAAGAGTCTTGAGTATGAGGCGGTACTTCTTCCCAGATTTTAGTTCCGGGAGAGGTTCCTCCACGGAACTGACGGTAAATCTGGCGCTCCCAAAATCAAAGACGAGGGCCCCTTCCCCGTACGTTTTCAGATTACAAAAGATACCACTTACTTCATAACGACCTGGTCTGCCATTAGTAAGATCGGTGCCTTCCCCTAAACACACCGTTACGGATATAGTACCGCGCAAAATGTTTTCCCCCGCTTTCCTTTTGCCCATGGTAACCCCCTATAGTGATCTTCTGAGATGACTCTATCAGGAAAGTTTTAATGAAAAGTGCGTTATCCCCCACCGCGGTTCGACTCCTCCTGCGACGTCCACCAAGGCACAGAAAAAGCCGGGGACTAATCCGGCTTTTTCTGGCCTGGTGGGGCCGTAATAAGAATTACGACATCCTACAAAATTATAGTCGCCGATTACGGCTCTTTAATTTTGTGGACCTATCGGGAATCGAACCCGAGCCTCGTCAATGCGAATGACGCGTAATACCACTTTACTATAGGCCCAATTTCTACCGGTACTCATGACGCGCTCTACCAACTGAGCTAAGGGCCCGAACATCGGCGATGTTAACATAAGTACGATATAGTAGAAAAACAACGGGCTATAGTATACCGGCAGTACGCATGCATGGGGTGCATGTAGACCGGGTTCGATTCCCGGTAGCCCGAAAGTGGTGCGTAACAAGCCGTCATCTGCTATCGTTTCTGAGCGCGCTCTTAGCTCAGTTGGTTAGAGCGTTCGCCTCACACGCGAAAGGTCGCAGGTTCGAATCCTGCAGAGCGCACAAGCATGTCTCCATGTGCGTGCGCTCTAGCACGCCTGGGAGGCGTGCGTGCAGGATTCGAAGACCTTGCGAGTATTTTTTGGAACGAATATAAACAAAAAAATCCGCAAGGTGTACTGCTCCTGTAGGGAGAGAATCTGCAGAGCGCACCGGGCCGGAGTATGCCGGTAGTACGCACGATTCGGGTTCGTGCAGACCGGGTTCGATTCCCGGCGGCCCGACTAAGGTCTTCTAGATTCCGAGATTCGCGAGCTCGCGTATCACCTCCTTAAATTGGAAGCGCAAAGCCAATGCTCTGTGAGCCCGCACCATCGCTACGTTTGTGGTGCGGCGCGGGAACCTGTTTGGGAAAGAAAAATGCCGCCCGGAAAATCGGACGGCAAGTGCGAGTTGAACATAAGGGCATTGAGAGAAACGAGGTATTACGCCGCACCTATAGCCCATATGAATTCCAATTTATGCTCTGGGTCGTTGGGACATGTGGCAGAGGCGGCAATCTCCGCGGCCTCCTCTTCGGTTGGATCGTAGGGCCAAAGCAACTTCGCGCCCTGCTTGATTTGGGCGAGAACGCTCTCTCGCTTATTGCTAGCAATATCGCTCGCCTTCTTCTGTATTGGGGTACTTATGATTTTGCGACACCATTTGCAAAAGCATTGATGGTAGAAGGTATAGGTCTCCTCAGGCACAGGAGCCGAGTTTAAATCGGTCATGGCAATCCTCCAAACGATATGTTTCCGTGCTGACAGTACCACAATGTCCACAAATTAAGAAAACCTGCCGCAAGGCAGGTTTTGTGGTCACAGATAATTCAATTGCCGATGCAATTGAATTTCCGCGACCCCGGCTCGACATTTTGCCTGCTGGCAAAATATGCCTCCGCCATCCACAACGCAGAAAACCTCCAGCAGTGGAGGTTTTCTGTCGTTATTTGTGGTCACGAATATTTTGTTTGTCGTCACAAACAAAATTTCTCGACCCCGCCTCGCGGGTCGGCTTGCTAGCCGACCATCGCTGCGGCTTCCACAAAAGCACAAAACCTGCCGCAAGGCAGGTTAATTGTGTCTTTTGTGGACCCTAGCGGACTTGAACCGCTTACCTCCTCATTGCAAATGAGGCGCTCTACCAGATGAGCTAAGGGCCCTTACAGATCAGAGTATCATTTATTCCCGATAATTTGAAGCCACACGGTTTTACCCGTCTGATGGCGATCTGTATAAACGATTTCCATCCCCGCACCAGTCATGTATTTCTCCAGCTCCGGTTGCGTGAAATAACTGAAGAATCGTTCGTATGTATACCCATAGTCATCTTCCTTAAGAGTCCCTTCCTCCGGCTTATCGGTGCGTACTTCTTTTACCGCGATATAGAGAAGCCCTCCCGGGACAACCCGCTCGGCCATTTTGCCTACCACCTTACCCGCATCTTTTCTCGGAATATGAAGCAGCGACGCTTGTGCAAAAACCCCATCAAAAGTCTCTGGCATCGAGTCAAGATTAGTCATCGAGAACACTTTAAACTCGCCCGCCGGCACCTCGCGTCTTGCTATCTCGAGCAGTTTATCCGAGATGTCGATACCCGTGACCTTGAGCCCGTGCGCGATAAGATATTTCGACTTCACGCCGCTACCACAACCGACATCAAGAACATGTGCGCTCGGTAAAAGCTTTTTTATAAACGTGTCGGTACCCTCTATCCACCAGTCATCATGCGAGTGGTCGCGGTGCCAATCCTCGGCTATGCGATTGTACGTTTCTTTCAAATTCATAGTATTTGTATTTCGCTAAAGTACGGTATCATGTTTTTGGACAAAACAATCGTGGAGGTGACGTACATGAGTAAATCCCTACCGTTCGATACGGCTCCAGGGGCCGCCGAAGCGGGGGAAAAGTTGAAGAGACTGAAGACCTTATTGCCATCTCATCTCATGTATTTAGGATGGTTTGCCGAGGGGAAACCGCTGAGCGAGATTTCCTCCTTGGCGAAAGTTAGATCGATGCAAAGGACCTTCGAAATAATACGCGCTAACCTTGGGGTACAGACGAACGAGGAAGCGGTGGCGCTCTTCCAACGGTTCGAAGACGACCTCGAAGACTGAGCCTTGGTTTCGGAAAAACGTGTGGCGCATCCCGCGAAGGATGCGCCACCTTGATTTTCAAATTAACTACAGTGATGTAACTTTAGTTTCGTGGAGTAAGTATAATAAGAAGGATGTCAGACAGCTCACTACAACAAGAACGAGGCAGATTTAGGGGTGTCGAGATGGAACAGTTACGGCAATGGGCAAAGAACCCGCTCTGGGACAACGAGAAGAGTAAGGGCCGCTATATTTACCCTCTTAAGATCGCTAGGCACACGGCCAGACTTGCAGGGCAGCGTATAACCAAAGCCCACATACCCGAAACGGTATTCATGCTTGGCCCTTTCGTTTGTGGCAACAGTCCGGAATCGCATATCGGCCCCTTCTTACATTGCATCGATTTCCATGTGCCAGACGGGACTCCGGTACGCGCCACTAAAGACGGGAAAATCATCGAGCTTGTAGAGCGACATGAAAAGTGGGGCGAGACCGAGGATTTCCGAGATCACCTGAACTTCATTAGTATTTGGCACGATAACAACGAGTTCAGTCAGTATTGCCATCTTCAAAAAGGATCTGCATCAGCGCGCGGAATTAAGATAGGAGATCGCGTGCGGAAAGGTCAAATTATCGCAACCACTGGAAAGACCGGCTGGACTGATTGTGAACATTTACACTTCGGAATATTCCGGACGGTAAAAAATGAAAGTCCTTTCAGTTTTAAAAGCTTACGACCAAGGTGGTCACTGTTTGCCTGACGAATCGCCTGACCTGGTCGGGCGATTCTTTTTTATCTCTCAAGAGCGAGACTAACGAGATGCGAGAGGAACTCCTGAAATGGAATTCCGACCGCTGCAAGCGATTTTGGCAGAAGTGATTCTGCGGTAAGTCCGGGTAACGTGTTCGTCTCTAGATAATAAATGCCTTTGGGCGTCACAATGAAATCGCTCCGTGAATAGTGGCGTAAGCCGAGTGCGCGATGAATCACTTTTGCTGCGTGCTGTAACTCTTCATTTACCACGCGAGAGAAGTTACCGGGACAGATCTCGCGCGTCTCGCCGGAATACTTTGCATCATATGAAAAGAAATCGTCCTCTGGTGGAATAATTTCGACGGGAGGGAGCGCATACAGCGCTTCGCCTCGCAGTCCTTCGACAACGCCGGCAGTCGCCTCTTTGCCACGAATAAGCTGCTCGACGAGCACGCCGGCGGCGCCATCAGCAAAGAGCCGCTCGATAGCGGTGAGCACAGGCGCGTACCCTCCTACGATTGAGATTCCAACCGAAGAGCCCCATCCAACAGGCTTTACCACAACCGGCTGATGAAAATTACGGATGATGTCGTGTGCCGCATCTTCACTGTCTTTGGCGCGCTCGATGTAATGAGACTCGGGCGTGAGCAATCCGGCTTCTTTCGCACGGACTTTTGCCATAAGCTTGTGCATCGCGAGATATGAACCAAACGAATCTGCACCAGTATACGGGACGCCGAAACGTTCCAGGAGCTTTTGCACTTCCCCGTCCTCGCCATACTCGCCATGCAGACCGATGAGCGCAACATCGATCTGGCGGAGTACGCGCTCGGGAGTGGTAACCCGACCACGATTGTGCCACTGCCCATTCTTATCAATATAAATATCACGCACGGAGTATCGCTCCTCGGGAAGATTCGCGAGCATGGCGGCACCGGTCTTGAGCGAGACTTCATGCTCGCGCGATGGTCCACCCCGCAATACCCCGACAATGGTTTGCATATGAAAAATATACCACCCTTATGCTATAGTCCGCGACAGGACAGTTATGGAGGAGTCGATGGATGTCTTACGGTACCCTCTTCCAGACCCTGGATGGAGGAACAGAAAAAAGGTTTTTAAGGGATATGCCCACGAGTACCTGTTATGCCTCGCGTCAGGAAATATTCGCGGAGCATTAGAAGCAAACAACACGCTGTTGGAAATGCGCGAGCGCTGGACGCTTAGCTCTACAGAATTTATCGGGTGGGAAGAAGAAAAGCGTTCGGAACTGATCAGATCAGGAAAAATATTGAACTGGAAAAAGGAGGGCTAAATGGCGGCACGAACGTGCCGCCATTATCGCATCTGCGATGAACGGGCGCGGCGGTGCCACGCGAGCGAGAAGCGGTGCGCTTCGCTATTGGCAAGCACCGCGTCTGCTTCGCTCACACCGGCACGGCGAGCACCAATGACTTCGCGCGGACGGTGTCGTTCATCTTTTACCACAGCAACAACTGGAACAATGAGACCCGCCGCGGCGAGAACGCTCTCTGCAGCCTTTTTATGGGTGGTTCCTCCATCCACCACGATGACCTTCGGTAGTGCCCATTCCGGATGACTAAGCCGACGCGAGAGCACTTCCTTCAAGGACGCGATGTCATCGTTTTTCTTTACGCCCCGAATGTTGAACGTTCGGTAATCCCTCTTTGTCGGTACACCGCCCTCAATAACCGTCATGACGCCAATGGCGTTCGTGCCCGACAGGTGTGCAGTATCGTATGCTTCTATCCTGTACAAGGTTGTCCTGTACAAGGTTGAACCTTGTACAGGATGTGACTCCTCAAGACTTTCGTCCTTGATAAGCGAGACATCCTGAATGTGATCAAGGGCGAAGAGCTCCCGCCGTGCTTCAGCTGCATCTTCGAACCGCTCTTCCTTCGCCGCTTTTCGCATTTCTTTCTCAAGCATGGTACGCAATTCTTTTCCGCGCCCGCTGAGAAAAAGCATTACGTGACGTATCGTGCGGCGATACTCTTTCTCATTAAACGTACGCGGGTATATGCCAATTTGTTGATTAAACTCAACTCTCGCGTTCTGGTGTTTATTTACCCCGTGAGATTTGATTTTTATCTCACTGGGGCTCTTCGTCCCGACCGGCTTCGGCGTATCAAAGAACGCGAAGATGCGTCGGATGAGCCTCAGTCCCTCGCGTAATTGCGCGCCAGATGGAAACGGTCCATACACGGCCTTCAGGTTCTGACCGGTGCGAGTGCGTAGTATTTTAAAATCAATATCTTTCCCGCGTACCATCAGCACGCGCGGTATGTCCTCTTCCGTGATAACCGCATAGAGAAATGTCTTGTCGTCCTTTCCGTCGACGTTTGCGCTCGGCCGATACTTCTTAATGAGCGCTGCCTCGCGCACGAGTGCCTCGAGCACCGTTGGTGTCGTCTCATATACGACCCGGTCCGACTTCGTCACCATATCAACCACGCGCGGGCCGCGCGTGGCGATCAGGTCGTCGTCGAAATACGACTTCACACGGTCGCGCAGGCTCGTCGCCTTCCCAACGTATAAAACCTTTCGTCCTTGCTTAAAGAGGTACACACCCGGCACATCCGGCAGATTACGCTTCTCTAAATGAGTTCGCTCCATATCTATAATTGACTATCTCACTGTTATGTTATAAAATAGATTTGGGTTTAAAGCAACAGCTAGGAGGGTTTGGTCATGCCAAAGATTTGCATGAGTATCGATGTCGTTGAGACGAGGCAGGGAAACTGCTTCAGCTGGCGGCCAAGCGCAGGCGCACTACCTTTGCTTACAGGTTACTTTCATGCGCCGTCGCAGGCAACTGGGGAACGTATTATTGCTAAAAGAGACGGGAAAATAATACGCGAAGGAATCATCAAGCCAACCGAGTATAAAGAGCTGCGCCAGTTTTGTCCGGCATGCTTCCTATGGAAAGACGAGACTCCTTTGTCACCATTAAAAGACGGAGAAGGTGGCATGTATGCGAAGGAGTTCCAACCTGGAGACGAGCTTTTGATTTTCCCGAATCCGGAAGCTCGAAAAGTCTCAGTCTACTTCGATCAAATCCTGTTTCTCGAAATGACCAGGCTCAATGTCTCCACAGGAATGAAGCTCTATCTCAACAAGTAAGGTCTGACAGAACTTCGGCCGTCCCTAACTAGGGACGGCCGATATTTATTTGTTTTTTGCATGACGTTTTAAATTTTTCGCCAAATACTCGCCCGTATAGGAGCCTTCGGTCTCGGCGACCTCTTCGGGCGTACCCTTTGCGACTATCTTGCCGCCGCCCGCACCACCCTCAGGACCGAAGTCGATGAGGTAGTCGGAGCTCTTAATCACGTCGAGATTGTGCTCAATGACCACTACGGTATTGCCGCGGCGCACAAGCTCTTGAAGGATCTCGATGAGTTTCTTTACATCCTCATAATGCAGCCCGACCGTCGGCTCGTCGAGCAGGTAGATAGTCTTCATTGTCATTGAGCGGTACAGCTCGCTGGCTATTTTCACGCGCTGTGCCTCCCCACCCGAAAGCGTTGTCGCGCTCTGTCCGAGCGTGAGGTATTGAAGGCCGGTCGAGTTCAAACTTATCAAACGGTCACTAATGGCAGGAATGTCGCCGAAGAATTTCTCTGCTTCTTCGATCGTCATCTGCAGCACTTCGTAAATATTCTTACCTCGATAGGTAACTTCGAGCGTCTCCTTCATGAAGCGCTTGCCCATGCAGATATCGCACGTCACATATACCGTCGGCAGAAAGTGCATTTCAACCGCGATGGAACCGTTCCCTTGGCAAGCCTCACAACGGCCGCCGGAGACATTGAATGAGAAGCGGCCCGGTTTCCATCCGCGAGCGCGCGCCTCAGCGGTGGCAGCGAAGAGGTCGCGAATGTGCGTGAAGGCGCCCGTATAGGTCGCAGGATTTGAGCGTGGCGTACGACCTATCGGCGACTGATCGATGAGGACTGCGCGGCTCACGTACTCGGTACCGGTGAGCGAGGTGACGTGTTCAAGTTTCGCTTCGCGGCGAGCGAAGCGAGCCGCGATATTGCGGTGCAAGATATCATAGAGGAATGTCGACTTCCCGCTTCCCGAGACACCTGTGATACACACGAGTTTCCCGAGCGGTACATCAATATTCTGATTGATGAGATTGTGCAACGTCGCACCGCGTACTTTGATCCAACCTTTTTCGCTCGTGCGCCGCTTCTCCGGTACCGCTATTTCTCTTTCTTGACGCAAATACGAAAGTGTCAGAGATCCGCTTTCGTTCTCCTTTGCGGTAAGAAGATCATCCAACCAGCCGGATGCGACAACCGTACCACCGTGAATACCTGCGCCCGGACCAATGTCGACCAAATAGTCAGACGAGTAAATAGTGTCCTCGTCATGCTCGACGACAATGATCGTATTCCCGAGTTCTTTGAGGATGAGAAGTGTCTTGATGAGGCGGTCATTATCGCGCTGGTGGAGTCCGATAGTCGGTTCATCGAGGACATAGAGTGCGCCTGTAAGCCCGCTTCCGAGCTGTGACGCAAGCCGGATGCGCTGTGCTTCCCCGCCCGAGAGCGTCGCGGCCGAACGGTTGAGCGTCAGGTAGTCGAGCCCGACGTTTAACATGAAAGAGAGACGGGCGTCTATTTCTTTCAGAATGGGTGCCGCAATATCTTTCTTCATTTCCGAAAGCTCAATGGAGTCGACAAAGTCTTTCGCCTCTTTGATCGACATGTTCGTAAAATCCACAATGCTTTTCCCTAAAACATTTCCTTCGGAAATGTTCGGGCGAACCTCGGTTCCTCGAGGTTTTAGCCCAAGCGTTTTGTCTTTTTTGCTCTTCAGATACACGCGAAGCGCTTCGGGACGAAGCCGTTTCCCTTCACAGACCGGGCAGACTTCCTCTGAAAAGAGCGACTCAGTCCCGAGGCCGTGACATGCCGGACACGCGCCGTACGGAGAATTGAACGAGAACAGGCGCGGTTCCACCTCCGGGAAAGATGCGCCGTCCTCGGGGCAAATAAATTTTGAGGAAAGCGTTTCAATCGTGCCATCGGCATGCTGGATCTTCACCAAGCCATCCGCCTGTTTGAGTGCGAGCTCAAGCGCTTCGGAAAGCCGTTCCCGAGCACCCTGCGTCGTACGGGTAAACTCAGATACAAAAATACTATCGACAACCGCGTCGATGCTGTGGCGCTTGTTCCGGTCAAGTTCGATCTTCTCGCGCAACGATTGCGGCTTTCCATCGATGACGACTTTTTCGTACCCCTTACCGAGAAGGTCATAGAGCAACTGATAGTATTCGCCCTTTCTGCCCACGACGACCGGCGCATAAATAGTTACCGCACTTTTATCAACCGCGACACCTAGGACACTTGTTCCTGTTCCGGCTCGCTTCGCTTCAACGCGCGCAAAGACCATCTTTATCATCTCCTCTTTTGAGAGTCGTACGATGGGCACGTCATGATGGATGCAGTAGGGCTGCCCCGCGCGCGCATAGAGCACGCGTAAATAATCGTAGATCTCGGTGACCGTTGCTACCGTAGAGCGTGGATTATTTGAGCGACTCTTCTGATCTATTGAAATGGCTGGCGAGAGGCCGACGATTTCATCTACGTCCGGCTTTGCCATTTGATTAAGAAATTGTCGGGCATATGCGGAAAGTGACTCGACATATCGCCGCTGCCCTTCGGCAAATATCGTATCGAAAGCGAGTGAAGACTTTCCGCTCCCCGAGAGACCGGTAATAACCGTCATCGCACCGCGCGGCATGTCGACCGAGATATTTTTCAGATTGTGGGTACGCGCACCCTTCACGCGGAGCCAGTCGCTTCCGTGCTTATGCCCGCCTCGACTCGACGTCTTCGGCGAGGCGGGCTTATGTTCTTCTTGTTTAGTTAGTTTTTTTGTCATCTATGCAAATTTCCTGCCCCGTACGGACACTTTGCCATCATCTGACGCAAGTCCGATGATGGCAAAGTGTACGACGGGGCCTGCCCGTGGCGGGGCAGGTACGGTATGACTATATCATTACGGTATGGAACCTGAAAGCGCTAAGCTACCCGCACGGGCAACGTGAACCAGAACGTGCTTCCTTTCCCGACACCCTTCGAGGATGCTCCTACGGTCCCACGATGCCGTTCGATGATATTTTTTGCTATGGAAAGTCCAATACCAACCCCCTCCGTGTCCGCTCGACGTGCACGGTCTGAGCGATAAAATCTAACAAAGAGGCGCGCCCTTTCGTCCGGACCGACGCCTATACCCGAGTCTGTCACCTCGAAACGTACCGCATCAGTGTAGCCCGTAAGTACAACGCGAATACTGCCACCATTTGGCGTGTAGCTTATGGCGTTCTCGATAAAAACATGTATGGCAGAAGCGAGGCGATCCCGGTCGGCGCGAACCAGCGGGAGCTCGGGTGGGATGTCTACCGTAAGATTGATGTGCTTGTCGGCAATCGCGGTCGTGAAGGACGCAAGTACATCCTTCACGAGCTCCCCCAAAGACATGACCGTATAGGTATATGCATAATGTTCCTTCTCGATTCTGACCGCGTCCATAAGCAGAGTTGAGAGCTGTATGAGCTCCATTGCCGAATCGCGTATGTGTACGACGGCCGTGCGCGTCTCAGTGGGCAAATCCGTGCGCGCGAGCAAAGCCTCGGTTGCCCAACGGATGCGGGTAAGTGGCGTGCGGAACTTATGCGTTGAAATATTTATGAACTCGTACTTGAGAAATTCGGCTTCCCCGCTCTTCCGCCAGTAGAGGTAGCCGACTATGGTCGCAATAAGTGCGGTCAAAGCGGGGACCATCCAATAGGAGAACCCGGGAACGTGGACTGAGAGATAGTTCGAGAGGAGGGAGATCGCGGACATAACGGCGGTAATGAGGAATATTATGGCCGTGAATATGACCGTGCGGCGCGCAACGAGCCGGATATCAAGGAGGTCTTTCTTAATCATTCCGTACACCATGGGGATGACAAAGGTCCCTATGAGCATCGAAGCGATGGGATCGAGCGGGATGTCGAAGACAAGGGGAAACGCGGTAATCCCAGTCGCAAAGCCGTAGAAGAGCGCGAAGATATGATATTCGGTCCGACGCTTTCCTTCTATGCTCTGCGCGTGCCGCTCCAGAAACATGATGGCGAAAGCGAGAATGAAGATAGTGAGAAAAAATCCAAGCATGATGGCGTATAGAGGTCCGCCGTCAAGGTACGTTTTAAAATATAGTTTGGGTACAACACGGGGGAGGAATTCGGCGGGATAGAGAATGCACGCGGTAAGTATGGTCAAGCCCACCGCATAAGAACTAACGACTATCCACTTGAAACGCGGAAAAGCATGAAGCGCAAGCACAATAAAATGCAGATAGAATACGGCGAGGAAGATATCAGAAATATTCGCGAACCAGAACCAGTACGCGAGAGAGGGGTCGGCAGTGTTCGCCCCAAGAGCAAACGAGATCTGGAACCCTGCGAGCGAGAGACACATGAGAAAGAACAAGCGATGTGTCGTGTTTTTCCAGCCTTTTGAGAGAACGAAGAAACCAAATCCAAGGTTAAGCACGATGGAGATCGCGTAGCCTATCGTGACGACGAGGAGTTCACTCATGGACGCGCTAACCCTTCAAAAGCTCTACTATTTTCCCAGAAATATCGTCGAGAGATGTATCCGCTTTTACGAGAAATTCTTTCACGCCGAGTGCTCGAGCCTTTTCTTTATCGCTTTCCTGATTCAAATTCGAGAAGACGATAACCGCCGTGTTCTTTATACCCTCTTCCTTCCGCAAGGCCTCCAAAAATTCGAAACCCGTCATGCCGGGGAGCATGAGGTCGAGAATGATGAGATCGGGCTTCTCTTTTTTCGCAACCTCTAGAGCGTCCGGGGCATTGAAAGTCGGGTGCACCTCAAGGCCGTGGGAACGCAGATCTGCGAGCTTATTCGCAAGCAGGTCGTGAAGCAGAGTGTCGTCCTCGACAACAAGCACTTTCTTGCCCGCAAGCCCTTCGAACGTATCAGAATGTATTGGGGTGTCCATGACTATTCAATAATGAGTGGTATAAGGAGTATATAACCTTGTCATCCTTTGCGCGAGGGAGTTATGCAGTCCCTTGGGGCCAAGGACGTTGCACCTCGTCATTCACAGAATGTCAGGAACCAAAACGCTTCCTCCTGCGCTGAGGCTTCGCCTTGCTCGGTGGCTCCTTGCCCTTGAGCCTGTATATTTCATCGCGCAGTATCGCTGCGGTCTCGAAATCGAGCTGTTCGACTGCTTCGGCCATTTCCTCACGCTTGCGCTTGATGAACGCTTTTGGATCATCTTTGTACGCGATAGTATCGAGTACCAAAAGCTCGTCAATCGTTCGTTGGTGCTCGGTGCGCATGCTTTCCGCGATGTCACGGATCTCCTTCTTGATGGTCAGCGGCGTGATGCCGTGCTTTTCGTTATAGGCAATCTGAAGCGCGCGGCGGCGATTCGTTTCGCTGATGGCGCGTTCGAGCGAACCGGTCATGGAGTCCGCGTAGAGGATGACACGGCCGAGGACATTGCGTGCCGCGCGGCCGATGGTCTGGATGAGCGACGTCTCACTGCGCAAGAAACCTTCTTTGTCGGCATCCAGAATGCCGACAAGCTCCACTTCCGGCAAATCAAGCCCCTCGCGCAAGAGGTTCACGCCAACCAGAATATCGAATATGCCTTTACGAAAATTGGTGAGAATGTCGATGCGGTCTATCGTCTTTACGTCCGAGTGGAGGTATTCGGCCTTGATGCCCCGCTCACGCAGGAATGCAGAGAGGTCTTCCGCCATCTGCTTGGTGAGCGTCGTTGCAAGCGCACGGCCGCCGCGCTTGATGACTGTTTCCGCTTCGTTGATGAAATCAGCGATCTGTCCTTTGTAACTGCCTGTCTCGACTATTGGCCGTACGGTGAGCTCGGGGTCGATGAGACCGGTTGGGCGGATGATCTGCTCAACAACCTGCTCTGAGTGTGCTTTTTCATAGGGGCCTGGCGTCGCACTTGTGTACAACACTTGCCCGATGCGCTCTTCGAATTCTTCGAACCGAAGCGGCCGGTTATCGCGTGCGCTTGGCAGGCGGAAACCGTATTCGACGAGCACATCCTTGCGCGACTTATCGCCCGCATACATACCGCCTATCTGCGGCACCGTAACGTGTGATTCATCGATGACGGTAAGAAAATCAGCTGAACCGTCCTTTTCGTGCGGGAAATACGAAAGGAGCGTGTGCGGCGGTTGTCCCGGCGCACGCTTATCAAAGTGGCGGGAATAATTCTCGATGCCGCTCGTGTAGCCGAGCTCGCGGATGAGTGCGAGATCGTGGAGCGTGCGGCGCTTCAACCGCTCGGCCTCAAGCGGCTTTTCTTCGCGCTTGAACTTCGCAAGCTGTTCCTCAAGTTCGAGCTTGATGTCCTCGATAGCCCGCAAACGCTCCTCTTCGCTCGTGACAAAGTGTTTCGCTGGAAAGACAAAGACCGAGTCTGGTTCGGCGATTTTCGCGCGCGAGATCGGGTCGAGCTGGTCGATGGATGCGATACTATCGCCATCGAATGCGATGCGGTAAATAGCGCGCTCGTTGACCGGCATGAACTCAAGCGAGTTGCCGATGGCGCGCAACTGCCCCGGATTCAGGTCGGCAATTGTCCGTTCAAAATAAATACCCACCAGCTGACGAATAAGTCCTCCTCTGCCCCCTGCTACTGCTTGCTGCTTCTGGATTTTAACGTGTACCTTCTCGTATTCCTCGGGCGAACCGAGACCATAGATGGCGGAAACAGAGGCAACGATGATGACGTCCTTGCGTGTGAGAAGCGCCTGCGTCGCTGCGTGCCGCAAACGGTCTATCTCGGCGTTAATCATCGCCTCCTTCTCAATATAGGTATCTGAGTGTGCGATGTACGCCTCCGGCTGGTAGTAGTCGTAGTACGAAACGAAATAATGTACGGCATTCTCGGGGAAAAATTCGCGATACTCTTGAGCAAGCTGAGCCGCAAGAGTTTTGTTGTGTGCGAGCACGAGCGTCGGTTTGTCATTTTTTGCGATGACATTTGCCACCGTAAACGTCTTTCCGCTACCGGTCACGCCAAACAACGTCTGGTGTCGCAGACCTTTTTTGAGTCCTTGCTCGAGTGCCTCGATAGCTTTCGGCTGATCGCCTGCAGGAGGAAATGGTGAATGTAATCGGAAAACACTCATATTGTTGGGTGCGGTCATTTTGAAATGATTCTCGCCCCGTGAGATGCCGTCTGCGGCTATCTCACCGGGGTCGCCTGCAGGTTGGAATGGGAGGTGGAGTTTGAAATTAGCCATATCTTGACATAAGGACCCTTCACTATACTATGCAAATGGTTACATTGCACACTGGCCACTGAAGGTCGGTGAAAAGGAGGCTTTTATGCCGACACCAAAACCAGACCCTGATCTGGAAGTTGCTCGGAGAATTCATGGGATGATCTCTCCTGGGACATCATTTGATCAGCAAGGGAAAGTCTATGCCTGCGGACTCCTCCGGGCTGCTGCGGCGGGAGTCGCTCTTTTGAGAGGGATTTCTCTCGAGGAGGCGAGCGTCTTGCTCCGTATGAACGTTAGCTGAATAATGACGGACGGCCTGCCCACGCAGGCCGTTCCTATTTTAGTAATAATATGCGCTAACGAATGCTGCACGATACTCATCGAACCGTCCATCGAGGATTGCTTGGCGAGCTCCCTCCATGAGATTCAAGATAAAACCGACGTTGTGCATTGAGGCTATGATGGCCCCGAGCATTTCCCCGCTTCGCACCAGATGCGATACGTACGCGCGTGTAAAGGACTCAGTACCCGGGATGATTCCCTCCGGATCAAGCGGGGTGAAATCGTTTTTGAATTCGCCATTACGCAAATGGATGATGCCTCGCTTCGTATAGATAGAGCCGTGTCGCCCAATGCGCGTCGCGGCGACACAATCGAAGAGATCCATGCCTCCCGCGATACCCTCAAGGATATCGCCTGGTTCGCCGATGCCGAGAAAATGTTTCGGAAGTTCTTCCGGCAACTCTCCCACTGCCGCCTGGAGCGCGCCGCGCATATCTTCTTTTGAAAAAGAGCCGCCGATGCCGATGCCGTCAAAACCGAGTGAAGCGATCTCGCGCGCGGATTCTCTGCGCAGATCCTCATGTCGACCTCCCTGCACGATGCCAAACAACGCCTGCTTCTTATGTGCATCAATATTTTGCCGATGCGTTTTAATAGAACGCTCCGCCCAGCGATGCGTGCGTTCCATCGCCTCCCGCTGGTAGTCATACGGTTCGGTTGGTGACGTGCATTCATCAAAGGCAAAGAAAATATCTGCGCCGAGCGCGTGCTGTATCTCAACCGAACGCTCGGGTGTGAAGCGGTGGAGCGAGCCATCGAGGTGTGAAGTGAATGAAACGCCTTCGTCATCGATAATGGCAAGCTGTCCGTGTTGGCTTGCAACGTCAGTGTCATACATTGCAACCGACTGTTGTTTGTGGCGTGCGTCCGCCTCTGCGGACGCATCCTTCACGAATTTTGATATGGTTTTCCCAAATGCGGCACCGAGCGAGAAGACCTGGAAGCCGCCCGAGTCCGTAATGGTCGGACCCTGCCAGCCCATAAACTTCCCGAGCCCGCCGGCGTCCTGCACGACCTTCTCGCCTGGCTGCAGATAGAGGTGATATGTATTGGCAAGAACAACTTCAGTACCGAGTGCCGCAAGCGCCGCCGGTAAAACGCCTTTCACGTTTGCTTTGGTGCCCACAGGCGAAAACGCGGGCGTATGAATAACGCCATGGGGTGTGGTAAGTAAACCCGCGCGCGCCCGATTCCCGGGCGCGCGCTTTTCTATCGTAAAAGAAATCGAACTCATTATTTCCTACCATATCTCATCCGATAAGTATTGACAATGTGATAATAGTAAAGTACCTTCACTTTAGCAGTTTTAGTCTATCAGGGTTGACCAAAACGGAGTTCCTTACTATGAGAAAAAATGTTTGGGCCGTTTTGGCGGCCATCTTTCACACGGCTTGCGTCGGTCCCGGTGCGGTCACCACAATACCGGTGACCATAGAGGGGAAACGGGCAACGATTATTGCTCACAATCAATGGGCGCCAGACTCCTGGATTGACCGCGACCAAATGGCGCTCAACTATGTGGTCCTTGGCCATATAAATGAGAAGCAAATCTTGGCCGTTGCGGAAACTGAACGAGCCTGCCGCATCTACACAGGGGTCGTACACCCCGGGAATTTGGTTGCGGTCGTCTCCGACGGTATCTTATATGCCACCTATGGATTCCTCGGCTTTGGCATTGCGTCGCAAGTAATCGCCGGCGCTAAGGCTGTCGAAGGTGCAATTGGGGGCGCCGCCATAACCGGTTCTGCCGGTGCGGCGAGAAGCACCGTCTCCCTTGGCAACAGGATATACACGTTCGAAAACTGTGGGCGTGAGGTAATTGCCCTGTTCCCCGAGTATGGGGTACGGATCATCCAAAAACGTTAGCGCAGCTACGACATGGGCGCGGAAACCTTTCGGTTCCGCGCCCATTACTTTTTGTTCTCTATACTTAGCGAGTTGCTTTCTGCACCTTCACAAGCTCAACTTCAAAGATGAGTGTGGAGTTCGCCGGAATGACATTCCCTACCGCCCGATCACCGTAGGCAAGCGACGCAGGAATAACGAGCTTGCGCTTTCCTCCTTCTTTCATGCCAACGATGCCTTGATCCCATCCTGGTATTACTTGTCCGGCCCCGAGAGTAAATGTAAATCCTGCCGTGCCATGGTTTGCGGAAGCATCAAAGATGGCGCCGCTCGTGAGTGAGCCGACGTAGTTTACGGTTACGCTGTCGCCTGCGGCAGCGGCGGCACCTGTGCCGATGACTTCGTCAGTGACCTGAAGTTCTGTAACGGAGGTGGTTTCGGAAGGCATAGAAGTGGTTGATGTTTGAGTAGTAATGTCAGTCATTGACTCGTCCAGCGGGGCCGGTCTTGAAAAGATCGACATTCCATTGAATACAAAGAAAAATATGACGACGGCAAGAGCAAGCGCGACAGCGATACCAGTTTGGGTTGGTTGCATAATATATTTAGTATTATAAGGCGATTATACTACGGAGCTTGAAAAGCCTTAAATCGTTTCACCTCATCGGCGACAGCGGCTTTCGCAATGTCCTCGTGCCCGGGGACCTCGCGGTCAAGGAACGCTTTAAGCGCCGTGGCATCGCCTGCCTCAGTGAGTTTCGTCAGTTCGTCGTGCTTATCTTCCGGAAGTTTTGCGATGACCGACAGCGTCGCAGCTTTGAGCGCAACTTCGCCGAACTGGGCAATGAGCGTTTTTTGATCTTCAATCGGAAGGTCCTTAATACCGAGATCGGCAGCAATAAGGGCGGTCAGTTCATCTTGCATATAGGTGGCATCATATCATGCATTATTTAATAATTTTCTGGAATTCTTCCGGTCCAGGAGGTTTCATCCATGTGGAGAAAAAGCCAAAGAACCCGCTAGTACGCACTGGAACACCTGGAGTTACCTTTCCTTCGTCAAGATACCAAGGAACACGATGGTTCCCTGAATCATCCGCACTGAACACAACACTCTCAGGATTTTTGGTGAGATATTCTTTAATCATATCTTCTCTTTCTGCTGGTGATCCCCCAAACGCGAACAAATTTTTAGCCCCTTCATCAGCATAAATGTGTGGCTCCTCTGCGGACACCATAAGGCCGAACTGATTCATGCCTGGCTGTATTATTTCCGGCGTTGGTGTTCCGGAGAGGACCGGCGATCCTCCCTCTGTGCGCACGATGCCGCCATAACGGTCGCGCACAAAGTTCTGCCCCGGTGGCGGGACTTCGGGTGAAGGCTCTGGCGCTGAGGGGATAGCGCCTTCAGTCACGTCGCGAGGAGTGGGGAGCGTACTGGTCTCTCGCGCAGCGTCGAGCGGCGGAAGGGACGCGGACTCGGGATGATATGCGGGCGTCACTGGCGCGCCCATAGGTGCGTGGACCGCTTCGCCTAAATGAAGGTTTCCATCCGGGCCGATCATCATACGTGAGCCCACATCGATGCGGACGCTTGTGCCATCGGGATTGAAAAATCCGTGCGAAGGATCGGCCGCGATCTGGTGTACGACTTTATCAATTGATTCCGGACTAGCTTCAAGTAATTTACGAATATCGCTACCCTCGGCATATTTAGTAGGATCAAGGCCTTTGTCCTTTAATTGATCTAACTGCTCCCAAAGCCTCTTCGCCATGTATTCGTAACCGCGACCCTGTGTCGCCTCGACCGAAATATTTGGTATCTCAACGACCGCCTCACCCTCGGCCGCAGCGGCCGCGGACTGCGCAGTTTCCTGCTGCAGCGCATGTAAATCAATTGCAGCAGCTGCCGCTGCATCTCCAGGAAAAGGTTCGTCTGGATGCAATTCGTTCCACCCTCTCATAATTGCCTCGTGATGCGGCTGAGTGAGCGCCTTAGGCAAGTCGTAACTGCCCGCTTCTCCGGTCGGATACGGAGGGAGTTCTATCGTTGCGGCAGGTGTTCCAGTCACGTAAGCAGGTACGGGTTCGTGCCCAAGTGCAACTTTGAGCCACTCCTTCACTGCTTCGCCCCATGAAGATTCGCTCGCAAGATGCACCGCTCCGCCAATCGCGGCACTCACACCAGCAGTGTACCCAGCTGACATAATTGCGGCATACAACTTACGTTGTTGTTCCGGCTTCTCTGCTAGTTTTTTGTACCATTCCTGCCGCGCAAAAAAGTTTTTCGATTTCCCTTCTGCGGTATCCTGCAGATGCTTTTCAAACTTGAGAAACATGCCCGCCATACCTGCCGCACGTTGCGCACCGAGTCCTGCTCCAAAGAGAAGTGCAAGCGGGGCAGATACTCCAGAAAAAGCGGCCGCTCCAACGCCAAGTCCGACACCAACTGCCAACTTAGACTTCCAGCCAATCTTATTGTATTTCTCCCCAATGGAACGAATCAGCTTTTCTGCTTTTGGCCCGTATTTCCCCGCTTCTGCATCCAATTCTTTAGAGCGTTCCATTTGATAGGTCTGTAAACTTTCCCCCCGCTCACTCATTCCTAAGCGCTCCTTTGCACCTAAAATAAGTCCGCGCAATCTCTCCTTCCATTCCAGGCGAGTACCTTCGCTCGTAGCGGCGGCAGCTCGCGCGAGTCCGCGTTCGCGTATAGCACGAGCACGCTCAGGATCAGACGCATCATCAGGATTTGGGGTGGTCGATTGAGTCTCAGGCTTTACTTCCATCTCAGGCGTTAATAAGAGCGGCTCTGGCGTCGATTCTGGGGACCGTACCTCCATTTCTGGAGTCAGTAAAAACGGTTTTTCTTTTGTTTTGACTGGGGCCTCTTTAGCCTTCTCGGCTTTTTCGATACCTAACTCAAGCTCTCGTATTTTTGCCTCGCGTGAAAGAATTCCCGGCTCAAGGTCTTCTCTAAATACTGTTGGGTCAGGGTGCGCTACTCTCGATTCAAGGGCTCTGATCTCTCTTTTCAAGCGATTGATTTTGGCGCGCTGACTTCTTTCTTCTTTCGTATGAGTCGATTTTTTCTTTGGCGGACTGGATTCTGATGGAGAAGTGATGGATTCAGCTTTGAGTGTTCCCTCCTGTCGTGGCGATTCGTGCGTTCTTGTTTGTTGTGTCAGTTTGGCGATTGAAGCACGAACAGTATCTGCCTGCCGTGAAAGGTCTTCCTTGTTCTCTAAGTTGGTAGAGTCCGACAGACGTTGGTTCATGTCCTCTAAAACGATGTTCAGCTGTTCAATTTCAACCTTTCTGTCCTGAGGAACAATCGCAGAATCCTCCGCGAGCGCAGAGGCTGGCTGAACTTCTTCCGCCACCTTACTTTGCGATACTTCGGCACCCTTGTTTGCGGCACGTTCTTCGGAGAGTTTCCGGGCGGCAACAACGGCTTTTTTGTGTATTTGCTTCGCAAACTCTGCACTAACCGCTCTCATGCCCCGCTCAAGCTCGGTTTTTCGCCGGGGGTCGGCCGTCTCGTACTCCCGCGCCCATCGACGCACATCATTGCGGGCGGCAATGGCCATCTTCCACTCACCGATATCACGAGGTTTCGTACCTGTATTACGAATCTCGGTCTCAAGACCGGAATATGCGGCGTCAAACTTTCTGAGTACATCATCTGGGTCAAATGAGGGAGGCTTCTCTGGCTCGTTTCTTGATTCTGGCGGTACTGACTCGCCGCCATTTTCTCCCACAGCTGCGGATGAGAGGCTCCTGGGTTTCTTCTCCTTTTTATTTTCGAGCGGCTTCGCATTCTTGAAAGCAAAACTCATGCTCGTCTCGCCTTTTAGCGGAGCCTCGTCTGACGGTCCTGGTAATCGTTCAGACATACATCTAGTGAGAGAGATATCGCTCTCGAATCATATTTTCAACTGTAGCACGGTCGCGCCCGTAGGTGAGCGAAGAAAGGTGAATAAGATCATCCACTTGGACAGGATTCCCGTTCGGAAGGTCGGGCGTCTTCATATCAAACGGTTTCTGCGGCACGCCGCCCGAAAGTATCTTCATGTAGGCATTTCGATTTTCTATGCCGACGAAGTCAAGCGCCTTAAAGACCGGCGCAAACTGCTTCGCGAAGAACTCCGCATCCTCCTCGCCCACACGGAAAACCGCCATGTTACCCACGTTGCCGAAGACCGCATCGCGCGTCTGCTCCTCGATCTGATTCAGGAATTGATGTGCGACCGCGAGTGCAAGCTTGTACTTGCGCGCCTCAGAGAGGATACCGGGAATGGAGTCGGTCGTTACGTTCTGGAACTCGTCGATATAAAGATAGAACGGCGGATACGGCGCGCGCGGGTTATCAGCGCGCGAGAGTGCTGCCATAAAGAGCTTGCCTACAATGATGAGACCGAGCAGGTTTGCGTTCTTCTCGCCGAGCCGTCCCTTGGAAAGATTGATGAGCAGTATTTTTTTCGTATCCATCACCTCGCGGAACTTGAACGAGGACTCCTGCTGGCCGACGATGGGGCGGATGAAGTCGTTTGCGGTGAAGTCGTCGAACTTGTTGGTGATGTACGGGACGATATTCTCAAGCGCAGCGTCACCGCCGGCCTTCGTTGCGATCTCCGTCCAGAATTGATTCACGATGGGATTCATACTCTTTGCGAGCTTCTGTTCACGGAATTCTTTGTTAGAGAGGACCCGGGCAATATCAAGGATGGTCGATCCGGTACTTGGGTCCTCCATCACGAGGAGCGTTGCGTTGCGGAAATACTGCTCAAAGGCAGGGCCCATGCTCTCGGGGATGTCGCCGTAGAGCCGGCGAAATATCATCAAAAGTTCGTTCACGATGAAGGTCTTCTGCTCGGGGCGCGACAGATCGTATTCGAGGAAGTTGAGACTGAACGGCCGCGATGTGTCCGCGGGATCAAAGTAGATAACGTCTTTATATCGCTCGGGCGGCACAGCGGCGAGAATATCCAGGATATCGGAGCCGTGCGGGTCAATGAAGCAGCAGCCTTCGCCGTTCTTAATATCCTGCATGATCATCGATTTCATAAGCCCCGTTTTTCCGGTTCCGGTCTGGCCGATAATATAGAGGTGGCGAAGACGGTCCTCCGGATCGAGGAAAATGTTCGTCATCTGCCCGCGATACGTATTGATGCCGAGCAATACTCCCTTTTCCGGGAGCCCCACTGGCGCTGGCGCGTGCGTAAAGCGCGCCTGTTTCAAGTGCGGCGAGCTCTCGATGCCCGACGGCGGGAAGTGATAGATCGTCGTGAGTTCACGAAGCGACAAAGGCAGCGCCGAGGAATCAGGCAGGCGGAAGGAGAACTTATCGAATTCTGCCTGCGCGCGCCGCTCCGCGGCGCGCGTGAATTCAAATCGATTCCCTTGCGTATTTGCGAACTGATTGAACGCCGCTTCGAGCTCTCCCAGTATTTGGCTTGCAAGATGTTCGTCCTTCGAAGAAGCCAGGAGCCGTATCGTCGCGCCGACGATAGGCATAGCAACCTTCTTCTCCACCTGTTCGATGTACACTTTATTTTCTTCGACCTGACGAGTCTCTGCCTCTTTCGCTTTCTGTTCGTCTTTTGGCTTGTTTGAGAATAAAGTTTTGCCGAAGCTCTGAGCAATCTCGCCGAGGGCCGTCTCGGGCGTACTGAATGCCGCGGAACGTTTTTCTCCCTTGCGGAGAGCCTGGAGGATTTTCCGATAATGCTTCACGTGCCGCTCTTTCCGCGGCTCGATGATGATCTGGATCGCAGCGCCTTCTCCCATATGTTCTATCTTGGCGAATGCGTTCGTGATGGCGTTTATCGGGTCGTAGTCGAAGTCGGTGTAATCCGTGAGCGGCAGGACCGGATTCTCCGCGAGTCTCGCGGTCGAAGCGAGCGAAACGCCGCCCGAGGCGAAAATATTGTAGTCATGCGGTTGCGGCACCAGATGCGCGTCAGGAAATATCGCAAGAAGCTGTTTCTCGAAAAGATTCCGCTTTCCGTTCGGGACGGCCGCATAGAACTGGAGTTCAGGACTGTCTGCCGGTACCGCAAGCTCAAGCGCATAGTAGTGGGGCTCGCCGCTCGCCGCCTCTTCAACTGAGAGGAGGCCTGCATAAAATTGTTCCATACCGGAGATGAGCTCTTTGAGCGATTTCTCACGCGCTCCAGACTCGTGGCTTTTCGGTCCGGGAAGCGCAATCTCATACAGCGTCATTTTGAGCGCCTGAAAACGCGGAGCTTTTTCGTCTATGCCAGGTGTCGGGAGTCCCGCCGCGACATACTGCACAAGATACCGATGGAAGTCGTCCGAGATATGCGGGTCATGGAGCTTCTCCGCTACTTCGAGCGCGTTCTTAATTCCCTTCGTCTCCATTGTCTGCTGGAGACTTTTGACCGCCTGTTCGCTTCCCCCGAGATTGAGCTCGGCAAGTATCGCGTCCGCCTCGCTATTTTGCGTCGCCTCGCTCATGCGGTACTCGGGTGCAAACACTTCGGCCGGTGCAGCCTTATGAGCGATGATCCTTTCTGAGATGATCTCCGCTCGCGGCATGGAACTCATCTGCCGTTCCTTCTCCGCTACTTGTGCGCGCAAATACGCGAGCTCTTCTTCCGGTGTAGATAACTTCGGAGCTGATTCCATTCGTTCCAGTATACCTCGTGAGATAGGAGAGACTTCGTGTACAGCACGATGAAATGGGATATCTTATGGGGTATACTGCAACACATGCTCAATTTTCTCATGGCGTGCATACAGCTCGATCCAATCGCTATTCTGAAAACAGGAAGCTACCTTGGCATTGCCTTCCTCGTCTTCGCGGAGAGCGGGCTTCTTTTTGGCATCTTCCTTCCCGGCGACTCGCTTCTCTTTGCGGCAGGCCTTCTCGCGGCAGGAGGGTTCTTCGAAGTGGGTATCCTCATGATGATCGTCGTGACCGCAGCAATAGTTGGTGATTCGGTAGGATACTGGTTCGGCTCAGAAGTGGGCGACCGTCTCTTTCAGCGTAAAGACTCGCGCTTTTTCAAACAAGAATACTTGAAACGCACACAACGATTCTATGAGAAGTATGGGGGGCGTACACTTATACTCGCACGCTTTGTACCGATTGTACGCACTATGGCTCCGATCCTCGCTGGCGCCGGAAAAATGTCCTATAGGAAATTCATCTCCTATAACATTATTGGCGGTTTCCTCTGGGGCATGAGCATGATCTCACTCGGGTACTTCCTCGGCTCCATTATCCCGAATAGTGAGAAATACGTAGTCCCCCTCTCGCTCGTTATTGTTGTAATCTCCTTCTTCCCCATTCTTATCAACCTTGCCCGTGGCAAGCGCGCGGTCTAGTCATTTAAATACATAGGTGGTAAAACCTGAGAGGAAAACGCTGGCAGTGGGCCAGAGTTCCTTCAGTGAGAAGGGAAACGTAATAATGACCAAAACTCTCTTGGAGCTTCGCTATGATGCCCTCAGGCTTAGCATGGAGAAGGGCGTCCGTCTTTCCCATCGACTCAAAGAAATACGTTTTGACGAGCCGGGTGCGGTGCTTCTGCCGGAAATGAAGACTGAGCCCCATTCTGGTTTCAGTGTCGGGGACGTGGTGAATGTCACGAGAGGACTTCTCTTGCCGTGGCACCACCTCCTTCCGTATGAAGTAGAGGAGTATGGCATCAACACGGGACCCTATCAGCATGGTGCCTTTCAAGTCCTTTGTTTTGCTCAGGTGACTGCAAAGAAAAGGCGTTTGACGCTGGCGGGGACTTTCTGCCTCCTTGCGCATTGGGATAACCCATATTCTCTTTTCCAAGAGCCCAAGCTTGTACAGATGAACAGCGGGGAGATGCTGCTCCACTGGTCAGGAGCGTTAAAGCATCCAGAAGAACCAATCAGGCTTCCGCGTTGATACTTAGGGCCACCCCGCAAGGGTGGCCCTTCCTAAATACCGAGTCCATTCAAGGTTGTCGTATAGGTACTGATGAATTGCGGGATGGCGAACGCAAGGCCGATAAGCGGGATTACAACGAGCGCGACCGTGACGACGCCTGTCCAGAAAAGGTATTTGCGTACCGTTTCAGCCGCGTGATACGCGCGATCTGCTTTTGCGCCTATTTCTTCGAGCTTTGCGGCAAGTTCCGGATCGATCATGCTCTAATCGCGGTTCCAGAGATTGAAGACCCAGTTCACAATCGCGATCGCGAGTGCGAAGAAGAAGGCTGCCCAGAATCCGGCCACAGAGAACCCAGGCACGAGATACGACGCGAGCATCACCAGAAGAGCATTGATGACGAGGGAGAAAAGACCGAGCGTAAGGATAGTTATTGGGAGAGTGAGAAGGAGCAGAACCGGGCGAATGAAGAGATTGAGCGCACCGAGGATGACCGCGGCAATGATCGCGCCGACAAGTGTGACCGTAACACCCGGAACGATGTAAGCCGCAATGAGGATCGCAAGAGTGGCAATGAGCCAATGAAGAAATAGTTTCATGTAAGAATTATACCAAATGCACAACTGTATAGAGAAGAAGTGCACCTAAGAGCGTCATGACGGTCGTAAGCGCGCGCGGGTGCCGGTGATGGCTCTCGGGTATGAGGTCACTCGCCGAGAGGTAGAGAAAGGTCCCGACAAAGACCGCAAGCACGATTCCGATGGCTGATTCGGGAATGCTGAAAAAGAGCGTCGATGCGGCGCCGGCAAGCGGCGCCGCCGCGTCCACGAGTAACCAGCGGAACGCCTGTTTCCAATTTCCGCCATTTTTCAATATCAGATTTACCGTATTGATACCGTCGGAGAAGTCATGGGTAAGCACCGCCGCCGTGACGACGATACCCACGGCAATAGACACCTGGAAACTGACGCCGATTGCCATACCATCGAGGAAGCTGTGCGCCGAGAGCGTGAGCGCGCCAAAGGAACCCCGAGGGGCGTTCACTTCATCATCTTCCTCGTGGGTATGCAGAAGGATGAGCCGGTCGAGAACCAGGTAACCAAAGAAACCAAGTGCAACAAAGAGCGCGATGGTCGAGGAATCATGGTACGCACTGCCAAGTTCGATAGCTTCGGGCAAGAGGTCGAAGAGCGCAACACCCGCGACTGCCCCCGCCGAGAAACCAAGTATCAGATGCAATTTATCGCGAAATCGGAGCGCAAAATAGCCCCCGATAAAGGTAGCGACTGATGCTGCAAAAGCGATGAGTAGGACGGTCATCTCGATATGATACACCAACGCGCGGCCGCAAAGCGGCCGCGCGTTGGTGCCTGTCGAACAAACTTATTTAAGAACTGCGTCTATTGCTTCCTTAAAGGTCGCATACGGATATGCGCCGCGGATAACTTGCGTACCAATGACGAACGATGGCGTTGCATTTATCCCAACCTTCTGTGCTTCCGCCTTATCAGCGTCTGCGGCCACTTGATAAGCGCTTCCGTTCGCCTTTACGTCTGCGGCTACTTTCACAGCATCAATGCCAGGAATTGTTGCGTTGAGCTTGTCGATGGATGCCGCATTGCCAAATCCTCCATGTTCTTCATCTTGGGCTTCATACATCGCAGCACGCCACGCGTAGTACTTATCGGGGTATAGCTTCCAAATCGCGCGATTATATTCCGCAGCAGTCGTTGAATCGGGACCTAGGAACGCAAAATCAAGGAAGACGACTTTTGCTTTCCCACTCTCAACATAATCCTTCACTATAAGTGGCAAGGTCTCGGTCTCAAACCGTTTGCAGAATGGGCACTGGAAGTCGCTCCAGACAGCGATAGTTAGTGGAGCATTTGCCTTACCAATAAATGGATCGCCAGCAGTATCCACATTTTTAATGTTCACTGCAGGTTCTCCTGTCGGAGCTGTTCCGACTTGGGCGGGACGAGACCCATTCCAAATGACCGCACCCCCGATAAAGAGCCCGGCGAGTATGACGGCCACTGGTAAGAAAAACTTGTTGCTCGTTTCGTTATTGGTATCCATATGCAGGGGATGATACCATATGGCCAGAGTACACAACTAGAGGATACAAACTCATGAAAATCGCAACTCTCGGTATCGTGCTTCAAGATGGGGCTGTTCTCTTGGGTGAGAAGAAGAAGGGAGAAATTGGTACCGGGGTGCTCTCCGGCCCCGGCGGCAAGCTTGAACCAGGAGAAACGCTTGAGGGATGCTTGATCCGTGAGACGCGTGAAGAGCTTGCTATTGAGCTTGACCCTGCGTCACTTGAGTTGGTCGCCTATATTGTCTTCCACAAGGGCCGCACGCGCTTCACTTCTCTCAACAAAGTCTTGAACATTTTTAGGTTGGGCAACGAACCCGATTTCGGAGTATTTGTGTATCGGGCCCGCATCCTCTCAGGTCGGCTCGTGGAGACCGCCGACATGATTCCTGCGTGGTATCCGCTCAGCGACCTCCCTCTCGAACGAATGTACGAAGCCGATCGCCACTGGTTCTCAAAGGCTGCACACGGTGAGAAATTCCATGCAAACGTCCACTACCATGGGCGCGCAAAAGATTTCAGTCATATCGAATTTCTTCCGTTCGCAGATTAACTGGCCGCGCATTCCCCATGCGTGGCCGACTTTTTATACTTGACAGGCTAGTTTCAATATGCTATCACGAATTTGAGTTCTTTCAGCCCCCCGCCTCGTTGCAGGGTCCATAAACAAGACAGAAAAAGGAGAAGTTCATGCTCCGTTCAATGAAAATGTCTGGTGCCGCCGTCATCGCTCTGCTCGCATCCGCGACGAATTTCGTGAATGCGGCCGAAAAGTCGGACCGATTCAGTTGTTCGCTCTGGACATCGGTGGCGTCGCGTGCGCTATTCTCCAACACTGGCACCTATGCCACGAATGGTCCGGCGTTTCTGGCAATGCCAGAATGCGTCGACAAAGAGACCGGTTTCTATGGAAACCTATTTCTTGTGGCCCCACTTCAAGACTTCGACACCGGCAAAGAAATCGACATCCGGCTGGGGAAACGCTTCAAGGTTTCCGGACTTGATGTCGACATGTCCGTGGCCGACTACTACTTCGGCGTTGGCCCCGGGCCGGGGAACCTCTATAACACCGGCGATGCTCGCGTCAAAGTCTCGCGTCTGTTCGATCTCGGCGACAACACCAGCATCCGGCCGTACGGCATCGCCGACTACAAACACAGCTTCACCCTCCATGACGATGCTTTCGCCCTCGCGGGTGGAGCGGTGGTCAGCTCGAAACTGAGCGGACTGTGGGGAAAGCCTAATCTGACCGTCGACGTCAGCGGCTGGAAGTACACCGCCAACTGGGCCCCAAGTGATGGGCCCGTGTGGGCGGCGAACATCACCCTCGGGTACGAAATAACCGAGAGCATCACCGTGGGCCCGCAGGTAATGCGGACATGGGGAAGCGTGGCCGACTCCAGCGACAAGCCAAAGAGCATGATTGGTTTGTTCGCCGTCGTCGCGTTCTGATTTTCTGCTCCTTCTCGGTTCTTACCTCTTACTGGAATCCCCGACCTCATGGCCGGGGATTCTCTCTTTCTTACTGATACTGAATATAGATCGGCGCAGGAGTGAGATTCAACACTTCGGCGGGAGTGAGGAGGCCATCAGCGGGCGGCCGTGCATCATTTTTATAAAAAAGCTTGATGCCGGTGAACTGGACCGGTTCAGGTGCTATGACCCTGCTGTACGTACCGTACTTCTTCGCTTTGGAACCGAAGCCGTCCATATCCATCACGATCTGCACCTCGGGCAGCGGCCGTATATTTTTATAGTTGGTGACCATAGCATATGTAAAGCGGTGTACGACGAGAATTTTCGGCGGCAGATGATTCTCACGCACGAGCCCTGCGAGATACTCCGCGGCGTAATTTATGTCGGTCGCGTCGAAGGTACCGATCACTGTTCCCGGCCGATTGCCATTTTTCATTGAGAACTCGGGATCGATGGCAAGATGAACCTGAGGCATCTTTAAATACTTTTCGAGCATAGGCAGCTCATACTGCAAAGTACTTAACGCCACCTGTACGTCCAGGAACACAATTCCGTGCGCCTGTTTCGCTAGAGCGAGTGCATGGTCGATCTGATCATCCGGCATGCGGAGAATATACTTCCCTTCTTTACCCGCACCGGCCTGCGCCACAACCACGATGTAATGAATAGCTGGTATCACGGGCGTGGTTGGATCTGCCGCTTCCCATTTCTGTACTTCCGCATCGAGCATCGCGAGCAGTTGGTCCGTCGGATATTCTCCCAGAACGCCCATTCCTTTTGAATAGAAATTTCCATAATAGGCCACGATACGGTTGAAAGGTAGCAGGGCTCCCGCATTTGGGTAGACCGTTTTAACCGGCCAGAGCCGCTGTGTAGAAGAAGCGGTAGAGGGGGCCGCAGTATCCAGGTGCGCGAGCGCAAGGAGTCGCGCATCATAGTCTGCCTTATCAAGGACCGGCAGTGGAATGAACCGCTCCACCATATCGGCGGCTGCGGAGCGATACTCGGACGAAACAAGGCCGGAGTAGCCGAGGGTATAAACAAGAGCGAGCGTCGCAACGCTCACAAATGCTCCGTGCTTTTTTATAGACATGTTGGGACTATTGTAACAGAGTGAGCTTTTTCTTGCGCGGGAGTCGCTTCAACGCGGCCTCCCGCGCCCGAGCCTCTTTTAAATTCGAAAACGCTTCCGAGTACCTGAGAGAGACTGGGCGACGAATTTTAGTATAGTGTGCCCCCTGTTTTGAGTGATTATGCTCTTTCAGCCGCTTCTCGAGGTTATTGGTGCACCCGACGTAGAGTGATGTGTCCGCACACTCGAGAATGTACACAACGTGCGGTACCGGCTTACTCTTTCTTTGCATCGGCCAAGAGAAATACAACTGCAATCGCTCCCCAAAATGCGATTCGTGCCCAATTTTGGGTTTGAATTGCCTCCAGAACAGCTACCCCAAAGAACAGGATAAAGATGGTGAAATTGGTGCCGAATTTTAGATTTCTCATTGCCTCTATTTAATCATTGAAGAAAGGTTAGGAGTATCTAAGTTATCACCAGAAAAGTAGAGCGATTTTTTGGAGAAAATAAAATCTTCGTGTATGGTGCATGTATCGGACTGGTTTCGGCCAGTACCGATTTTGTCCTTTAGGGGTTCACCAACAAAGTAAGGAGCTTGCTAGTGTTTAGACGAATCTTGAAATGCCTTATGCCGGGTAACAGCAATCCAGAACATTCCCTGGCGGGGTCGCCAAAAAATAGGGAACGTATTCGCAGCGGGCAGTTGGTCCGGAATAATGGGCGTCACAAGATGTTGAAGCTCGTCGCCAGACTCGAAGATGATGACGTCTGGGATGCCTTCGGCAATCACCTGTGCGTGTGCCAAGAAGAACTTAGTTCTTCAGTTCTGAGACACTTCATCTCCGCGTGCCCGATACCGCCTTGGAAGAGGTGGGCACGTAGGGAATTGCTTCTCGCACTTGAGCGAGAGCACGATGAAGGTCGTCGTGACCGAGCATCGACACTTATGGTGATTAAAGGAGTGCCTGTGGGCACCCCGCATTCGACGCCGCCGTTGGGGTCGGGCCCAAATATGGGCGTCCTATCGTCCCGGGTCCGTGACAATGCTCGCAGAAGCATGCGTCACTAGGATCTCTAGAAGCTCTCGCGGCCTTGCCGCGAGGGTTTTGTTTTATTGACGCTTGTATACGATTTAATGTATGCTTTTGTCGACCTTCGGCAAAACTGCTCGAAGAGATGCGCATTCAGAATAGAAAGGAGACGTGTGTGAACCATTCGAAGAGATACGACCATCTCTACCAACGAAGAGAGCGGGCCAGAAAACGAGCGCGGGAACAGCAACAGGCCTGGGACAAAGTGGCCGAACGCCCCAGAACACAGAAGTCTGCCGTCCAGCAGCGGTTACCTACCCCACACGAACGCTCGAGCAGTCTGCCGGCATTTATTAGGAACCCTAAGAAATAAGAATCTTCCGGTAGTCTTCGTCTTCCCTACCCGCGCTTCGGCGCGGGTTATTTTTACTCGGAAGAACCTCAGAGAACGAAAATGCCCGGACCTCACACGGTCCGGGCATAAAACTATCGGCAAGTACGGCTGTACTCCACGGAGTAGCCTTTTGCCTTTAAGCGATTGAATATGAGTTCGGATGCCTTTTCACCACCAGACACCTTCACATGTTCCGTCAGGATGAAGAGGATATACCTTGCGTCCCGGGCATTGATGAAGATTTCCAAACTGACGTTTGCGATTGAATTGAAGCGAACACTGTTAGTCCCCCGCTGACTGGATTCCCTTCTCCCCACAATGTTCTCGGCCCCATCGATCAAGTCAGAAATAGACTCGATGAGAGCCTGAACAAACGGCGGGTATGTCACTGGGACTATCGTTTTAGGGACGCGAGACGGTCTGCGCTCGGCATAGTGTTTCATCTGTTCTATCCCCTCTTTCTAGATTTCAGAGAAACGAAATAACTTCTGAAAGCGACTATAGAGAATTTTCCCCAAAAGGACAATAGAAACTTCTCCACTTCCACATAGAGAAGACTCGACCTATGCGAAAGTAATTTAGGTATTTGTCTTTTATATATTTTATGGCATTCTCTACACCAGACCTTTGAGTATCACGGCTCTCAATTCGACAAAGGAGGGGCACATGCCAACGATCATTCATAAACTGCTGGAACAAGATGAAGAGTCTTGGGAAGCACTTCACGAAGAGTGCCTTACAATGTATCTCGATGGTGCGTGCTATGCCTTCGCGACAGCACTTCATCAAGGGCTTGGTTGGCCGATAGTCGGTCTCATGAACGGCGAAGTGATTCGCCATGCGGCTGTCCAAAGTCCCGACGGAAGACTCCACGATGTTCGCGGCTTCATATCGGAGGAACAGTTTGGGAGTCCGTTCGGCTTCGCTCCCCCATACACACTGCGTGCAATCTCTATGGATAACCTTCGTAGAGATGAAGAGCCCGAAGAGGTTCGTCTAAATGCTGTTCGACGCGCGCGTAGGACGGCTGAAATTCTATGGCCAGAATTGCCCTGGCAAAAAAGCTTTACTGCACGAGTATCGGCCTTCGCTGATGAACTCGAGATTCTGAGCAAGAAACACGGACTCTGGATTAGAGCGGCTGTGCCAGGCGCGCGACCATTGCTCGCCGTGAGCGGATATGATGAGGGCGGCTATGAGCTTAGCCCGACGCATGATGGTCTCACCTTCACCATCGACCGATACTTTCGTTCCTAACAACACGATTGCCAACCAAAAAGGGCTCCCGAAAAATCGGGGGCCCTTAGTATTTCAAATTGACTGGCCGTCCGGTACGGTATTCGAACGCTTCTAATCTTTTAACTCCTCTCGAATTTCCATCCAAATTTTGCCGATTTCGTTCTTCCCTTCACCATGTTCTCCATCGTCCCAGAACCCATCACCTGGCGGATATGTCGTTATGTGCTTCACGACTTGTGCGTCTTCGGTTCCTAACAACGCTTTGCGTACGTCTTGGTGCTGCAGAGCTTTCGCACGCATGAGATCTTTCATAACAGCTCTCTTGTACTCAGGACTTTTAAAGAGTGGGATTTGTGCATGCTTATATTTCGAAGATACTTCCCAAGCTACAATTGGACTTCGTTGAGCTCTAATTTCTTCTTTTATTTTATCCTCAGCGTATCGCGAACACTGATAGGCGTGTTCTACCGTTGGATAAACAACACCGTCTATCTCAATCGCATGGGCTGTGTACGGTGAAAAATAAATGGCAAAGATTTCTGGTGAGACCCTGGGCATACGTGTTCATTATATCTTGTGAGCTGGTCATTTGGCACGACGTGGGGACCTCACTCTCGAGAGTTCAGACTCCCTAAATGCACAGATAATTGCTCCGCCCTCGCAGGAATGCCTCGCTCTTTCCTCATTGCGTCAGTAATGCCCGACTCTTTGTCTGACAGCATTGGTGCTTGTCCGCCATCATGCGTAAATTGAGTTCCCCACTTTTGTTTTTCACCTTTCGAAAGTAACCATCGATCTTCAGCTGCAGCAATAATCCATTGACCCCCCTCGGACAGGTATAATTTAGACGTGAAGATGATTTTTGGGTTTATACAGACAACGCGTTTTATTAAGTCTCTTGGGGTGGGGCTGCTTCTCTCTTTTTTCTCAAGCTCCATTTATTACGGCATAGGCGCATTGCTGTTTCTTTTGTTCTCTTTTGCTTTCAATGACTGGGTTGATGCTCCCAAAGATAGTCTTGGTCATATAAACCGCGCCATACCGAGCGGTAAAATCACTCGTCAACAGGCTTTCTATATCTCAATCGGACTTCTGATAGTAGGAGTCGGGTGGTCTACGCTTTTTCTAGGAGAGTATCTACTTATGTTCGCGGTGGTATATCTTTTTTCGATATTCTATTCTTTCTTCCTCAAGCCCAACATACCTATTCTCGCAACACTGGTCTGGTCGTCAGCGATAGCGATTCTTTTTGTCCAACCATTTACTCAAAATCTTCTTGTGTATATAGCTGTTGCGAGTTTGGTGTACTCATATGAATTGCTCTTGGATTATCGGGACAGACAAGCGGACAGGGAATTTTGTAAAACACCGACTTTGGCAAATGTGCTAGGCAAACATACCTTTATAGTTTTAGGACTTTTATTTTTTACGGGCATTGCACTTCTAGCTCAAATGTTCATTTGAGGATGCTCCTCGGAGTCCGAACCTATCTCAAAACCATCGTCGAAAGTCTGCTGATTTCGACGCGATTTTTATACTTCAAATACTCTTCTTGGCGCCTAGCGGCGCCCGCGAAGCGAATTGAAGCTTTTTTCTAATGGAACGCTCTACTTGTAAAAAACTTCAATTCGGCTGGGGAGCTAGGGGACGATCCTAGAGTCTCCTGCTCCAAAGGCAGGCGTGTTACCAGTTACACCACTCCCCAATATGGCCCATCTTGACGCACAATGGTGTGAAAAACAAATCCCGCGCGGCGCCCAAGCGCACGCGCGGGGTTGTTCAAGAGTGTGGGCTTCCGCCGACGTAGGGTTCACCGGCCACAAGCTTCGGGTGGGATTCCGATTCAATGCCAGTACCATTGCAATCCTGACACTCCATCAAATCAAT
>JAKFXG010000007.1 GCA_021731495.1 Candidatus Parcubacteria bacterium | reverse complement strand
TCACGAGAGTGAACTTACCGAGAGCGCCGATTGCCTGTCCTGCGACGAGCGCGATACCATTCGGAGAATCCGAAGCGAGCATGACCTTGAGGCCGTTGCCCGTAATTGGAACCCCTGGAACGCCCGGAGTACCTGGTGTGCCGCCAAGATTGAACGCCGCGCGTGAGATGGGACCGAAGTACCCAACTGCCGGAGCGATGTTCTTAGACGACTGCCACGAAGCAACTGCCGTTCGTGTCTGAGTACCGAAGTACCCTGTCGCGCCTGCCGGGATCGAGAATCCTCCTGCGATAAGCGCCTGCTGGAGGCAGGTCACATCCGCTCCTTGTGAGCCGATAGTGAGACTGCGTGAGAAGGAACATGCAGAAGATGACGGAGGCGTTGAAGGTGTGCCGCCCGTCAGCGATGCCTGAACGTTTGCGATTGTCGATGCGTCAGCACCGAACGATTGAAGGAGCGAAATGATCGCCGAAACCTGCGAGGGAGTCAGAGCCGCTTGCGCCATCGGCGCAAACGAGAGCATTGACATCGCCATCGCGAGTCCGGTGGCCACTGCTGCGACCTTCGCGATCGCTTTTGTAGTTACCATTTGCATAACGATTGTTAATGAATTTAAGAAGCACATAATAATTAAGTTTGGTTCGCACGTTCACACTACTTATTTACGAGAGCACGTTCACTTTCACACTACCCCACAGCGCACGGTATCGACCAGTACGCCATGGGTTAGCTGGTAAGGGTAATGTCCAGCCCCAGTTTCGTAACGCAATCGCCACGACTGATTTCTATCGTTTTGTTTCGTATGTCCCAACAAAAAAATGGAATCCCGTTACGAAACTGGGGCTGGACTACTCACTATTCAGTTATCAAAGTACGCCCCTTCGGAAACGAAAGAGTCCCCGCAAGGAGTAGGTCAAGTATATAGCGGAGGCAAGCATTTCCGATTTCGACGGTGTGGATAACAGCTAGGAATTAGGCACGGAAAATAGACCGTTCCCAGTCTTTTATTCGCCCTATGACGCAGTTGCTACCACGAACATATACTAGCAAAAACATTCCTCGAAGTCAAAACTGCTGACCTGCATCTTGGACATCACTAATGTCCAAGTTCGGTGAATACAAGGTTCAACCTTGTATTACTATACGAGTGAATAGGTGCTCCAACGGCGCTCACCCTGCTTCAAGACTATCCCCGCCGCAATGAGTGCGAGAAGTTCGCGCTGGATAGTCTTTTCGGAAACGTCACGAATAAGTGTCGAGATGTCCTTTATACTCGCCTTCTCTTTACTCCTTATAACGGACAAAACAGCCTCTCGTCTGTCCTTTACATGTATGTCTGATACACCAGTGTTGTCCTTTATATGTCTTTTATTGGCTTGGCCTCCTCCAACGGGATGGTTGTCGCGTACCGGATGTTTTGACGAGTGTACCGAACCCGTTGAGCTTCGAGAAAGGGCTTTTTTGGCAAGGCTGGAAAGTGTCGGCGCCTCATCGAGAAAGAGTCTCGGCTCCTCGTACGCGGCAACTTCTTGAAGCAATGAATGCGCCTCGTGGCTAATGAGTTCGGCGTTCATAAAAGAGAGCAGGCCGCCCGTGCGCGCTATCGAGAGTAGGCTCGAAAGTGCAAGAAGTTCCCGAGAAAGAGCCGTGCGCGCCGTAGACGGAGGGAGTATCGCCGCATCCACGAGTCCAACGGCAATGGCGTTTATTCGGTTCCTAAGGGACACTGATTCACTAAAGGCTGGCGTAATAAGATGGATAGCTTTTGCGAGACGCTCGGCTTTTTTATATATAAATACTCTCCGTATGTCCTTTTCAAATATGTTATTAAATATGCTTTTTTCTAGGACAAAATCCTCAAGATGCACATCCTTCCCTTTCAGTTGCGTTTGCCTGATTTCAGTTGTATGTCTTATATCTGATCGTCCGTGGCTCATACTATATCGGACAGTATACGTCCGTGAGAATCGCGTGCAAGCCCCTACACTGGCCTCGTTGGTATTGTCTTTTAGGTCGATGGCGGAACGCTTTTTGATCGAATAAGATCGTTGGGAGGTGAGTTGTTTCCACCCATAGAGGACAGTGGTTCTGTGCCCGAAACTAGGGTGACAAGACCTCTCCACTAGATGTTTTCTGCTATCCGTAAACCGAGTGTTACAATGGGCCTATATATGAGTCGCGGAAAAGGAAAGAACGGCAATGGCGCTCGGCGTAGTCGTGCACGTGATGAGAACGTCCGTGAATACGATGTGCTCATTCGCTATGCCTCTGCCATCGTATTGCTTGCCGCAGGCGTCCTGCTTACCCTCGCGCTATTCGGCGCAGCAGGACCCGTGGGCACCGCAGCGTTCACCGCGAGCTATGCGATCGTCGGTATTGGCGCATTCCTTCTCCCAATCGCTTTGATCTCAGTTGGTCTCTACGCAGGATTCGGCCGGCCGGTACTCACGCCACTGACCACCTCCGGCATCCTTGTCATTTGCGCCTCCATACTTGCTTTCGCCGGACTCTTCCCCGATACGCATTTCGGCGGAATGCTCGGTGAATGGGGGGGTGGGATGCTTTCAGGATTCTTCGGCTTCTGGGGAGCGTTTGTGCTTTTGCTGGCGACCATTTCCATCGGCGCCGCCATCGTGAGCGACCTTGAGGCGGTGGGAGCGCTTCTGAGCGAGAACGTGCTGTCGCTCTGGGAGCGCCTGCGCTCGCGCAAAGGGCGCGATGAAGAATTTTCCGAGGATGACGAGCTTGCTGTCGTTGGCATCCCCGAAGAGGGTGAGGAGTATGTATCGGATGGCCAAGACGAGGACGCCGGAAGCCCTCCTAAACCAGACCATGAACCGGTGGTGAATGTGTTCAATCGCACAACGGGCGCGCAGGGGACCGGTATAGCGAACTTTGATGCCGAGTATGACGCCCCGCCGCTCTCTATCCTTGGTGCCGATCATGGAAAGCCGGGAGTAGGAGATATTAAAGCGAATGCGAACATCATCAAACGCACGTTCCAAAACTTCGGCATCAATCTCGAGATGGACGAAGTCTCGGTAGGTCCGACGGTGACCCGTTATGCCGTGAAGCCTGCGGAGGGGGTGCGGCTCTCAAAAATAGTCTCTCTTGCAAACAATCTCGAGCTTGCCCTTGCCGCACACCCGGTGCGCATCGAGGCTCCCATCCCGGGCAAATCTCTCGTTGGTATCGAAGTGCCCAATACCGTTAAAGCAATGGTCGGTCTTGGTGGTATTCTCGCGGCGCCCCAGTGGAGCGACAGTGACAAACCGCTCCTCGCTGCACTTGGCCGGGATATCACGGGGACACCGCATTATGTCAATATCGCAAAAATGCCGCACGGGCTTGTCGCCGGCGCAACCGGATCAGGAAAATCGGTCGCTATCCATGCAATCATCACCTCCCTGCTCTACCGGAACGGTCCGAACCAATTGAGGTTCATCATGATCGACCCGAAGCGCGTGGAGCTCACCGCGTACAACGGCATTCCCCACCTACTCACGCCTGTCATCACCGACCCAAAGAAAGCGATCTTTTCGCTTAAGTGGGCGGCAAAGGAGATGGAGCGCCGCTACAATATTCTTGAGGCGGAAAAAGTACGTGACATAGGTTCCTACCATGCGACCGTGTTTGAGCCAGCGAAAAAGAAAGGCGCCGAAGAGATGCCTGAGGCGCTCCCCTATATCGTCATCGTCATCGACGAACTCGCGGACATCATGCAGAGCTACCCACGAGAACTTGAGGCCTCTATCGTCCGCCTCGCGCAAATGTCGCGCGCCGTCGGCATTCATTTGGTACTCTCCACGCAACGTCCGTCGGTAAACGTCATCACGGGCCTCATCAAAGCCAATGTGCCTACCCGCATGGCGCTCCAAGTCGCTTCGCAGATAGACTCCCGCACTATCTTGGATGGCTCTGGTGCAGAATCGCTCCTCGGCGCCGGCGACATGCTCTATCTTTCGAGCGAAATGCAGAAACCCGTGCGTATTCAGACGGCCTATATCAGCGAGAGCGAGGTAAAGAAAGTAGTGAGCTACATCAAGAGTCATAATGCAGGAGACCTCTCAAGTATCGATTTCGGCGGAAGCGGCACAAGCTCCCCTGCGGAAGCAAATGACGTTATTGGATTAGCTAACGGGAATTTCGATGATGACGATATTGACGATGATCTCTATGAGGATGCCCGTACGGCAGTCGAGGAAGCCGGACGCGCCTCGACATCGTATCTGCAACGCAAGCTGAAGATCGGATACTCTCGAGCGGCGCGGCTTATGGATGTGCTTGAAGCAAAGGGTGTTATCGGTAGCGCTGACGGGTCGAAGCCGCGAGAAGTTCTCACTGCTGCGGCCGCAGGCAGGCAGACCGAGCTGCCGACTCTTAGTAGCGTCAAAGATGACGAAGAGGTCTTCTGACGGGAGAGATGATTAAATACCTCATCATTGCGGTTCTGCTTATTCTTGCGGGGTATGGAAGTATCGAAGCATGGCCGCTCGTGGCCGGACCATCACTCTCCATTGAATCCCCTGCCGATAATGCTTCTTTCCCGGGAGGTCTTGTGACCATTAAAGGTAGAGTGGTTCGCGCAGCTGCTCTCACGCTTGACGGCGCGCCCCTTTTTCGCGACCAGGGTGGCGGCTTTTCGTCAACCCTTACCTTTCCTCAAGGAGGTTCTATACTTACCTTTGTAGCTACCGACCGCTTCGGGAGGAGGGTCACTGCCACACGTTCTATTTTCATTCCCTGACTATCCCCTATAACCTATTCCCTACTAACTATATTTTATGGCCTTCAAACCGAAGAAAGAGAAAGTGCTTAAAACTATCACCGCTGCAAGCGATGACAAAAGCGAGAGACAGAAATCAATCGAGCAGGCTCTGAAAGAGATCCGCACCAAATTCGGCGACGAATCGATTACGACGTATGGTGCCGGAACCCCGCAAAGGATACCGACCATTTCGACAGGTTCCATCGGACTCGACGCCGCACTCGGTGTCGGGGGTCTTCCCCGTGGACGTATCATCGAAATATTCGGGCCTGAGTCAAGCGGCAAGACGACGCTCGCACTCCATGTCATTGCCGAAGCTCAGAAAGCGGGCGGCATCGCGGCATTCGTCGATGCTGAACATGCGCTTGATCCGGAGTACGCTCGACGCATCGGCGTGAAGCTTCCTGAGTTGCTCATCTCCCAACCGGACACGGGCGAGCAGGCGCTCGACATCGTCGAGAGCCTCGTCAGAAGCGGAAACGTCGACGTCATCGTTGTCGACTCTGTGGCGGCACTCACACCGAAAGACGAAATTGAGGGAGAGATGGGCCAGCAGCACATGGGCAAGCAGGCGCGCCTCATGAGTCAGGCGCTCCGTAAACTCACCGCCATAGCCGCTCGAAGCAAGACCATCGTCATATTTATCAACCAGATCCGCATGCAGATAGGCGTCATGTTCGGCAATCCGGAGACGACCCCGGGCGGTAAGGCGCTAAAGTTTTACACCTCAGTGCGCCTCGATATCCGCCGTATCGCGAGCATCAAGAAAGGTGAAGAAGTCGTCGGCGGGCGCGTACGGGTGAAGGTGGTGAAAAATAAAGTTGCGGCCCCCTTCAAAACGACCGAGTTTGATCTCCTTTATAACGAAGGTATTAGCCGTGAAGGGGAACTCATCGCGCTTGGCGAGAAGTTCGACCTTATGGCGAAGTCTGGGGCTACGTACAGAATGGGTGAGACGAAGCTTGGCGTTGGGTATGATGCGACCCGTACTTTTCTCCGTGAGAACAAAGACGTTTCAAAGGAACTCCTCAAACAAATCAAGACAAAACTCGCAGAGGGTTAAACTCGCCTCGCGTTGGTAAGGAAAGCAGCCACTCGAACGACCTCATAGGCGAGGTAACAGAACGACGCACCCACAAGGAGCGTTAGTACCTGCACAACGACGTGCGTGTGACTGAATGCGGCGAGGTAGAAACCCGGGACATCCAATAGATTCGCCGGGGCGTTTTGCAGCACGCGGGCGACCCAGACTTCCCTCCCAATACCCCACAGCGCAAGCGTAGATACGAGCATCGAGAGCGCGCCACCTGATATGACGAACCGCAGCACACGAATAAGGTGGACCCGGCGCATCACAATACGTTCGATGGTAGAGGTGTTATCCATAGTGTTGCTCGTCATACGCTTGTTTAAATAATTTCTTTGCCCGATGTACGCGTGTTTTGACCGCGGGGATGGAAAGCTGCTCTGATGCGGCGATCTCTTCTTGCGTTTTTCCCTCTATGAATTGCAACCGCAATATCTTTGCCGCCATCTCAGGAAGCTTTGAGAGGGCCGCAATCACTTCATTGCGCACTGAGAGATCCTCGAGAAACTCAGCGCGCGCATCCGGCAATGACTCATAGTGCTCTGGAAGAAGCTCGGCACGTTTGCCTCGCTCGATGCTCTGCACGCGATACTTTGTATAGGCAACGCGGTTAAGGATCGTGTATGCCCACGAAGAAAAGCTCGCCCCCTCCTGTGGATGGTACTTATCCGCGTAGAGGTACATTTTCGTGAAGGCATCTTGCACTGCTTCCTCAGCGTCCTCAGGATTCTTCAGTATCGTCCGTGCACGGCGCAATAAAGGAGCCTCATAGCGACGCACAAGAATGGTAAAGAGCTGAGGCTCCTTCTTTGAGCGCGCCAGTATGTCGGCATCTCCCAGAACGCTCATGTCTTCAGCGAGGCTTGAAAAACTCATTATGTCTGATAGCATACATGAATCCCCGTGAGATAAGAACTCTTGAGTTCTATGGAATAAGCGATTTGAGAAATAACCTCAGCCCGCCCCCACGCCCTAGATTTGTTATCTCATGGGGTACTTTTTATAACGATTTTTATCAAGATTAAGTTTCAGCACCATGGCCGTACTGTCGTATAACGAAATCCTCCCCAAGACCATCATTAATTACAATAACGAGCCGTATGAGGTTCTTTCATCGCATATTTTCCGTATGCAGATGCGTAAGCCTGTAAACCAGACCAAATTGCGCCAGCTCGTTGGCGGAAAGGTCGTTGAGATCTCCTTTCACCAAAATGAAACCGTCACCGAGGCCGATACCGGGAAAATACAGGCACAGTACCTCTACACCAATCGAGGAGAAAGTTGGTTCGCCGAAGAAGGTAACCCGAAGAATCGCTTTTCATTTCCGGAAGATTCGGTACACAACAAGGTACAGTGGCTTAGTCCAAACGCATCCGTTGAAGTGCTCACCTACGAAGAGAGACCGATGACGATCAAGATACCGGTAAAAGTAGAGCTCGCAGTGAAGGACGCTCCTCCCGCAGTAAAAGGCAATACGGTCTCGGGAGGCACGAAGCTTGTTGAGCTTGTCACCGGCGCAAAGGTCAATGTTCCCTTGTTTATCAATACAGGCGACATCATCCGTATCAATACTGACTCGGGCGAATACACTGAGCGCGTCACGAAATCATAGGTAAGCAAAATGATACTAGTGTGAAAGTAGCGTAGGTATCCGTGCCGGCTTTTGGCATTCTTTGCCGAAGGCAATGCCAAAAACGGATGCTGAAGCTTAGAAAACCACCCGCTGGGGTGGTTTTCGCTTTCACACTAGTATCATTTTGCGATTAGGGCTTCCCTTTATGCGGCAACGTAGGGAAGTAATGCCATAAAGCGGGCGCGTTTAATAGCTTCCACAACATCGCGCTGCTTGCCCGAGGGAATGCCGGTGCGCTTCTTGGAAAGCATCTTTGCGTGGGGGTTTGTGAACAGTTTGAGGTACGCTACATCCTTATAGTCGATAAACTTCTTGATCTCGATCTCTTCGCGTTCAGCTTGGTATGCCATATAAATAATTTAAAAAGGAATATCCTCCGGGTTGATTTCCTCGTCTGGATACTTTATCTCGCCGCCGTCCGGCGACTCACCATTGTCAGCTGCCGTCGTCTCGGCGCGAGACGACCCTGCAGCAGGGCCTTTGCCACCATCAGCACCAAACTGAAAGTTGTCCACGATGATTTCAGTGCGGTACTGCTTTTTGCCATCCTCCTTTCCTTCCCATGAGCGGGTCTGGATGCGGCCCTCGACGAAAATTGGACGGCCCTTCTTACAGTACTGCGCGATGACTTCTGCCGTACGGCCGAAGGCGACGATATTGTGGAACTCCGTCGCCTCTTGCTTTGCGCCGTTCTTGTCTTTGTAGGTACGATTCGTCGCGAGACCGAAGTTTGCGATCTGGCTCCCTGAGGGAAGAGCCTTCAGCTCCGGATCGCGGGTAAGATTGCCGTAGAGAAATACTTTGTTGAGGTACATGTTTGTATTATATCGCAACGCTCTCGAGTGCGGCGTCGAGCTCGGCCCCAGCTACGGTCTCCGCGTCCTCAACCCGTTCCGGCGTCTTCATGAAGAGCTCGCGCATTTCAGCCGAATGGCGGGCGGCGTCTTTTGTGGTGAGGAGGTCAATGAACCGGATGATGTGTTTGTTGGCGGAAGCTGCAGCGATGATTTCCGCGTGGTTCGATGCGGTGGCCTCATACACGATCCATGAGAAGTAGGCGGAGTCGAAATCACGTCGGCCGGCAACCTCCTGGCGAGAAATGGTGTAGGCGAGCTGGATCTTTTGAGGCTCGCCCTCAGCAACCACTGTGCCCTTCCCCTCAATGAGTTCGCGAACTGCCTGGTACGACTTCTTTACTTCCTCAGTAGGAAGTTCTGGGTCGAGATGGAAACCGAGTTCATAGACACGGGGCTCCAAACTCGTTTCATCGAGTTCATCCGCCGATATCTCCAGATCCAGGTCCTTCGCCATAGTGACGGCATCCTAGCACGCGATTCTGCCGCCCGCAAGACGTTTACAACGCCTGAGCGTCAGGTATAGAGAAAAGACGTTGTGCGTTTTTAAGGAGCATTGCCCGGACGGTCTCGGGGTCTTCGGCTCTAATTTCCGCAATTTTTACGACAACGTCTTCGGCAGCCAGAGGGTCATTACGAGTTCCGCGGCGACTGGCAGGTGCCACATACGGGGCGTCGGTCTCGGAGAGAATACTCTCGAGAGGAACGGCTCTCACGACCTCATCGTAGTCACGAGTGAAGGTAATGACCGCCGTGAAAGAAATCGTAAAGCCGAGCGCTATAAGTGCTTCGGCTTCTGCTACGCCGCCGACGAAAAAATGAATGTCGCCGCGCAGATTCGGATGGACGTGTTTTGCTTCAGTCAGTATCGCGATCAGGTCGTAATACGCATTCTGCGTACCCTTACTTGGGCGTGAATGAATAATGAGTGGTTTGTCGAGTTCCACAGCCAGAGCGATTTGGTCATTGAGTATCGCCTTTTGTTTTTGCTTCACCTCGTCATTCACTTCAGTTGGCCTGAAATAAGCAGTGCTTGCTCCCTTCGCTTGCTTCGCAAATACAGAAGCAGAGCCTTCCGCATTTGCTCGCTGCGCTCGGTAGTAATCCAGCCCGCACTCCCCTATCGCGACGACTTTCGGACTCTGTGCCAATTCGCGATATCGCGATACTTCGTACCATTCAGCACTCTCATAGTTTGGGTGGAGACCGACGGAAGCATATAGATGCTCGTGTTTCTCAGCAAGCGCAACTGCTTTCTTTGAAGACTCGTAATCAACGCCAACGACGATGCCTACGACACCTCTCTCTTTCATCCGTTCTATCAACTCAACGTCATCCTGTGCGTATTGCTCAAATTGAATATGACAATGGGCATCAATATATTTCGCTTCAAACATACTTTAATTCACTCGTGCCGAATGACTTTCATAAACCTCCATCACCCTATTTTTGAAGAGCCCGCCTGTTATTGAAAGTTCGTTATTCGTTAGCTGCATGAGCACGTCACGCGGAAATATAAGGTCTTTCCATGGGAAGAACTTCTGCTCCTCTTCGATCGTACTCCCGTAAATGATTTTTCGAATACCCGCATACCAAATTGCCCCCATACACATTGCGCATGGCTCGCAGGACGCGTATATGATTGCGTCTTTACCCTCCAGACTGTTGACGTTGAGAGATTTACATGCAAAACGAATCGCATTTACCTCTGCGTGGGCCGTCGGGTCCATATGGTTATCCTTACCATCTCCTGACCCGGCTTGCGATATGATCTCACCTGCGACGACTACGGCTGCACCAAAAGGCCACGGGGCTTTGCGTGCTTCTTCGATTGCTACTTCCATAAAATGTTCGTCATTACTCATAGTCTCGGGAAGAGATTCTCTGGTTTTTTATTTTCTAATACCGCTTTCTTTATCGTGGCGCTCGTGTTTGGCATGAACGGATTCAAAAGACGACCGACCCAGTACAGCTCGATGACGAGTTCCCCAATGAGTGCGCGACCCCTTTCTGCGTCCTTCTTCACGAGAGTAAAGGGTTCTTCATTTGTAATGCGCTCGTCGAGTCTTTGTATACGGCTCCACACCATATCAACTGCCCGGTTGATCTCATATCCATTAAGCGCGTCCCAGTACTCTTGTGGAAAATGCTCGGCCTTGGGGCGCTCGACAGGCTTAGGTAAGTGAGTCTCCGCAAGTTTCATCACCCGTGCGACAAGATTGCCAAGGCCGTTGGTAAGATTTGCGGTATACGCATCCTTAAATCCTTCGCGGGTAATCTCCCCATCCTCAAAAGGCGATATGTGCCGAAGGAGAAAATAACGAATAGCCTCAGCTCCGTACGTTTCGATAAGCTCTTCGGGATCGATGATGTTCCCTAATGTTTTTGACATTTTCCTCCCGCCCGAGGTGATAAAGCCATGCACAAAAATAGACTCTGGGAGTGGCAGCTCCGCGGAGAGAAGCATCGCTGGCCATATTGCCGCATGAAAACGCAAAATATCCTTCCCGATGACGTGCACATTGGCAGGCCAGAACTCTTGGAAGAGCGCGTCGTCGCGGCCGAATCCGAGTGCCGTAATGTAATTGGCGAGCGCATCGCACCAGACATACATAATCTGTGAGTCGTCCCCAGGGACTGGTACACCGAGACCTTTTGGCCAATTCGCGCGACGTGGACGCGAGAAGCTCACGTCCTCCAGTCCACTATCTATGAAAGACAGAATCTCATTTTTTCTCGACTGCGGAACGATGCGTAGTTCATCGCTTTCAATTTTCTGTCGGAGCGCTCCTGCGTACTTCGAGAGACGAAAGAAATAATTTTCTTCACTCAACTCTTCTGGCACTGTACCGTGATCAAGACATTTCCCATCAACTAATTCTTTCTCCGTAATAAATGCCTCGTGTCCGACGCAATACAACCCCCTGTATTCCTTTTTGTAGAGGTCACCGGCGGCGACGATTTTCTCCCAGAGCGCCTGTGCGCCTGGCCAATGCACGCGCGTATCAGTCGTGCGAATGAATTGGTCGTAGGAGATGTTCAACGAAGAGTAGAGCTTCATAAAATTTTGGACGATCCCATCGAGAAATGCAATCGGTTCCGTGCCTGCTTTCGCGGCTGCATCTACCATCTTTTGAGTATTTTCGTCTGAGCCTGCGAGGAAATAGACGTTCTCTTCCCTAAGCCGATGGGAGCGAGCGAGCGCATCAGCAAGTGTCATCGTATACGCATGCCCGAGATGGAGCTTCGCGTTCGGGTAGAAAATAGGTGTCGTGAGATAGAAAGTTTTCTTCACGTTATACGTTTGTGAGGGCCTGGCGTTTCCGCTTATCAAAGTCCGTAATAAATTCGAGCGCGACCGCCGCAACGGGCACTGAGAGCAATACGCCGAGGAAACCGGCAAGCGTATAGCCCGCGATGAGTGCGACAATAACCAGGAGCGGCGGGATACCCACTATTTTCTTCACAATGAGCGGATAAATAAGATTCGACTCAAATTGGTTTACGACGACGTAGAGCCCGGCCACGATGAGTCCGAGCGAGACGCCGCCGTCAGAATAGCCGACGATAACCGCGACCGTTCCGGCTATGAGCGAACCGAAGATTGGAATAATTTCCCCGAAAGCAGTGAGGACAGCGAGGAGGAGTGCGTAGGGTACGCCGATAATGAGAAGACCGAGATACACGAGGATGCCGACGATGACCGAGAGAAGTATTTGCCCCTGCATCCAGAGCCCTATTTTCTTCTGCGCCCTTTTCCAGAGATCGACGGAATAGTCCTCGTACCGTACTGGCATAATCATGCGGAGGAAGTCATCCACTCCCGTGTCTTGGAGCGCAAAGTAGAAAGAGAGGACAACGACAAGCAAAAACGAGAAAATGCTACCGAAAAATGTAACGAGGAGTTGCAGTACGCCGCCCGAGGCCGTAGCGAAAGCAGATTGGAGTGAGAGTAGCGTTTGTATGAACGACTGAATCCCCTCAGGTCCAGCGACAAAATCAGTCGCTTGAGCGATACCTGGGAAGGAGGACGCGGCGTTGAGCGTGTCGAGATAGCGCGGCATCGCGGAGAGGAAATCCGCGGTGTCCGCAATGATGGGTGGGAAGAAAAAATAGAGGAGCGAGAACAGCGAACCGAAAACGAGTATATAGACGAGGAGTGCGGCGGCGAAGCGGGGCAAGTGGTACCGGATGAAAAAGGCGACCCCCGGCTCGATAGCCGAAGCGATGACAATGGAAGCCAACACAAGGAGCGCAAGATCCCTGAGGAGCCACAAAATATACGCACCCGCACTGATGATCAGTATGGTGATAATCGTGCCCGACGTGATGGAAATGCGAATGTCCTTACCCATACGGGCATCCTAACATATTCCTATCATTGGATTGCGGAACTAATACGTTCGGCAACTTCGGGAATCGTGAGACGCTCCTGCTCGCCCGTATCACGATGGCGCAGAGTCACTGTGTCGGCAAGCTCCGAATGCTCTCCGAGCGTGTCAAAATCAATCGTGATGCAGAACGGCGTTCCTATCTCGTCCTGACGGCGATAGCGTTTGCCGATGTTGCCGTTGTCGTCCCACGCGATTCCTGGATGAATTTTCCTCAACTCGGCACGCACCTCGCGCGCCTTTGCGACAAGCTCGGGCTTGTTCTTCAAGAGTGGGGAGACCATCGCCTTCACGGGCGCAATCTTCGGTGCAAGAGCGAGATAGGTGCGCACTTCCCCACCCATATCGTCTTCGCGATAGGCGCTCGCAAGTATCGCGAGAATCGTGCGATCAACGCCAAGCGACGGCTCAATAACATGGGGGACGAATTTCTCTTTTGTTTCCTCATCAAGATAGGTGAGTTCAGTGCTTGATGCTCCTGCGTGGGCAGAAAGATCGAAATCAGTGCGGTATGCGAGACCCCAAAGCTCCTTTCGGCCAAACGGATAGTCGAATTCAAAATCAATCGTGCGCTTAGAGTAGTGCGCGCGATCTCCGTCGGAAACTTCGAGCTCATGAACCATGCCTTGCGGCAAACCGACCGCTTCGGCAAAAAGATGCATCATTTTGCGCCATTCCTCAAATGCCTGCTCCCAATCCGTGGGCTTCACGAAATACTCAACCTCCATCTGTGAGAGTTCACGCAGCCGGAAAATAAAATCGCGTGGCGCGATCTCGTTCCGGAATGCCTTTCCTATCTGCGCGATGCCGAATGGGAGTTTCGGATGCAGCGAATCGACAACATTCTTGAAATTTGTGAAAATGCCGCCGGCAGTCTCGGGGCGCAGATACACGACCGACGATTCATCCGCCGTAGCGCCCACTTGTGTCTTGAACATCATATTGAACTGGCGCACCTCGCCGAGAGTACCCTCACATTCGGGACACTTTTTAGGATCATCGAGATGATCTGGGCGAAAACGTTTCTTGCATTTCTCACACTCAACAAGCGGATCGGAGAATCCGGACACGTGACCGCTCGCCTCCCAAACTTTCGGATTCATGAGTATCGTCGCGTCGACGCCATACATATCGTCGCGGTCATCGCGAAACATCTGCAGCCAAAGGCGCTCCACATTTTCTTTGAGGACAACCCCGAGTGGGCCATAGTCGAAGGTGCCAGCGAGACCGCCATAGATCTCAGAACCGGGAAAGACAAATCCGCGGCGTTTCGCGAGCGATATTATCTTTTCCATCAAATTTGCATCTGCCATAAGAGCGTCATTATTGCACAACTCCGAATGTGGATACATACCCCGGATCTCCTTTCGTCTCGGTCGTCACCGGTTCTGCAGTCGCGGAAACCTGTACACCCGCAAAGCGGTCGTATCCCGAGAACGATGCCACACCGGATAGCTGTGGCGCGCTGCCCTTCTGCGACGTTGAGGGGGTGAGCGAGACTTGAAAGGTACCACGGGCACTCGCCCCTTGCGCGAGGTCGCCTGTATTCCACGAGACCGTGCGAGACCCCTTATCGTACGTGAAAGCGCCGGTTCCCGTCGTCAGGCCGGTATAGGACGCGTAGCCTGGCAGAGTGGCAGAGACGATGCCGCCGGCAACGGTACTTCCCTTATTCTGCGCGTTCCAGACGATCGAATAGGTCGTCGCCTGCTCGGCGCGCGGAGGAATGGGGCCACTGTTGCTTAGAGAACCGGATGTATGGAGCGAGAGCGCCGAGAGCACAACCGTTGTCGTGACTTTCGCCGTCTTGGTTATGGAAGCACTTATTTGTTCCGGCACATTCGCCTGCCCCACGCGCGTACCTGAAACCGATATCGCAAAGGTTACGGTCGGAGAGGAAGAAAATGCTCCCGCCGCAAGGGTTGAAAAAGAGAACGCCCCAACACCAGAACGACCTGGTGCAAGCGTTGCAAGCGACGGGTCAGTGTCCTTACTGAAGATGATTGTACGGTCGGCGGAATTGTAGAAACCGCTGGTGGTTTTGATGCTGCCGTAATCGACTGCGGAACCGGAGAGAGCGACCCTCACGACTGCATTCTCTATGGTCGTGGCGAGAGTATTGGTGTACGAGAGCATGACGCTTTGGCTGCTCCCCGGAGCGATGATGGGATTTTCTCTCGTATCGCCATTGAGTGAGAGTGTCGTGTCGATGAAGGGCGCGGCGATACCGACCGTCACATCCTGAGTCATATAGGTAACGGCAAGCGTCTGATTGTTTGCGGTATCCGCAGTCCCAACAGTGAAACGAAAAACTCGCTGTTCTTTATTTTGTCCCGTGAGCGTTCCGGTGAGCGTTATTGTCTTGCTCGCTCCGGGCACGAGGGTCCCGAGAAGAAAACTCGAATTGTTCAGGGGGAGCGAAGAAGAGGTGATCGAGAAACCGAACGGGAAAGCGCCGACGAGAACGACATTACTCAGCGGCACGCTTGCATTTGAACGAACGGTGAGCGTAAGCGTAAGCGGTTTATTTGAAACGGTCTCGGTAAGCGCGTCTACAGTGACTTCGAGCGGCGCCGTGGATATTTCAAGAGTATAGGAAGACTTCTTCACGAAAACGGCATTGGAACCGACAGTGCGGTAAGAAAGAGAAATTGGGAGCGTAACGTTTTGCCCTGTCCCGCCAAACACGACCGCTTTTATCGACCGAGTGACCGTCGCGCCGCTCTCGAGCGTGCCGAGAGTCTCGACGTAATGCGGATACGCCTGCAGCACGTTCGCCGCATCCCTGGTCCCGCTCGGGAAATCAATCTCCATAATCGCATTCTCGATCGCAACCGCATTTTTGTTCGTAATAACCAGCGAGAGCGACACGGTATCACCACCGGCGATCGTCGTCGGCCCCTGGATATCGATGGTGATTTTGTCCACCGAGACCGTATTGCCGCCGAAATAGAAGAAATAGCCGGCGACGCCGAGCGCGATGAAGAAGAACGTAACGGCAGCCATAAAAAATATCCCCGCAAGATGCACATGTCGTTCTTTCTTGACCGGTGCCTGCTCGAGGACAACTTCCTCTTTCCACATGTGCGGCAATGTCCGCTCTCCGGAAGAAGCGAGTGGCGTGCGCTCGCGCGGAATGTCGACGGGCTTGTAGAGGCGTGCGCGGGCACGCTCAAGCGAGCTTGTATCGTCTTCGGGGTGCTGAGGCATCGTTACTCAGTATACCCCGTGAGATACCGCTCTCAAAAGGTTTGTGACGGAATCGAGCAGGAGTTGTTTGCGAGATAAATCTCAATATTTGGTAGGTACTATTTCATGGGGCTAAAGGCCTGAAGCAGTGATGCCGCGATTGATGCGCGTTATATAGTCCGCACGCACTGCGCGGATATCTGAAAGCACGGAGGGGGTGAATTCTGACATGTCGCCTGGGATATCCCCCGCATCGAGACCGAGCGCCGCAAGCACGCGGAGTGCTGCGAGAGCTTCAGCCACTTCGTACGCATCTTCGGGAAGCGTTGAGAGCGCTTCGAAGAAACTGGCAACGATCGAGAAAAGCGCGGGATCGTGCACCTCGCCCGCCATCAGTCGCTGCAGAAGGCCTGATACCCGTGCGGCGGTGCGGCGAGCCAGGGTCCGCTCTATCCGTATGAACCAATTCTCTTCGAGAACTGCGCCCGCGATGCGCCAACCCTCCTTCCCACGGACAAGCACAAGGGAGCTCTCAGCAAACGTCGCAAGCGCGGCGGCGAGCTTCGCTCCCGGTCGACGCACGCTCTGCGCGCGAGCACGGACCAATCCGAGTCCGGGCGTGATGAGCGTAACCAACGCATGTGCCTCTCCCAAAGGAGCCCGAGAAAGCACGATGCCGCGTGTTTCGTACCTATACCTCATCGCGAATTAAATCAAAGTGCGTGAGACCGGTCGACAACAACACTGAGTGCTTGCCTTCCGGACGGATTTCCGAGCGCACCACATCGTGCGTAAGAAATCCTTCCGACTTCCGGGCTTCGGCAACTGCGCGTGCCATCTCTCGCTCATCGCCCTCTTTAATAAGTTCGGGGGTCATGCTGGTATCGAGCGCGAGTTCTTCCCCCACAATCACTTTCTTCACATTCACTTCCTCAGCAAGAATGTGTGCGAGCTCTTGCGAAAGCTCGTCAGATACTGTGAGGGAAGCGAGTGGTTGTCGAACCTTACTGTTTGCCTCCTGTCGCAGTTTGAGCGCATCTGATGCGAGAACACGTACACGAGCCATTTCAGTGATCAGTTTGGCATCTGTATCTTTTCCAAACATACCCATGATGCTGAAAGACTTCTTCCCTTCCGGCCACTTGGCGAGGTGCACGCTCACCGGATCGTCTTCATACCGTACCTTTGCGAACACTTCTTCAGAAAGAAATGGTGCAAACGGTGCAAGAAGAAGCGCTGAAGTGCGCAAGGCTGAACGAAGTGTTGAGAGGGCGGCCGCGTCGCCGGCGCGCGCGCGGTCGCGTATGCGACGTACATACCACTGCGACAGATCTTCGAAAAGCACCGCGACCGCGCGCGCCGCTTCGAATGGTCGGTAGTCATCTAAAGCGGCGGTGACAGTCGAAATGGTTGTATTTATGCGCACTCGCATCCATCGATCAATCACTGTCGGCTGGGCTTCTCTCCGAGGAATACCTTTGAAGAGTTCGTAAAACTTCGCACTGTTCTCGAGCCAGGAGAGTGTCTTTGCCGCTTCGCGCACCGTCTGCTCGTCATAATTTTTCGAATCGCCCGGTTGTGTCACGCTGTACATCCAAAACCGGAGCGCATCGACTCCCCACTTTTCTATTTCTATCCATGGATCGACGACATTCCCTTTCGACTTGCTCATCTTTTGGCCTTCAGCATCAAGCAGATGCCCGAGCGAGATCGCACTTTTATAGGCGGCACCGCGTCCCGCGAGCGTTCCGACGGCAAGCAGCGTATAGAACCACCCGCGCGTCTGATCAATAGCCTCGCAGATATAATCGGCCGGATACTCGACCTTCTTGAGGAACGTTCCCAGTGACTCGCCCGCACGTTCTTTTGCCGACTGTGCAAACGGCATCGCGCCGGAATCGAACCACACGTCCATCACTTCTTTTACTCTCTTCAGTTCCGTCCCCTTCTCTGAAACGAGAACTATGTCATCGATATACGGACGGTGCAAATCAAGCTCGTAGTTCTCGTTGTGCGGCAGCGGGATGAAGCCCAGTTCATACATTTCTCCCGTCTTGAAATTGGCCGTATGCACGACATCTGCAAGTGCGCTCGCGTCGCCGCCGCGACAAATAGTGGTGAGGGATTCAAGGCCTATTCCGTGCGTCACGATAAGCACGCGTTTGTTTTTGACCGTCTGTTCCACCTCATATATGAACGATCCAAAACGCCGTTTCGCGTCGGTATAACTCTCACCGCCCGGTAAAGACTCGGTGAAGTACTGTGCATGCGCTTCGCGATACACAAGAAAATCGGCAACCGAGCGGCCAGAAAGCGAACCGAAATTAAGTTCGCGCAACCGATCGTCACATACGATAGCCGACCGCGGTATGCCGAGAGTATCAGCGACAAGTTCTGCGGTCTCTCGTGTCCTAACGAAAGGCGATGTATACATCACATCTATACCTGAGCGTTCGAGTGTCTGGATGGATTTCCTAACCTCCTCCTTTCCTCGTTCGGTAAGACTACTGCCTTTGGGGTCAGACGTAACAATATTCTTAACATTATTCTCTGCTTCGCCGTGTCGCATCACAAAATACGTATTGCCGGACTTTTTCGTATGCTTTTTAAGGTCATCGATGGAGCCGACGATGAGTTGTCCGCTTCCCTCGGCACTCTGCCAGATGGGCAGCGGCGTGCCCCAATACCGTTCGCGGCTAATCGCCCATTCTTTTGCGTTCTCAAGCCATTCGCCCATGCGGCCGTCGCGGATGTAGGCCGGTTCCCAATGAATATGTTTGTTCTCCGTGACCATCTTCCCGCGCAAATCAAGCATGCGGATATACCACGAATCGCGCGCATAGTAGACGAGACGAGTTTTACAACGCCAGCAGAACGGATATGGGTGTTCGTACTTCGATTTATCGAAAAGGAGCGGGTGAGGATGCCGATGCGCCAAGTCCTGGATGATGCTCACCGTCGTCTCTTCGTCGACGACTGATTTCCCCTCTAGAAATCCGGTGCCTGAAATAAACTTTCCTTCCGGATTCACGAGATGCACTTTCGGCAACCCGATCTTGTTTCCAAGTTCAAAATCTTCCTGTCCGTACATCACCGCCGTGTGCACGATACCCGTCCCGTCTTCGGTCGTGACAAAATCTGCAGCATATACCTGGAATGCTTTATCGAACTTTGCCTTTTCTGACTCCGCTGCCAGATGTATTGCAAAATCGTAGAGCGGTTCGTAGGTAAGACCAAGCAACTCAGAACCTTTCAATTCTTTCCCCTTCACTACGGCATGGGCGTGTACATCGCCATGCACGACTTCCCTTCTCGCTTTCGCCACAATAACGCTCTGCCCCTTCGTCTCAACAACTACGTAATCGATGTCCTTGCCGACCGCAAGTGCGACATTCCCCGGAAGTGTCCATGGTGTCGTCGTCCATGCAAGGAAATACACGTCACCTGAAAGGCCAATCTTCTCCGGGTTCTTGAGTTTGAATTTTGCCGTGATGGTGAGGTCTTTGACATCGGTATAGCCCTGCGCAAGTTCGTGCGAAGAAAGTCCCGTGCCGCAGCGCGGGCACCACGGTACGACTTTGTAGTCTTTATAGAGCCGCCCGTCTTTTGCTATCCGCGCGAAAAGATGCCAGAGCACTTCCATGTACGCGCTGTCGAATGTGAAATATGCTTTCGTCTCATCGACCCAATAGCCGATGCGTTTCGTGAACTTTGCCCAGAGGTCGATGTACGTAAATACGCTCTCGCGGCACTTCTTATTGAACGCCGCGATGCCGTACTGCTCGATATCCTTTTTCCCTGAAAAGCCGAGCTGTTTCTCGACTTCGAGTTCAACCGGGAGGCCGTGAGTATCCCAGCCTGCCCGCCGGCTCACACGGTAACCGCGCATTGTCTTATAGCGCGGAATTGCGTCTTTGAAAGCACGCGCCTCGAGGTGGTGGATGCCGGGCTTCCCGTTGGCTGTGGGAGGGCCTTCATAGAAAATGAAATCGCCTTTCGGAGACTCCTTCTCAAGCGATTTCTCGAAAATGCGCTCCCGCTCCCAAAATGCGAGGGTCGCCTCTTCGCGCTTGGCTACGTCTGATTTCTCGGGCATATTCCCCATATTACATTCTCTCCGGCACAGGGATACCGAGGAGCGTGAGACCATTTGTCATAGTCGTCACAAATGCACGCGCAAGCATGAGTTTGTGCTTTTCGTAGTCGCCGCCCACGATGCGTTCCTGCGCATAAAAAGAGTTCCATTCGCTCGCAAGCTCGGTGAGGTAGTTTACGAGCAGATTCGGAGCGAGCTCGTTCGCGGCGCAAGCGGCAACCTCCGGGAAATGCAGAATGATTCGTTCCAAAAGGTACGGAGTTTCTGGAACACCGGCAACCGGTGCCGCGCCTTTCTCTTCTGCTGCAGATAACACTGACTTCGCACGTACGAGTGCATACTGCAGATATGGTCCTGAGTCGCCCTCGAGCGAAAGTGACTTCTCCGCGTCAAAAATAATATCGGAACCCGGCGACTGTCGCAGAATCATGTATTTAATCGCACCTATTGCGACTTGTTCTGCAACAAGTGGGTCAGTATTCTTTTCATTCGCTTTCTCAATCACGCTTCTGATGAAATCGGCGGCGGTAATGACATTCCCTTCGCGAGAAGACATTTTTCCTGAAGTGAGCTTCAAGAAACCAGTCGCAAGGTGCACGGTCTTTGCCGCCAAGAGTGGAGCGATCTCAGAGAGAGCCATGAGGACTGTCTTGAAACGACCTGATTGCTCGTTGCCCGTAACGATGATGGCTTTATCGGATGGCCATCGCTCTTCTTTAAGGAAAGCGAGCCCAATGTCCTTTGCTTCGTAGGTTGGCGTATTGTGTGAGGTGATAAACACCATCGTGTGCACGCCTTTTTTTTCTCCATTGTAAATAATTGCGCCGTCACTCTTCTGGAATATGCCTTTTGCGAGTCCGTCATGCACAACACGAATGCCGATTTCCGTCGTATCGCTATCAAAGAATTCAAAATCAAAATGGGTACCGAGGAGGCGCCAGATGCGGCGGAATTCTTCCATGGAGACCTCGCGCCCCCTACGCCAGAGATCCATAAGTGCATGGTCCGTCCCGGCGTATATCGCCTGATTCAGCGCGTCTATTTCCGCTCTCGCTTTCGGATCGTTCTCATACGCGTTTGAGCCCTCGGCGTATGCCGTACCTATCTCATGCGCGGTCGTCGGCTCGGTGACGCCATTTTTTTGGAGTCCCCAAAGTGCTTTCGCCACATTGGGACCGATGTCGCCGCCAAACGTATCACGGGCAAGTATTGCCCCGGCATTCTCCGTGAGACACGCTACTGCTTCGCCGATAACCGTACCGACCAGGTGCCCCACGTGCATTTCTTTAAATGCATTTGGATTTGAATATTCAACAATGGTGCGCTTCCCGCTTTCTGTTGCTCCCTTCCCCCATTCTTGTCCTTTTGCGTCGGCTTCTGCGACCGCAAATGTTACTGCCTCGCGCGCGAGCGTGATGTTCACGAAGCCCGGTCCCGCCACAGTAACGTGGCTTACGATATCTTTTCCGAGCATCTCGATGAGAGAATGCGCGAACTCGTCCGCGAGCTCGCGCGGGTTCTTGCCAAGCACCTTTGCAGCGGCAAGTGCAGCATTCGTCGCATAGTCTCCATGCGCAGCGATGCTTGGCCGTTCGATAACGAACGATGTTTTTGGAGCTCCTGCCCGTGCGAGAGCCTCACTGACTGCTTTTTGTATTCTCTCTTCCATACGCGCGAGTATAACAATTAAAAACGGCCTGCGCGTGGCAGGCCGGGCGATCGTGAGGAAGGCGGTGTTTACAAAGCCCGCCATGTTCCGTTAACTTACTGGATTTAACGTCCAGCATCGCCACGGAGCGAGCTCCTTCCCCACGACCACAATAATGGTACGCCCGGCGGACAATTCTGCAACTACCCGAAACTCTCAGGAATGGGGTGTGCGAGCGCGAGTTTTTTCACTTCTTCTTTCGCCGTGGCGACATCGGTACGTTTCGTGAGTACGTCGATCATGATTGAAGCCACTTGCGCGGACTCGGCCTCATTGAAACCGCGAGTAGTCATCGCCGGTGTCCCGAAGCGGATACCGGAAGGGTCCATCGGCTTGCGAGTATCATCCGCAATCGCATTTTTATTCAGCGTGATGCCTGCGTGATCGAGAAGCGTCTCGGCTTCCCCGCCAGAAATGCCAAACGAGGTCCATGCGTCGAGCAGGATGAGGTGATTATCAGAACCGCCCGTTATCATGCGCGCGCCCTGTGCCTTAAAGACTCCCGCCATTGCGTGAGTATTTGAGATGATCTGCTTCGCGTACGTCTTAAATGACGGATGAAGCGCTTCGCCAAACGCAATCGCTTTTGCCGCTATCTGATGCATATGCGGGCCGCCCTGGAATCCCGGGAACACGGCTTTATCCATCTTCTTAGCGATCTCCTCGCTGTCGTGCGTGAGTATCATGCCGCCCCGCGGACCGCGAAGCGTCTTGTGGGTGGTGGTCGTCATAACATCGAACCCGTAATCAAATGGATTCTTCGCTGCTCCACCAGCAATGAGTCCGGCGATATGCGCGATGTCCATCACGGCGACCGCACCCACTTCGCGTGCAATGCTAACGAATTTTGCATAATCGAGTTCCCTCGGATATGCCGAGAACCCTGCAAGGATTATTTTCGGCTTCGATTCTTTCGCGACGCGGAGCATGTCGTCGTAGTCGATCTCGCCCGTTTCCACATCTTTCATTTTGTACCGTATGAAATTGAACACCTTCGTGAGGTACGTTACCGGGTGGCCATGCGTCAGATGCCCGCCGTGCGAGAGATCCATACCAAGAATGGTGTCCCCAGGCTGAAGAAGAGCAAAGTACATGGCAATATTCGCGTTCGCACCGCCAAGCGGCTGGACGTTCGCATACGCCGCACCAAAGAGCTTTTTCGCTCGCTCGATAGCGAGTATCTCCACGTTGTCCGTAAATTCCTGCCCGCCGTAGTAACGCTTCCCCGGATACCCCTCCGCATATTTATTCGTGAGCGATGACGCCATCGCTTCCTTCACGGCGCGCGAGACATAGTTCTCGGACGGGATGAGCTCCAGCCCCTCGGCCTGCCGCTTCTCTTCGCCCGCAAGTGATGCGTAGACTTCTTGGTCCTCCTTTTCTATAAATGGAAATTCCATTGAGATATCCTACCGCATGTGTGAGAAAAAAGATTCCGGCACGCCATGGGCGCGCCGGTACTATTCAGACAGATCAAACTATTCTGCGATACCCATCTCCGCGAGAATTCCCATCACGGACTGGTGTACTTCTTCCGGCGTTCGAGTCGCATCAACGACTCTCACTGGAGGATGGTTGTCTGCAAACCTGCGGAATCCAGTTCGCACTCGCTCGTAGTACGCAAGATCACGGACATCAAAATGAGTCTTTACCCGATTTGCGTCCTGCAAGGCACGTTCACGAGCTACTTCGGCCGGAAGATCGAATATGATGTAGAGGTCGGGCCCACGCCGTCCTCCGCCATGACCAAAGACCATTCTTCGCATGAATCCGAACGCGCCGAAAAACTCTTCACGTTGTTCCCCGTAAAGCTGAAAAGCAAATGTCGACGAATCACCGCGGTCGGAGAACACATGCTTCCCCGATGACAACATTGGGACGACGAAATTTTGCTGAAGCTCCTCACGCGCCGCCCAGAACAATAAGAAGTTGTTGAGTGGTGTTGACGTGCCCGCAAGAGGGTTATCGCGGACGAGTTTCCGTATCTCTTCAGCAAACGGCGTTCCTCCGGGCTCCCGCGTGAAAACCACTGAGGAGCCGAATTTCTTCTTGAGAAGGTCGATTTGCGTGCCCTTTCCGGACCCGTCCATGCCGTCGAAGACGATGTATTTTGTATTGTTCCTGCTATTCATGATAAGGCCCTCTAGTCCTATATGGTTCCATAATTCCATCCGAACATTACGCGTTCATTCACCAAAACGCAAACCAGATTTGCCGAACAAGACCAGGGGGAGTAAGGTTCTTCTGGAACGTTCTAACCACCAGATGAGGAGTTGCTCAATGGCAACCAAGGAAACACAGCTCGCTGAAATCCGGGAAGCGCGAGCACAATCGTCCGAAACGAAACGCCCTACTATACCAGCGCTCGAGGAAATTCTCTACGAATTCCTGCCAGTCCTCGACCACGGGTGCATCCGGGTCGTGGATTATATGGGTGACGATGCCGCTGTCGTACAGGCAGCCCGCGTCTCCTACGGCAGAGGAACCAAGAAAATAAGTGAGGATCGGGGTCTTATCCGCTACCTTATGCGGCATCGTCATACGACGCCATTTGAGATGTGCGAGATCAAGTTCCACATCAAAATGCCAATCTTCGTCGCCCGGCAGTGGATCCGACACCGCACCGCAAACGTGAACGAGTACTCGGCACGGTACTCCATTCTCGACAAGGAGTTTTATCTGCCAAAACCGGAGCATCTCGCTGCGCAATCGACCGTGAACCGGCAAGGGCGCGGCGCAGTACTCTCGCCCGAAGAAGCCGAGGCCGTCCGTACTCTCTTGTTTGAAGATGCGGAGCGAGCATACCGACATTACGAACATATGCTGAACGATGACGGCTCAGGCAAAGAACAAGACCCGGATCGTTCGATGCTTGCCCGCGAACTCGCTCGAATGAACCTGTCGCTCAACTATTACACGCAGTGGTATTGGAAAATCGACCTGCACAACCTGTTCCACTTCCTCGGCCTACGCGCGGACACCCATGCCCAGTACGAAATTCGCGTCTATGCGGACATCATCATGGACATCGTCCGCAAGTGGGTTCCCTACTCCTGCGAAGCGTTTGAGGAGTATCACCTCAACGCATTTACACTCTCGAATACGATGAAGAAAATCGTGTGTCGGATTATCACCGGCGAAAAAGTAACACAGGAAACAAGCGGGCTCTCCAAGCGCGAGTGGGACGAGTTTACTACCGGAATCGGCATGGCCCGTTCTTAAATAGCGAGACCCCCGAAGCGACACGCTTCGGGGGTCAGTTTTTACTTCTTAAAGAACTTCGCGAGTGCAACGCCTTCCTGCTCCGTGTAATTTGAAGCGGACTGGTCATAGAGAAGTTCAGGTGCCTCCTTCATCCACTCGTATCGCACCCGTGCGATATTTTCCCCAACGCGTACTTCACGATCTTCAAAGAGCGTAAGCTCAAGAGTGATCGGACGACCGCACACGCTGCCGTCCGTTCCCCAACCCCAGCCGGGATCAATGTATCCGGCGGAGTGAGAACGGAATTCTCCGAATCGCGGATCCATTGCCCGTAGCTCCGCAGAAAGCGTCGGGGGGACCATCACGCGCTCATGCGTAGAAAGTAGATAGAAAGATCCTTTCCTTAATTTCAGAGTACCGTTGACAGGCTTTAACGGCTCAAAGAAATCGCCGCTGTCATAGGCAGCGACCTTGCTCATATCCAAGATCTTATTGGTTCCTCGGCATTCCCAACCGCCAAGTTCCGTAGCGAGCGAAAGGAAAAAAGAATCCTGATGCCGACGAAGATCGGTGAGACGCTTTTTATCTTTCCCGAACAAAAGGCCGTGTCGCCGTATGGCGAAATCACTATCAAGCGGACCGAGGAAGTTTGGACCGTCAAACAGCCGGAGCTGTGAGACTGCGAGACCAGGAGACACGAGGAGCGGAAACGCATCCGCTCTTGCAAGGACCCACAATTCTCCTTTCCATCCTGCCGGTGTGAGGGCGTCGTACATAGCGACACCATCAGCGACAGTCCGGAATAGCCCGAACACGCGCCCGGCCGATGACTTTGGGTTTACATATCCGTACGTTATCTTCGGAAGCTCCCAGTGACCAGCCACCTTTATGAGATAGGGGACGCCAACCTCAAGAGGCTTACCCAAATCATGTTGGGTCGCACCGACCCTTGAGAGCATACTGCGCACCATACAGCCTGGTGGCGGAAGAAATACCTCCTCAAGCCGATACGCCTCATCAGAGAGTGGCAGATCTATCGAAGCGGGGTTCAGATATCGTTCGTCCACGTCTTTCACATACAACTGAAGTATCTCGCGAAGCATTTGCTTCGGAAGGACACCTTTTGTCATAATTCAATCTCCCAAAAAGCTCAGTTCTGGGTGGACTCTACGCGCGGAAAAGGCAAAAAGCAAATCTGCAAGATAAGAAAAGCGGCGACCGAAGTCGCCGCTTTTTATTTTCTTGTTATGTTCAGTCTTTTTGTACGATGTCCTGGAGCCCCCGCTTCACGTCAAACCGCCCTTTCTCACGGTCGACACCGAGCGTAAGGCCAAGATCACCGAAGCGTTCCAAGAGAGCATCTGCCATCCAAAGCGCCACTTCGTGGAGCGTTGGATGGACATCCCTCTGGGCACGCTGCTCGACCACATACACGAGCGCCGGGAGATCGCCCGTCAAACGACATGAAACGCACGTCCCCATCGGAAGGTAGTACTGCTGTACAAACCGATCTTCTGATGGAAGATTGCCGATCTCAGTAAGCTGTTCGCGTAGCATACTCTCGGCCACTCGTGCCTGTTCCGTAGAAAGCGAGTTGAGATACCACGGATGCATACCAGAGTAACGTGAGAGCAACGGCATACGTTGAATGACCGAGCGTTGACGCTGCAGGTCGCGAAATGAACCGAAGTCGATCAGGAATTCAAACTGCATCGTTCCTGCTTCAGCCATCTGCTTCGGCAACTCAGTCTTCGGTGGACGATTTTTAATGAATTGCAAATACTCGGACCGAAGAAAATCCTTGTCGATCGAGTCGCGTGTTACTTCAAGATAATCGGTACTATCCCGAGAACCAGAGAAGTAATACCCTGTCTCCATCCAGGAACGATTATATTCTTCGGTCGCTTCATAACGCTTGTGTCCGAAGGAATTCGGAAATGCCTTCTGCAGCACGCTTTCCAAAGCTTCGGCAACAACCCGCACTTCGGCAAGTGGGTGATGACGTAAAAGCATCAGATGATCAGCTGCTTCCGTAGATTGGTATGCCACGAAAGATTCGTTGAGGCACCGGCGGGCAGGAATCCACGCAAGATGTCGAAACTTCGTGCGTTAATAGCCTTCGCATAGACCTTCTGGTCTTCTCCATCATTCACGGGGAAGCTTTGCCGAAGATGCTCTCGAACCGGCTCTTGCATGGAGAGGTAGAACTTTCTCCAGTTTCTAAGCACACGTGCCGAACGGATGGAATTGATCGGGTCGATGAATTCCTGTGTGGAGAAGTCGATGTAGCGGGTCGACGCCTCCTGACCCGAATAGAGAAGCCAATCCTGTATTGCTTTCGCAACAAGCATTGAAACTCCTTCAATAAAAATCGTCGCCGTGCCGCAGTCGCCGATGGACTTATGTCCATATCCGACGTAGAAACTACCAATAAACTTCCCCGAGCCTTTTTCAGCAAGTGTTGCCAGATGCTTGCGGATACCACCAATTGAACGGGAATGGAGCGCTTGTAGCATTGCGTCATCCTCTGGGGTGATGACCCCGCCAGTATTGAGAACGAGAATGAAGCCTTTGCTAGGGAGACTGCACGTTGTATGCGGCAACTCCAATATGCTCGTGTCCATGATCTATAGCCCTTCTGTTTGTGGAACTAAAACCCGAATGCGCTCTACGCTTTGAGGATATGGAAAGCAAACCGGCGCGAAAGCAAAGCTTTCGCGCCGGTTTGCTTTTTGAAAACTACGGACTTACTTCACATCAACCCACGCATAATTTTCTGCTGAAAATTTGCGCGGGCCCGCCTCATTCAGCAGAATGACCTACTGGGTCGACTCGCCAGACTCCGGTCCATTGATGTTCCCTATTTGGTCACATCAATCCCCATGCTTCGCGCAGTACCGGCGATCGTACGGGCCGCCGCTTCAGGCGAGCTTGCATTCATATCGGGGATTTTCTCCTCAACGATAGCCGCGATCTGCACCGCAGTAATAGTGCCTGCTTTCGTTTCTTTCGCTTTCCCTGAACCCTTTTCGAGACCGAGCGCCTTCAAGATGAGCCGGGATGCTGGCGGATTCTTCATGACGAACGTAAACGAGCGGTCATCGAACACCGAGAGCTCCACCGGAATGATCATGCCTCTCTTCTCTTTCGTTGCTTCGTTGAACTGGGTCACGAACTGGCCGATATTTACGCCGGCAGGACCGAGCGCAGTACCGACCGGAGGCGCAGGCGTAGCTGCCCCGCCCGGGATCTGGAGTTTTATCTTCTTTACGATTGTAGCCATAATGGGTTGAATCTATATCAATAACTGTCTTAGGTCAATGTCATATCGCCGCACCTCGGCAGGACTGAAACCGAGGCGCGACATGAAAAAACTCTACGCTCAAGGATGAGCTAGAGTTTTTTCACCTAGAGTTTCCTTATTTGAAGAAAATCGAGCTCGACCGGCGTCTCGCGGCCGAACATCGAGACCATAACCTTCACCTTTCCACGGTCTTCGTCGATCTCCCCCACCTTACCCTCGAGATCCTTGAAGGGGCCGTCAGCGATGACAACCGGGTCGTCCTTTACGAGGTCGATACGGTGCTTCGGTGCTTCGGCAGTCATGCGCTTCATGAGCAAAGCGACCTCGGACTCCTCCATGGGAACTGGCGTATTGCCCGAACCGACAAATCCGGTAACGCGCGGCGTATTGCGCACCACGAACCACGAGTCGTCGTCGACGATCATACGTACGAGAATGTACCCTGGATAGATTTTTTCCTCTTCAACAACGCGTTTCCCTCCTTTTACCCGAATCTTTTTCTCCACGGGAACGATGACGTCAAAAATCTTATTCTCCATCCCCAGAGATTCGATACGCTGCTTTAAATTGCGCTCGACGGCATTCTCATACCCGGCGTAGGTATGAATGGTATACCACCGAGCATCCTCTTCGCGCGGGGCCACTTCATCACGGATCTCTTTGCGCGCCGAGGGCGCGAGATCCGCCATACCGATCTCCTCCGGCAGTTCCATCTCGCCGCTGTGCATGTGTTGGGTTGTGTCCATGGAGAAATAATTAGACGCCGGTGACACGACTTACTACCACACCAAAGAGATAGTCCAGCACCCCGACGAGAGCCGCGATGACAATTGCAATAAACACGACGACAAGCGTGTGCGCTAATGCCGTCCGATTTGTAGGCCACACGACATGAGTGAACTCTTCGCGCACATGCTTCAAATAAACGAGGGGTGAGATCATGAAAAGACGTTAGTAAATAAGTAAGCTTGTTTCCGGTGCTCGCTCGCAAAAGATAGATAAGAATCTCTCTTTAGCTCACTCGCTTGGAAATAAAAAAGCCCTGCGGGCTTTCGACAGTGAGAGTATAGTACAGCGCCCTATATGCGTCAAATGCCCCCATCGTGAACGATGGGGGCATTTGCGAAGTTGAGTATCACTACCGAATTTCGTAGGTGATCGAAACGGATGCATTATACGTATTCTCGCCGACCGGGACATCCGGCGTGGCGACCGTCTTCGTCTCTGCTCCACCCATGCCGAGCCCGTACATCGGATACGGGTACCCGCCCGAGGACTCGCTGAAACTCACGATCTTATTCAGTGAGACACCGAGCTGCTCTGCAAGAAGTGTTGCTTGTGCTTTCGCCTTACTGATGGCGTCAGCACGTGCGGCGTCGTAGCCGGCAGTCGGGTCGTCGAGTGCAAACGCGGGGCCGTTCAAGTTCTGAACGCCGAGCTTCCCGAGTCCGCCGAGCATCGCGCCGACAGTAGCGAGGTCATGCATCGTCACCTGAATCGTCTCAGACACTTGATAGCCTATGACTTTCGGTGCACCGCCATACACGGGACAAGGGATTCCTGGCGAGCATGGGTTCGGGTATGAATACTGTGGCGAGATGTTGTACGAGAGCATCTTAATGTCTTTGTCGGCAATGCCCTGCTCTTTCACGAAGTCGATGGCTGCATTTGCCTGCTTGGTGGTCGCGGACTGCGCATCAGCAACCGTTGCGGCGGTATGTTCAACGGTGAAGGAAACTCGTGCAACGTCCGGCGGAAGCGTCGCCTGACCGTTGCCCTGCACGGTGATGGTATCAGTTGCCGGTGTGCCCGAGCGGCCGAAATGAGCGGCTGTCGTTATCGTCTGTGCGAGGAGGAAGAGCGCGAGAATGGAGAGTGCTCCGACAAGGGCGATGCGTACGCTGCCATTGTTGAAGATCTCATAAAAAGGGTTGTCGTTCATAGCGAGGCCAGTTATGGATTAATATCGGTACCAGTATATCACTCACCCACGCGCAAGCTACCCTACGAACTTATTGCCCCTGAAGAGTGGTGAGGAGTTTCCTGAGCGCCACATGAGCAGGCAGCGTTGAAATATCGAGTGATGGATCGGTCCATCCGAGAACGCCCTGATCGACAGCATCAAAGCGCAACACGTCCGCACTTCGTGCGAGATAATAGGCAGTATCTATAACCCCTTCAAATCGTTCGATGGAGACCACGGTAAAGCGATGAGTGCCGAGCATCGAAGAGGAATAGGACGTTACGCTTACTGGCAACCCTGAAGCGCCGCCAATGGCCGTTTTCTGTATGGTCGCAAGCGCCGTCGAGGACGCAGCAATTTCATAGCGACGAATAATGATGCGCGCCATACTTGATGAAGAGGCTGCTATTGGCATTTCGTACGCCACAACACTCGCAGAGTCGGGGGACGCGGCTTCCACAAAACCTTCCGGCAGGGCGAATGAGATGTTGACATCCGAAAGCGAGACATTTGGCGGAGGACACGCCGGGAACGTGCAGGACAAACCAGTGCGCGAGACCGATGTACCGTCAGGACACACGAAAGAACCCACCGGGCACGCTATGGGCTGCGAAGGGTGTTCGACCGCATTTCGGTAGACGAGTCCGCCGATCCCGAGAACGATGATGACTACAATACCGAGAAAAAGACTCTTCATGCCACGGATAATACCACGATCACAAGGGCGAAAGTCGGCTTCGTTTTTCTGAAAAATATGTTCGCAACTTTAATGCACCTACTATAAAGCTAATCACCGCGACAGCCGCTAGCGAGAAAAAGCCTTCTTTATTGCTCACCTCATGAATGTCTATAAAGAACGGAATGATGAATGTACATAGTCCCCTGCGGAAATAGGGTTGCCAAACAAGGGCGACTATCGGGAATCGAACCAAAATTTCATATAACTTTAAATGGGGTGGTCGATGGGTCACGATCCCACAACCTTCTGCTCCACAAGCAGATGCTCTACCAATTGAGCTACGACCACCATGCACGATATTTTTTATAACACGAAAGTACGAAGTACGCGAAGAAAATTAATACCGCGGCGTTTCCTCGGCGACGCAGGCAAGATGATTTGCCAGGCGCGCAAGCGCAAAGAGGAGCGAGGAAAGCCGATTCATATACGCGAGCGTTTCAGCCGAGAGCTCGCGCAGATGCAGTTCCTTCACAGCAATAATGCGTCGTTCGGCACGTCGCGCGATGGTCCGCGCAACGTCGAGGAGCGCGGAGAGTTCCGTTCCGCCTGCAATGGAAAATCCTTTAAGGGGTGGAATCTCCTTTTCTATGGCATTCACGATGTCCTCAATATTCTTGACCGCATTCTCCTCCACCTTCTTGTCAGCGCCGGCAACTTCGGCCTGAATGATAAAGAGCGTTTCCTGCGCATCGCGTAGGGCATTCATAATGCGCGGTTCTGAAATGCTCAGCATCTTTACGAATCCGAGAAAAGCATTCAGTTCATCGAGCGCGCCAAGCGCCTCCGGTAGTTCGGACGACTTCGATATCCGCTGTTGATTGCAACCGAATGCTGTTGTGGTTCCCTGATCTCCTTTGCCTGTAAATAAAGCCATGGTTACTTAATTGGCTGCTCTTATATTTTTTGTTGATGCCGAAATAATCTCAAGGAGGACAAAAAGCATGCTTAGTACGAGCGGCCCAAGCAAGAATCCAAGAGGCCCGAAGAAACCGATGCCGCCTAGTATAGAAAGGAGAATGAGGAACGGGTGGAGCCGCATTCCCCGTTCAACGAGTTTCGGTCCCAAAAAGTTATCCACGAGCCCCACTGCTGTCATTCCCCAAAGAAGAAGACCTGCCGCAGAGAGCATGTCCCCGCCGAAGAACAGATAGAGAATCGCCGGGAAGATCACAAGGGACGTCCCAACGGTGGGGACCAGTGCGGCCAGTGCGGCAACACTTCCCCAGAGCGCCACATTAGGAACCCCGAAGAGCGTGAGGCCGATTGCGGTCAGTATCCCTTGGATAATGGCTACGGCAAGACTCCCTTTGACGACCGATTGATCGCCAGCGCGAGCTTACTGAAGATCGTCTCGTCATAAATATCCTGGAGAGGACTGAGGGCGATAACCGTTCTTTTGAGCCTGTCGCCGTCCTTAAATAAATAATAAAGAGCGATCAGGAATATAAATACACTTACCAGCACTTTTGCAAAACTTGCGAAGAGCGTTCCCAAATGCTGCAGCAGCCAGCTGAGTCCCTGCTTCGCATACTGATTGACGTCAGTTGAGAATTCAATCGGCAAAGAAGAAGAATTTGTAAATCTTTCCAAAGTGAGACCCACGTTGCGAGAGAGATCGGCTGCACCGCCATTGGTAACCAGGGAAGAATACAACTGCGACGCTTCCTGGAAAATCTGCACGCCCAGAAAAGTAAGCGGTACGATGACGATAACAAGAACGGAAATGGTAGCGAAGAGCGCCGCCAAAGTTTTTCTCCCGCGCGTGATAATGAGCGATTTTTTATGGACCGGCCAGAAGATGGTCGCGAACACCACCGCCAAAATAATCGTATAGAGAAAAGGCCTCAAAATGAAAAAAGTGAGGACGAGAATGCTTGAAAGAAGAACAAGGAGGAAATAATGTTCGACCTTAGATCGATTCGTTCCGTTAGAAATTTCCATGATTGTTACTGAATCAGGCTATGCCCAATGCGGGGTTTATTGTATCAGATTGTGATGCAGTCCTCTTGAACAATTCGTACGAGAGAAAAAGGGAGCCCCGAAGGACTCCCTTTGCGAACACTCATGCTTGGCCTATACGGCGATGGACACCTCTTCTGATGTCGGCGCCGACCGTAGCCTGTCTTCCAGACGACGGCAAGTATCGAGACCGCCAGGAACACCACATCTCTCCCGGGCAAACCAATTACGCACGTTATCGTCTCCGGCAATAACCGAAGCCATATGCCAGTTCGGACGGAGGAGTGTCGTGTTGACCCAATTTTCGAGCAGTTCACGGTAGGCCATCAATGGAACTGCATGATCGTAGATTCTGGCCGGAACGAAGAACTCGAGATCTTCGTGGATGCCCCAAGGTCGTAGCTTGCCATCCTCGGCTATATCCTCATGCGTGACATAGCCGTTGGTCGGCAGTAAACAGTTGAGCTTGTGGGGAAACTCAATGATGTCCGTCTTGAGAACCCCCATCTTGAAGTGCCGCAGGAACCCTAAGTGCCGCGGAAATCCTCCGCCGTTACTCGTCAATGACTCGTTCCATTCCGTGAGAACGAGCTCCCCTGCATGGCCGCGCAGTACTTCGTTCACGGTCTGATAGCGATTGATCATGCCCTCGCAGAAGAAGCCGTAGTGCAGAAGGCAGTAGTCACGCATCGGATCACCAGTTGTACAACCATCTTCCTGGAGCGCTCTACTGACCCGACGGAGAGCTGCCTCCGCCCGCCGATGAACCTGCCAGTACTGGTCGTACAAACCGGTAAGGACTTTGAGCTGAACATCAAAACCACGCTGTGTCATAGAACCTCTCCTTGTTGCAGAAACAAACTCATCAAACCCAACACATCCATATCACGAGTTTTTACTTTTGTAAACATACACTGGTTGGAGCCGCCAAAAACGCCAACAGAGTCGACTAGGAAACCGCATTGAATTCTTCGTCGGTGCCCAGGAGAGGACTCGAACCTCCAAGCCCTTGCGGGCGCTACCACCTCAAGGTAGTACGTCTACCAATTTCGCCACCTGGGCAGGTGAAAATACTATACTACAACTTCCTCCGCTTTCTCTTCTGCTACCGGAGCGGCTACTTCCTCCTCCAAAACTTCTTCTACCGGTGCAATCGTCTCATCACTCTTGATGTGCACCATGCGAGCGTTACGCAATTGACGACGCACCGCCTTGGCCGCCTTCTCGCGTATGAAGTACAGCTTCGCGCGACGAACTTTAGAACGCTTCACGATCTCGATCGAGTCGATCGAGGGGGTATAGAGCGGAAACGTCTTCTCTACACCAACGCCCGAAAGTGTCGCGCGAATGGTGAACGAACCGCCTGCCTCAGCGCCGTGTTTAACCGAGAGAACGAGGCCCTCGAAAACCTGCTTGCGAGCGTTCTTGGTAGTCTTCTCCTTCTTATCGGTACCGCGGCCTTTCTTGAGCTCCACGATATTCTGTACGACGCGCACGGTGTCACCCGCCCGGATTCCGAGTTTAGCGCGTCCCTCTGTATTTACTGGAGTTATTACCTTCCTCATGTGCGGTGACATTAGCATTTACCTCATAAAAAAGCAAAACGGCGGGCCTGGGCCCGCCGTTTAAGAGAGGGTGTACTGTGCGCTATCCGGCGCGTGCGACCGAAACTGCGAGGTCCCCAAGTTTCTCGCCATCCATCCCGAGTACGCGAGCGAGATTGACCACAGTATTGAACATCTTTGCGGTGGCGATTCTCATTTCAAACTCGTTCGGCGCGCCGCCATGATCGGCGACTTCACGCTCGGCAGCGATTTTGCCAAGCGATTTTTGTAAATGCTTAAGGCTGTGATCGACGGTGAACGCGAGAGTCCGTTGCGTGGTTGAAAGATCGGCATCAGGGTACTTCTCCTTCGTAACCGCAAACAGAGTGGCGAAAGTATTCATCAGTTCCTGCAGATTATCCGCGGCCATGGCAACCTCCATTTTTTGGGTCTGCGTTAAGGGTACGCCACTTGGGGAAATTGCACAAAGGCCGGCTTTAAATCCTCGGGGACGGGTGCCGTTATGAGCGTACGAGTGCCGTTAGGAAGCGGGATATCGAGCATATAGGCATGGAGACCGAGACGCTTAATACCGAGCGCTGGGGGGTGATTTGGCGCGTACAAAGGGTCATTGATGATCGGGTGATGAATCGCTTTGAGGTGAACACGTATCTGATGCGTCCTCCCGGTCTCCGGAGTCATTTTCAAGAGGGCGTATCCTTCTGTTTCCCCAATCACTTCGTAGTTCGTAAGTGATTCACGCAGACGTCCCTTCGCTTTCGGCTGCGCACTGCGAAGACGAAAATCTTTGCGGGAACGACCAATATCGAAATCAATGACACCCTTCTTCTCTTTGGGCACGCCGTAGACGAATGCGAGATACGTCTTCTGCACATTTCTATCGTGGAACGCTTTGCGTAGAAATTCGTACGCCGCCGCGTTCTTCGCGAAGACGAGTATGCCTGATGTGTCACGGTCGAGGCGATGCACATACCCAGCTGCCTCGACTGAATATTTTTTATTGAACCAATCCTCGGCCGTCTCCTCTTGTGTTCGTCCATCGGAATGCGTAATAAGCCCTACGGGCTTCGCAACCGCGACAACATCAGTGTCTTCGTAGAGTATGGGGAGTTCCATCACCAAACAGTATCACCTCCCTCCTTTCAAGCGAAAGGAAGGATTATTTTCCGCGCCGACGTTCGCGTAGAGCAAACTCCGCAAGAATGGAATCAAACTCTTCTTCCGAGAAATCTGGCCATTTTGTATCTGTAAAAAAGAGCTCGCTATAAACAGACTGCCAGGGGAGAAAGTTTGAAAGGCGTTTCTCGCCGCCCGTACGAATGATGAGATCTGGATCGGGCATGCCTGTAGTCCATAAATGACACGCGAGAGAGTCTTCCGTGATCTCTCCATCTCTAGCGGCGGCACGTGCCGCTGCCACGATTTCTGGACGTCCACCATATGAAAGGCAACACCATAATGTAATTGCACTATTATTCTCTGTTTCTCTTTCAGTAGTATCCATTGCTTGTTGCAAATCTTGCGAAAAACGCTCGCGCTGACCCACAAATCGAATACGAACGCCTTCTTTATTAAATTCTTTCATCTCCTTTTTGATTGATTCACGGAAAAGATCCATGAGGTAGGACACTTCCTCACGGTCGCGATTCCAATTCTCTGTTGAGAACATATAGACGATGAGATGGTCAATCTTGCGTGTGCGCGCAAAACGTACGGTGTTTCTTAATGTCTCAAGAAGACCCACTCTATGGCCTTCGAGCTTCGGGAGCCCGCGTTGCTTCGCCCACCGACGGTTGCCGTCCATAATGATGCCAACGCATGTCGGAGACGAACTATCGACCCCTTTGATGGGTTCATCCATATGTTTATTTCAAACTGTGAGTCATTCTATTTAGTTTCAGGTGCACCCTGTAGGACTCGAACCTACGACCTTCCCGGTGTAAACGGGTTGCTCTACCAACTGAGCTAAGGGTGCGCTACTGCATCATACTGCATTCGCTGTGGGCATAATAGGCCTTCACTTGAACTCTGGGAAACGGTCACCGACAACTGTGAGATCCTGCAGAAATGGAATGACGACGTTATAGCCTTTCTTGCCAAAGAACACAGTGCAGAACCCATGCCGATAAAGCTGCAAAAGAGAGTAAAATAGAAGGTGTGGCGCAGAAGGATAACCTCACTGACGTGGTGGAGTTTTTGCAGGAGAAACCTGAGGAGAGATCCTCTGAGGTGGTGTGGGAAGTAATCAGTACAAACGAGGAGATCATTACATTGGGAGGGCCAAAAGGCCGTCAGGTAAAGGTACGGGTAAGAAAAGGACTGCTAGTAATGACTCGGAAGCAACTATGGGCAGTTATAGAAACGGCCGTAAAGCAGATTATCGAGAGCTTTGGCAAGGAACTGGTGAATAAAGTGAGCAAAAAACTGAAGAAGTAAGGCCATATTATCCGCGTAGAAGATACAGACGAAATCACTTGAACTACAGAGTGGGATTATGTGAGGGGAAATAGAACGATACTCAAAAAAACATTTATGAAAGTCCTCTCTCATCGAGAAGATCATTTGCGAGAAAACATCCGTGACATCATAGCGGTAAACCCGCTTGTTTCCATGAGCGCCCTTCAGAAATAGAAAATAAGAAGAGCCCCATCTTGGTAGACGAGGCTCGAGGTCTTGCTTTGCGATACTCGTATTTCACAGTGCCACGAGCGCTAGAGCTAGAAGCACGGTAACGACAATCATGTTGTACATGGTGTGAGCAACCGTGCTCGCCATGATCGCTTCTTCTTGGGCGCGGCGATAGCCGAGCGTTTGGACATTGCGGTCGAAGGCGCTCTTGTACTTCTGGCCAAAGAACAGGCCCGCGAGAATGAGCGCTATGCCAAACGCCAATGAGACCCCAACCAGACAGTGGACCAGGCCGAACTTTACGGACTGCCACGGGATTGTCCGCCATTTCTCGTGACCCTTCCTGAACATCTCTTCCTCGAACTTCGCTATGAATGGGAGAACGAAGATCAGGGCCACGAAAAACAGGATGGGAAGAAACCTGACGAACTGACTTGATGACTTCGACCCGTCGGAAATGGGCGTGATGAGAAAGTTGCCGCCCACATCGAAGAACAAGTTTGGCCACCCGTACTTGAGAAACGGGATAGAGATCGACAACGTGACGCCGACCACCGCTATCACCATCAGTACGCCGAGCGCTTGGGCGAAGAGCCCAAAACGGAAACGCTTGAAGACCTGCCAGACGAACTGATAATTACGACGCTCGACGAAGAGAGGATATGCCACTCCCGCCACAGCGAACGCGATCAGAAGTGCTTTTCCCGCCGCGATGAGAAAATCCACTCTACCCTCCTATTGGTTTGCGAATGTGCTACCAGCACTCTTATATAGCATAAGTTTTGTATAAAGTCAAATGGCGTGGTATTTTTCTTTTGTATAGGCTAAAAGTATCTGAATGTGGGCATGGGGAGACTCGAACTCCCAAGTCTTGCGACATACGCTTCTGAGACGTACGCGTATACCAGTTCCGCCACATGCCCCCTACTCGCCTTATGCCAGCTGTGCCCCCAGCTGGAATCGAACCAACATCAACGGCTTAGAAGTCCGCTACTTTATCCATTAAGCTATGGGGGCTTTCGTTTTGCCCCAGTGACCGAGCTGTTTGTAGGATTTACGCCTATGACAATTCGCACACCGGATTTCACATTTTTCAACCTCTTTACTCACCGACTCCCAAGAATTATGGCCGGACATCATGCGTGCCACAGTCCTCGATTTGTCTTTCGGGTTTCGGTGATCAAACTCAAGAACAATCGGATCTTTTTCTCCGCAATCAACACACTCCTTCTCAGAGAGATACTCTAGCATTTTTTGCCGAATTTTCACCCGATGTCTTTTCTGTGCCGCATATAAATCAATCCTTTTTTTATAGGGCATGCGGGTTATAATAGCACACTCTAACCCTTAACTTATTGCGAAGGGTCGACGTAACGATACACGCCGGTTTTGTACTTCAACTCCTCCGTAGCGCGGTTTTCAAAAATGGCGTGAACGGCGTCAAGGGAGGCACGGCTAAAGACGGGAGGTGGTTTGGTTGCCTTATTGCCGATGGCATCGCCCCTTGCAACGGTATCGAAAGCCCACGCATTCCATACAATGACCCCTGCCAACACTATGATCGAGAGTGTCAGCACTATCAGCCAATCGCGTACCGGGTCAAAACGCACGCCAGAGCGCATACGTTTCAGAAAGGAAGTCATGGGATTAAACATATTCATGGAGTGCTTGTTGCGGTAGTTGCCGCTACGGAACCGACGAGCAAATTAAGGCTTGCGCGCCAGCGCTGCTTTTCACCCTGTCCGATCGAGAACGTTGATACTGAAATGGCGTATGGCGCATATTCGATTGCGCCAACCGTACGCATGACCGCATCAAACGTTCCTTCGATGGAGAGCGCGAATGCAAGGGTCGGTTTTGAGAGCGTCTTCCCGGCCGAGACAGAGAGGACGTCTACCGTAGCACCAAGCAACCGACCGCGCGCCTCGAGACTGTCAATAAAGGCCACCACGCCGGTTTCCGGAACGAAATAACTCTGCACCGTAGCTTCGTCATCCGCTATTTCTGAAAGCGCGGCACGCGCCGTAGACATAAGACTGACGCTCTCTGTTTTCGTATCAATATCATCCTGCAGGGCCGCCACGGAAGCGCTCTTCGCCACGATGACGGCATACCATGCCCCATAGCCGGCGAGGACGGCGACACATATAAGCGACATCACGATAAGATGGGTGAAGGGAGATTTCATGGCGCGAGAGTTACCGTGATGACAAACGGAATAGTGCTGTCTTTCGCATACGCAGAAACAGGAAGATCTGCAGAACGGACGGACGACATGCCTGAAAGCGCCAACTGATAGTTACGCAGCGCGTCGCGCGTTGTAGCGGTGCCGGAGATGGCAATCGTTCCGGGTTTAGTTCCGGCGGGAGTATAGGAGAAGTTAGAAAGCGTTATCCCCGGCCGAGAAATGGCAAGAATCGAACGTATGATTGCGCTTACGGAAGGCGCGTGCGCGAGCGCAGATAGGGTTTCTGCATTGCTGTTCAACGTGGCGAGCCGCACCGGCAGTGACACTTCGCTGGTCGCGGATATCGTCGCTTCAACACTTACGAGGTAAGCTTCTTTTGCGGCGGAATTCTTCACCAGGAGAACATAGGTTGGTATGAGTAAAACCATGGATACGAGAGTGAGGGCAGTCACAAAACACATGATGACGACACCTAGACGTAGGTAATATTCGCGCGCCAGAGTGCGTCGACGCTCGACTGGAAGCAAATTAGTGAGTTCGTTACGCATAGGGTTCAATGTCATCACGAAGCGCGAGACCGATCGCCGTCGCATACGCGAGCGACTCGCTGTAATCGAGCGCTGGAATCCAGAAGTCGCGGGAGGCCAGGTTAGTGAAGACGTCGCCGGGCGCGACTGGGATCCTGAGCGCGCCTTCAAGATATTCGGGGAGTCCGCGTATCGAAGCGTTGCCGCCGGCGAGAATTGCATGCGACACCGGTTCATGCGCATTTAGGGACGCCCGCTCCTGCCAATAACTGAGCCTGCGAGAAATCTCATCGCGGATTGCGGAAACCGTCGAGAACATGGCTGCAAGATAGTCTTCATTCCCGGGAGCGGGTACGATGCCTCGCTCCTCTTTCACCTTGCGCGCTTCGGCATCCGTCACGCCGAAATGCTTCTGCACGGCGAGCGTAAGCGCATGGCCTCCGATGCCGATCGTCGTGGCGAAACGCGGTATGCGTCTTACAACGATAGCTATCTTTGTCGTCGTCTTTCCGATATCGATAATAAGCGCGGTGGAGGTGTCTCCTTTCGGAAGGAGTGCGCGCGCCATTGCAAACGTCTCTCCTTCAAGAGCGCGCACTCTGATGCCTGCCTGGTCAAACGCAAAGAGCGTGTCGTCAACGATGCGCCGTGCGAAACCGATACCCGCGACGAGCGTATCATCGTTCGCTCCCTTTCCCATCCCGATAATATCGAAGGACGTCTCTGGCGGAGGGAGCGGAACCAACTCATCAAGACGCTGTTCGATCCCGATCCGCCATTCTGCTTTCTTAGAACCTTTGACCGCGGCCTCAAAGAGATATGATTTTGATTCCGGTAGTGCGGCGTTCGTGCTGGAAATACCTGCTGTTTTTGCGGCGGCAATCAGCGCCTCAATGACCGCCTCACGATCGACTATCTCGCCATAGGTAAATGCGCCTGAGCGCAGCTTGGCTTCGGCATAACTTGCTAGCGTAAGGCCGTGCGCGCCCTCAGCGAGATGCACCGCCTTGACGCCACTTGTCGAGACATCGATGCCGGAAAGCGGAAGTGTAAGATACTGCGGCGGCGCAAATGCAGAACGCAAACGTCCACTGGAAATAAAAAACATACAAGAAGTATAACCGATTTCTTCATTGCTGCTCCCCTGAAGAAATCGGTTAGTGTGCACTGGTACCCGGAGGTATCTCTCTGTCGGGAGTAAGGAATGCAAACGATTCTCCCGAGCCCACTGCAAATAGCATCCCATTACTCTCGAGCCCGCGTATCGTGCGCGGTTCCAAGTTTGTCACAAATGCGAGCTGGCGGCCCACGAGCGACTCTGGTTCCGGTACATAAGAAGCAATGCCGGAAACAATCTGGCGGGGACCAGCCTCCTCGTTGAAATCAACCATGAGTCGCAGAAGCTTGTCGGTCTCAGGTACGCGCTCTGCGACGCGTACGGTGCCGACTTTTACCTCTATGTTGCTAAAGTCGTCGATTGTTATACGCGACTTACCCGCCCCGTTAGAGTTTTCCATGATCAGTTCGTGAGAGATAGCTCGTAAGGATAAGCGCGGCGGCGGAGTCGTCAATAGCGGGATGCCGTTTTGGAGTACGTGTCCCGCTCCGGGACTTCCGAAGGGAAGCCTTCTTTTCTACCGGAGTCCGACGCGCCTCGACACTCGTAAACACTTCTGGTTCAAAGAAAACGGACACGCCCGCACGTTCGGCAATCTGATTGCCGAACGTGCGGGCGTGTTTTGCAATCGGATTTTCACCACCCGCGAGATTGCGGGATTCCCCGATCACGATCGCACCGATATTCTCCTTCGCAATGAGGCCACAAAGATCATCAACAAGTCTTGGAGTATTTGAGATGATCGAGTGTGGAAAGCCCATAGTCCCCGCTTCATCTGAAAGCGCGAGACCTATTTTTTTGCTTCCATAATCCACGCCGAGGTACCGCATATTATGGAGTGTATGGTATAA
>JAKFXG010000008.1 GCA_021731495.1 Candidatus Parcubacteria bacterium | reverse complement strand
GCGGTCGAGTGTTTGCTTTGCGGAGGCGTTCTTCCATGCGCGGAGAGCTCCATCATAGGTCCATCCGGATGCCTTGAGCACTTCTGCCGCCGCCGCTATCGAGTTTTCCGATTGGGGGACTGCGACCTGCTGAATACCTTTCCCCGGCGGCACAGGACCCATAATCGGGGTCGCGTAACCGCCGAGCACCGTGTCAACAATGGCAGTTCGATCGAGTGCAAGCGAAAGAGCCTTGCGCACTTCGAGGCGTGCATATACCTGTTTTTCGTTCGGATTCCAGAACACACCGAAGACACGCGCGTAAGGAGCGGTCAGCGCCCCCTTCGTCGAAACATCATATGCGCTCTCTATCGCGCCGCTCGAAAGAGCTTTTGCGAGGTCCTCATTTCGCGAGTAGAAATCGAAGCGGATGCTATCGAGATACGGTCGGCCGAGCACGAAATTTTTATTTGCCGTAAGGAGCACGCTCTTGATAAGTCCCGATGCGTCGCGCGAGATGTTTGCAACCCCAAATGGCCCATTGCCGACCGGACTCGTCTGAAGATTAGAGAAGGGGAACTCCTCGTTCGTTATGTTCTGCCAGAGGCGAGAGGGAAGGATTCCGAGCGTCGTGAGCCCGAGGAACGGCGCATATGGTTTCGTCAGAGTGAAGCGTACAGTGCGCTGGTCGACCGCGGTAACTCCCACGCCGGACCAGTCTGCGTATTTCGGACTCTTGAGCGCGGAATTCTGTGCTTTTCCTACCGTGAACACCACGTCATTCGCCGTGACGGGAGTGCCGTCCGCGAACATCGCGTTTTCACGCAGAGTAAACGTATACGTTTTGCCGTCCTCGCTCATCGCATAGCTTTCAGCAAGTACAGGGACAAGCTCTCCCGAACCCGAAAGGCCCATGAGTCCCGCGTAGACGAGCGAAGAGAGGTCGCGGTCGGCGTCGCTGATGGCAAGAAGCGGATTTATGAATTGAGGACTTCCGACCTCTCCCTCTCTCAGACTACCGCCGTAGGCTGGTATTTCTACGAGAAGCGATTGTTCTAGGGCATAGAGGCCGGAAATAGATGCGATACCGACAAGGCCCGAAAGGACATAGAACACGACGCGGTCGCCGGGGGAGAAGGAACGAATGCGCTCATGCACGCGTTCCAGTACCTGGAAACTGCGCGGCCGCGTAAGCTGTTCCCGGCACAGACGAATGCGCTCCTTTACGGGGACGCCGGTGCGTTGTTCGTTCAGGCCGTCCCCCTCCTCGATCATGATCCTACAAGAAGGAAGTTCGCTATCGCCACGAGCACGAGTATCGCCGCGACTACGATTGTCGCATCAAATAAGAATTTCTCGGCGCCTCTGCGCTTGTAGAACGTCGACGCGAAGTTGTCGCCTCCGAAAGCTCCGCCGAGGGTCGCACCGCGCTGCTGGAGCACGATACCGACAATGAGGAGTATTGAGAGGATGATTTCCGCGTACGGCAGTGCCGATACGAGTGCCTCCATCTTGGAGAGAAGGATAGCATGGTGGGGGAGTGGTATGCAAGTTAACAATGAGTGTGGGGAGAATTATGTAAAAGCCCCCGCGAGAGTTGCGGGGGCTTGTGTCGGCACGATACCGAGATCATTTTTGTTTCTGGTTGGAGCTGAGATCGACGGGTTTGCCGTTGACCAGAGTGAAATTCTTCGGCGGCTCCGATTTCACGCGAATTGCCATGATATCAGACGTCCCGAACTTTCTCACTATGACAACATAGTTATCGTCGGCCTCCTTGCTCGACGAGGCTACTTGGTAGGCAATACCAGCTTCGAGCCGTTTCGAGAAGCCCTCGACCGTGCTGGGGACGTGTCCATACCCAAACCGCCGCGGCGCAATCTCGAAGATAATGAGCAACAAACAAATTGCTCCTATCACTAAAGAACTGACGAGGTCGGCATCTTTCTTTGCGATCCATGACATCGCTATAATTATAAGAGAACAGATGAAAATAGCGCCGACCACCCAATGGGTGAGTTCGGACGATAAGACTTGTTCAACCATGACCTCTATGCTCCTTATGCAGTGCACGGCATGTCCTGCCGCTAGAGTTTCATCTAAAGTTCAGTATAGCAAGCTATCGTTGTCTTGTCAAGACTCGGTACGGTTGCATAGACCCTGAGATTTCCATATACTCCTCTCACACGGGAACAATCGGGCGCGATTATTCATTATATATATAGAACTTATGGCAAAAAAGCTTTCACTGAAGCCGCTTGGAGACCGTATTGTGGTATTGCCATCCGCAAAGGAGGGCGAAAAGAAACTTGCATCAGGCATCATTATTCCTGAAACCGTTGATAAGGAAAAACCAGCACAAGGCACGGTGGCCGCCGTTGGTCCGGGTAAATACGAAGACGGCAAGCGTATTCCGATGCAGGTAAAGGTCGGCGATGCTGTACTTTTCAGCAAATATGGTTATGACGAAGTGAAGATAGAAGGGCAGGAGTATTACATCATTTCAGAATCAAGTATCCTCGGTGTCGTGAGCTAACTACTCCCTACTTATACCCCTTCGGGTACGACGAAACGTCGCCTATTAACCAATAACTAATAAAATATGGCAAAACAAATTCTTTTTTCCGAGGACGCACGGAAAGCAATCGCAAGGGGTATTGCGCAGGCAGCGCGTGCAGTGAAAGTAACGCTGGGTCCCCGAGGGCGCAATGTCGTTATTGAGAAATCATATGGCGGTCCTCGCATTACGAACGACGGTGTCTCTATCGCGAAAGAGATCTCGCTTAAGGACCGTTTTGAGAATATGGGCGCAGAGATAGTGAAAGAAGTCGCGAGTAAGACCAATGACACCGCCGGCGACGGTACGACGACCTCCGTTGTCCTCCTCGAGGCTCTCGTTGAAGAGGGTCTTCAGCGTGTGATGAAGGGTGCAAATGCAATGATGATCCGAAGCGGGATGGAGAAAGCGAAAGTCGCCGCACTCGTCGAGCTCAAGAAAATGGCAAAGCCGATTGGCAGCAAGGCCGAGGTGAAACAGGTCGCCTCAATTTCTGCGGAATCAGAGGTGCTTGGTTCCATTATTGCTGAAGCAGTTGAGAAGGTGGGATCCTCAGGCGTGGTGACGGTTGAGGAGTCGCAGGGTATGGAACTTTCCTATGACATCGTCGAAGGTCTGCAGCTCGATAAAGGATATGTCTCTGCGTACATGGTTACAAATCCGGAGCGTATGGAGGCGGAGATGAAAGATGCGCTCATTCTCCTTACCGACAAGAAGATCGGTAACGTGCAGGAAATCCTGCCGCTTCTCGAGAAGGTCGTGCAGTCGGGAAAGAAGGAGCTTGTCATCATTGCAGACGACGTCGAGGGCGATGCGCTCTCGACATTCATCGTAAACAAACTTCGCGGTACGTTCTCGGTGCTTGCAGTAAAGGCCCCAGGCTACGGCGACCGGAAGAAAGAGATGCTTGCCGATATTGCTGCCGTGGTCGGCGGACAGGTCATTTCAAACGAAGTCGGAATGACCTTCGAAAGCGCGACGCTCTCGATGCTGGGCAAAGCCGCGCGCGTCGTTGCGACCAAAGACACGACGACCATCGTCGGTGGCAAAGGCAAGAAAGCGGATATCGCGGAACGAGTAGCCCAGCTCAAGGCTCAGATAGAGAATTCTGACTCGAAGTTCGACAAAGAGAAGTTTGAGGAGCGCATCGCGAAACTTTCAGGCGGTGTGGCGGTCATTTCAGTAGGAGCCGCGACCGAAACCGAGATGAAGTATCTCAAAGACAAGATTGATGACGCAGTGAAAGCGACGAAAGCGTCCATTGAAGAGGGGATAGTCGCGGGTGGTGGCACGGCGCTCGCGAAAGTCTCTAAGAAACTTGCCGCGCACGAAAGCAAAATGAGTGCGGACGAAAAAGTCGGATTCGACATTGTGGTGCGCGCGCTTGAGATGCCGCTTGCACAAATAGCGATAAACGCCGGCAAAGACGACGCCTCACTCATCGTTTCAAAAGTCCAATCGGGTAAAGCAAACGCAGGGTACAACGCGCTTGCAGATGAAATTGTTGAAGACATGCTCTCCGCGGGTATCGTCGACCCGGTAAAGATGCCGCGCATGGCGCTCGAGAACGCCGTATCTGCGGCCGCCATACTTCTTACAACCGAAGCGGCAATCGCCGATATTCCGGAACCGAAGACACCGGCAGCCGGCGGGGGAGGCATGGAGGGAATGGGGTACTAATATCCGCAAGGTGCACGATTTTGGAGCCGCATAATTTTCTGCTGGCGTCGCACTTCAATGGACATGGTGCGACGTGATTTTGTAAAATCAGCTCTTCCTCGCGTCTCATTCAGCAGAATGACCTACTGGGGTCACGCTCCGGACGCTCCAAAATCGTGCACCTCGCTCCCTAACAAAAAAACCGCACATGCGGTTTTTTTGTTAGGGCTGCTCGTTGTAACTGATAATCTCCCAACCGCGCGTTTTTGAGAACATTTTCCACGGGTGGAACTCGCAGGTACTGATGCCGCCGTTGTCTGACATGTTGAAAAAAGAGAGCTTGGCGAAATCGCTTGAGTGGAGCTCTTCCCGATAGAGCATATACGCGAGCAGCATCTTGAGGAATGCATGATGCGTGACGACGCAGGTTGTGTGCGTTCTCTGTCTTGCAAGGAACGAAAGGCATTCCCGTGCGCGTCTTTTCAAATCATTGAAATTTTCTTCATCAGAGTATCGGTAGTCGTCTTCATGGTACGTATTGTCTATATAATCCATGATGCGCTCCACTTCAGGATCGCGCGTATGTTTGCCGATAACCTCGGAAGGATTGCGTCGCTCAATGAGAAGCGGAGAGTAGACAATGGGGACATGCAACTGCGCATTTATAAGTTCTGCTGTTTGGCGGGCTCGTTCATAGGGACTCGAAATAATTTTGTGTATATGGAGTGGCGCAAACAGCTCGCCGATTTTCGATGCCTGCCGTTTCCCACTTTCACTCAATCCCCCCTCCGCGCCTTGTTTTATATGCGAAGCATTGAGAAGCGTCTCGCCGTGGCGAACGATATAGAAACGCCGAGGTTGCATCCGAAGAATAACGAACACCGCAAGAAAAAATACAAAGACTAGCACGAGAAAGGGCGTAAGTGTCATGGTAATGCATGTAGTATACCCGAACTTGTGTTGACGGGGCTAGAGTATCAAAATCAGCTCCCTGATCGATTTTGAGTTTTGCACAGGCGGCCTCTTGATCGCCCCAAACTTATACAGAAGGAGTCATACTAGCGGGAGCGGACCACCACCACCGCTTTAATCATCTGTTAACTCACATGAAAGCACTGCATAGTACAGCGTTCGTTCTCCTTGTCGTCGGCGGTCTCAACTGGGGACTTGTCGCGCTCGGGACCTATATGGGTAGCAATTTGAATGTCGTGAATCTCCTTCTTGGCTCGATACCGTCAATCGAAAATCTCGTCTATCTGCTCGTTGGAGTCTCAGCGGTTGTTCTTCTCTTCACTCACAAAAGAGACTGTCGTATGTGCAACACCTCGGGGATGTAAGATTTTCTGCGAAGCAGAAAATCTTACATCGAAAAGAAAACTCGGCGCATATGCGCCGAGTTTTCTTTTCAGTGCAAGCTTCTTGCACAAAAACACTTTTCAATGTTCCGTCAGGCGCTCTGGTGAGATGCCAAGGTTCTTTTTGTACGCTCGGGCTTTATCATTGGATTATTAAACATCATCTTTAGTGGCGTCGGTGGTAATCATTTCTCTCTTTGCTATATCCCGAATAGCTACGTCTTGCTTGGTTTCCAGATCTTGTCTCGTGTTTGGATCGGAAGAATGATTAACATATCGTTCTGGTTCCGAATATAGGTACTTGATGCCGTAATGAATATGTACAAACATTTTTTCAGGTTCCGGTAAGTCCTCGAACTCTTGATCGGTAAGAGATTTAAGGTGATATGTAATTACAACTTCACCAGCTTTAAAGTTCCTATCGGCATACACACCTTTTCCGGCGAGATTTCCTTTTCCAATAGTTATATCACCCATAGTTCGAATCCCTTCAGGGTTCTTGCATTTTATCACTCGTGCGGGTTCAAGCGGATGGGGAGGGATTCGGTCACGCAAAAAAATCCTGCTGGATTTTTTTGCGCTACCCCGTCTCATTCAGCAGAATGACCTACTTGGTCGGCACCAAGCGCCCGTGACTTTCGAATCCCTCCCCGCTCTCGAAAATATAGTCGCCAAGAGCTAACGCTCTTGGCTCGTTATTTTGCGGGGACGATGTCCCGAAATTAGAACCAAAACGGCTTAATTTCAGGAGCGTTGATAAAATTGTACGTGATTTAAGGCAAATCTACAAAGAAAATCCTGGTCTGTTTGATGTCCCTACTTTTGCTCGGAAGATTTACTGATTTGCGCAACTTGCTCATCCGAAAGCTTTGAACCAGCAAGACGAGTAGATGCACCAGTGGAGGCAACAAAGGCAGCACGTTGAAGTTCCGCCAGGCGTTCTAGTGAGATAGTAGGTTTCTCGCGGCTAAGGTAGAAGATCAGAAAACTAATAAGAAACCACAGTATGCTGTCGGTCACTAGATGTGTGAATGCTGATGATCTAATTAAACCTACGATAATCATGCTGACAGCGTGCGCCAGAAATGCCCATGCGGTAAACTGAATCACCATTTTATTTTCTGATAGTTTCTTACTCGCTTTCCATAAAAAGATTCCCCAGACGAGAAAAAGACCGGCGAACATCAGTTCGTAGTCCCACTGGTACGGATAGCGAATCATCATGTCCCCGATAAATGTGCCTTCCTTAAGAAAAGGGGTGCTCATATTCATGTCCAAAACAATGAACAAGAATAGCAGAACGAAATACCACAAAAAGAGTGCTGTGATTCTTAAAGTTACTTTTAAAACTTTTTCATTCATAGTTCGAATCCCTTGAGGGTTCTTACATTTTACCACTTTTCAGTTTTAGAAAGTAGCTTAAAACAAGGGTATTTTAATGCTCACTTTTCAAAACTACTGGCGGAGGGGGAGGGATTCGAACCCTCGATACGATTTTACTCGTATAGCGAGTTAGCAACCCGCCGCACTAGGCCTCTATGCGACCCCTCCGTATTTCGCCACAATATCAAATTTAGTGAGCGAGAGCGAGCGGAATGACATGTTTGGCGCCGGACTCTCGCAGGGCGTCTATGGCGGCTTGGAGCGTGGCGCCTGTAGTAGTTACATCGTCGACAACTATATATGTGTGCGCAGGGTCAGCAGGGCGCGTGGCGCCGAAGGCGCCACGCATATTCTCCTCACGGGCGTGGCGGGGGAGCGAGACTTGCGACGCAGTTTCGCGGGTACGCTCGAGAAGCGTTCTGTCGACCGTGACATCGAGCCCTTCGGCCGCAAGCTCTATAATTTTTTCGACCTGGTTAAAGCCACGCTCTTTATATCGACCTTTACCGAGCGGTATTGGCACGATGATGGGTTTGCGAAATCCATCGTCAGCGTCTCGTAGGTATTCGGCAAGCGCAGAGCTGAGGAGTCGGAAAGCAAAAGCATTGCCGTGATACTTTGCTTCATGGGCGGCAGCGCGGACGAGAATGATATTGAAAGGAAAGAGGGCGACAGTTTCCGGTTGCGTGGTGAGTAGTAGTCGAGGCGCAACAAGCGCAAGGAAGTCGTCGACCGATACTCCGCGCAGAACAACCTCGTCGGAGCGCGGTGGGAAGAGGAAATCAAGCCAATGTCGAAGAACCACCATGGTATTATTCTTACATGTCGTTCCTCAGCAATCTTTTTAAAAAAGAGGATAAGAGCGTGCTTGGTGTCGATATCGGCTCATCGTCCTTGAAGGTCGTGCAGCTGCGCAAAGAGGGAGGGAAGGCGGTACTCGAAACATACGGTGAACTCGCGCTCGGTCCCTATGGCGGATCCGAAGTCGGACAGGCGACGAATCTTTCCGCGGAGCAGATCACCGAGACGCTGAAGGATCTCTTGCGTGAAGCGAAGGTGACGACGACGAATTGCGGCGTCTCGATACCTTTCGCCCGCTCTCTTCTGACGCTGGTCAGACTCCCGTACCGCAAAGATCCGAAGGAACAAAGGACCGTCATCGAGCTTGAAGCGCGTAAATACATTCCCGTTCCCGTAAGCGAAGTACAGCTCGACTGGTTTGTAGTGCCTGAAGCGGAACCGGCGCAGTTTTCTGAAGAAGAATCTTCCCGCGACGCAGCTTCCAAAGGCGAGACTATTGAAGTGCTTCTGGTCGCGGTGCATAACGACGAGCTCTCTCTGCTCCAGAGCATCGTAGCCGGAGCCGGACTCACCGCAAGCTTTTATGAGATTGAGATCTTTAGCACCATCCGTGCGGTAGTCGAAGACCCTGTGAAGCCGGTTATGGTGATGGACGTCGGCGCCGCCTCGACGAAAACGTATGTCGTCGAACATGGCGTCGTGGCGCTTTCGCATGCCATAAGCGCTGGGAGCCAGGATATCACCCGCGCCATCTCGGTTTCCGGCAATCTTTCCATCGCGCGAGCCGAAGCTCTGAAAAAGGAAGAAGGGATACGGGGCGCCGGCGCGCTCGGGAATCCGGAACTCGTATTCTCGCGCATTTTCTCAGAGGCGCGACGCGTCCTCATGCAGTATGAGACGACCCATAAGAAATCGGTTACCTCGATTGTGTTTACGGGCGGCGGCGGCGTCACGAAAGAACTCGGTACCTACGCGAAAGAAGTTTTCTCGATCGACGTACGGGTCGCGGATCCTTTCGCGAAGACTGAAGCGCCGGCCTTCATGCGCCAAGTCCTCGAAGAAATCGGTCCCGAGTTTGCGGTTGCAGTGGGTCTTGCGTTGCGTAAGCTCAGAGAAATCTGAACGGGGTGGATAACCTTTATATGCTAATCGGTTCGTGCTGGGTATACTGAAAATAAAATGGCTCTTCCTCCCACGATACCAACTTCGTTCGTTCCGCACCCTTCGGGTTCCGCAGCGCAGCGGTTTCGTGCTGATTTCACTGGTGCATTCGGTTTCTTCATGTACGCGATTCTCGGCATTGTCTTTGTTTTGGCGCTCGGCGTCTTCTTCTACGGCCGCATTCTTTCATCAAGCCATTCTGAAAAGGAAGCCGAGCTCGCACAGGCCCAGGCGGCAATCGATCCGGCGACCATCGAGGGCTTTGTCAAATTACGCGACCGCTTGAACTTGAGCGCATCACTCCTTTCGAAGCACGTCGCGTTTTCCAACTTCTTCGCTGCACTCGAGACGTTGCTTCCTACAACCGTTCGCTTCTCCTCGCTTAATGTCTCGGTCGAACCTTCCGGCGCCACAAAAGTCGAGGGTTCGGGAGTCGCGAAGAGTTTCAATGCGCTTGCGGCCGTTTCCACCGCATTTGCCGCCGACGGCCGTATCAAGGACGCCATTTTCTCCAAGATAGTCGTTAATAAAGACAGCTCCATCACGTTCGGATTTTCGGCGACACTTGACCCGAAACTCATCGCCTTCTCACCAAGCGCAGCAACCGTGCCGAGCGCACCTGCCGCTCCGGTCACACCCTCTCCTCTATGAGCAGCCGCATCCTACCCGTCCTCGCTCTCTTCGTTGCCATCGGCATACTCTTCGGCTATGTAAGACCCGGATGGTCCGGTACGATAGCCGAAACCAAAGCCGCTATCGCGCTCAATGAGCAGGCGCTTACGGCGGCGAGCGAGTACAAAGCGCAGCAGAATGCGCTCGCCGCGGCGCGATCCGCTATCGATCCGGAACACCTGAGACGCCTTTCAGTCTTCTTGCCCGACTCGGTCGACAACGTCAGGCTCATTCTCGATCTCAATGCGCTCGCCGCGCGCTCAGGACTGTCGCTCTCAAATATCGATGTTGTCATAAACGACACGAGCGGTTCGGTGACCAACACACCCGGCGCGCTCGGAGCTGCCGCTCCCAATCCCGTTGGCTCGGTCAATCTTTCCCTCTCGGCGATTGGTACCTTTGCGGCCCTCCAGACGTTTTTGGACGGAGTGGAACGGAGCGCACGTCTGCTCGATGTCAAGAACATCGCGGTCAAGGGTTCCGACACTGGTGTCTATACCTATCAAATGACCTTGCGTCTTTACTGGCTACGCTAAGCCCCTGTCTTGAAGTATGAAATTAAACACGAACACAATCATCCTCATCGTCGCAACGCTCGTTGTTGCGGCGGGAGCCTATTGGTATTTTTTCACCGGAACAGGGAACGAGCCACCACTCACGACGGGCGTGGAGGAAAACGCGGCACAAATGCAGTTCAAAATGCTCGTCAGCCAATTGCAGCCGATCTCATTTACTACCGACATCTTTTCCGACACGCGTTTCATGGCGCTTGTCGATTTGTCGACACCTGTGGCGCCTGAGACATCCGGCCGTCTCGACCCCTTCGCGCCGATTTCCGGCATAGGCGGAAGATGAGTGTGCGGCTTGTGAGAAGCCGAACCACTGCACCTTGTAGTAGAATGTCTGGAGTATGAGCATGTACGAAACGTATCCATCGTTCGCTCACATAGCACGCCATAACTGTGGCGGGTTTCTACCAGGATGAACCTTCTCGGATATCTTGTCGACAAGGGTCTCCTCTCCGCAAGCGATCGCAAGGCGATCGAGGCTGACGTTACCGCGGAGAAGCCGCTTGCCGATGTGCTTGCCGCGCATGGCATATCGCTCGAGAGCGCGCTCGCTGAAGCGGGGAAGGCCTACGGCCTCCCGAGTCGCATACTTGGCGAACCTCCCGCCGCGCAGGAGGTATTCAGCTACATCCCGATCGATTCGGCCCGCCACTATGGGTTCGTGCCACTCGCCGTCGTGAATGGCGCGCTCGAAGTAGGCATTACCGACCCCGATAACATCGAGGCATTCGATGCACTGCAGTTCATCTCAGGGAAGATTGGCATGCCCTATGTTATATTCCTCATCACAAAACAGGATTTCGACCGGGTCATCGACGCGTACCAGAATCTTCCGGGCGAGGTCGGCAAAGCGCTTTCTGAATACGAGATGGCCGCGAAACCCTCATCTGTCGATGCGCGCCCGTCTCCCGATGCGTCTGCCCAGACTGAAGGCTCCGAGGAGATGCTCAATTTGACCGGCCCCCACGAAGCCCTGAAGGAGGACGCGCCGGTAACGAAAATCGTCTCGACTATATTACGCTATGCCATCGAGGGACATTCATCCGACGTCCACATCGAACCCACGCCGACGAAGACTCGCGTCCGTTTCCGCATGGATGGTGAATTGCATACTTCGCTCGAGTTACCGACGAAGGTGCATGAAGCCGTCATCGCACGCATTAAGATCCTCGCGAAATTGCGTCTCGATGAGAAACGGAAACCGCAGGACGGACGTTTCTCGGCGACCGTCGATAAGCGCAAAATAGACTTCCGTGTCTCTACGTTCCCGACGGAATACGGTGAGAAGATTGTGATGCGCATTCTCGATCAGTCGGATGCGACGGCGACACTGGAGTCGGTCGGATTTACCGGCGAGCATCTCGCCGAGGTTCGCGAAATGATGAAAGTCCCCTACGGCATCATTCTCATCGCAGGACCGACCGGCTCAGGGAAGTCAACCACGCTTTTCGCAATGCTCTCCGAGCTCGACCGCGAGACGGCGAATGTCGTTTCGCTCGAAGATCCTGTCGAATACGAAATTACCGGTGTCGCGCAGAGCCAGATGCGGCCCGAGATTGGCTATACGTTCGCGAGCGGTCTGCGCTCCGTCTTGCGCCAGGACCCGGACATCATCATGGTCGGTGAAATTCGCGACAAGGAGACCGCCGTGCTTGCGGTCCAGGCGGCGCTTACGGGCCATCTCGTCTTTTCCACGATACACACCAACACCGCGGTCGGCGCGATTCCTCGTCTCATCGACATGGGCGTCGACCCGTTCCTTATTGCACCGACGCTGGTCGCCGTCATCGGACAGCGTCTCGTCCGGAGGCTTTGTGATGGCGGGAAGACTCCTTTTCCTATCAAGGGTAGTGTCAAAGAACTCCTCGACCGGGAATTCGCCGATCTGCCGCTTGAATATCGCAACAAGCTCCCTCCCTTCAAGGAGTTCTATCATACGAAACCGACGGCCGAATGCCCGAACGGCACGCGTGGTCGCACGGCTGTCTTTGAAATATTGCGCATGAATAAAGAGCTTGAACAGGTCGTGCTCACCGAGCCGGTCGAGGAGAAGATCTACGCCGCCGCCCGTATGACCGGCATGCTCACTATGCGCGACGATGCAGTCGTGAAGGCGCTTGCGGGTGAGATTCCGTTTGAAGAAATTAACACACTTGGCGGGGAACTTTTCTCCGAAGAAGAACTGAGTTGATGTTTAAAACATGACCTCGGGACAAATCATACTGTCCACACAAACCGCGCAATCTGGCGCGTACCAGATATTTCGGGGGTATACTGTCTGGTAATGGCGTACCGCATTTATCTCGTCGATGATGACAAGTTTCTCCTTGATCTCTACTCGGTCAAGTTCAGGAGCGCCGGTCATGAGGTGAAGGTGTTCGGCGGCGGCGAGGATCTTCTGACTGCCCTCCGGAAAGAGGATGCCACCGATCCGGACGCGATTCTGCTCGATATTGTCATGCCGGGTATGAGCGGATTCGAGACGCTTGAGGCGATACGGAAAGAGCAGCTCGCCAAAGGCGCGAAGATCGTCATCCTCTCGAATCAGGGCCAGGATTCCGACATTGAAAAGGCGAAACAGCTTGCTGCAGACGGTTACATCATAAAGGCATCAGCTATTCCTTCCGAGGTATTTGCCGAGACCTTGCGCACCATAGAAGCTGGTTCATCTGGTGCGAAGAGTCATTAATAAAAAACATATAATATGATTGCCGAAAAACGTCTTGGGGAACTTCTTGAACTTGTGGCGAAAGAGGGTGGTTCGGACCTCCACATTTTCACCGGCGGTTCACCGATGATTCGTGTCGCGGGCGCACTGATCCCCCTTTCTAAGTATCCCGCATTTACCGCTGAGGAGACGGAAGCCATGCTCAAGTCCATCGTGCTCCCGGACCGCTGGAACTCGTTCCAGGAGAATCAGACCATTGACTTGTCCTATGAGCATGAGGCCAATGTGCGCTTCCGGGTGAACGGGTATCGTGCACAAGGAGCGACGTCGATTGCGTTCCGGCTTATACCGCATGCGATACGCACCTTAGCCGACCTCAACCTCCCCTCCATACTGGAGGCCTTTACGCAGCGCGAGCAGGGCTTTTTTCTCGTCGTCGGGCCGGTAGGGCAGGGTAAATCGACCACGCTTGCCACAATGATTGATCGCATCAATGATTCTCGCGCAGAACACATCCTCACCATCGAGGATCCGGTCGAGTATCTCTTTACCCCCAAGAAGTCGCTCATCCATCAGCGCGAGGTGCACATCGACGCACCTGATTTCCATACGGCGCTGCAAAGCGCTTTTCGCGAAGACGTGGACGTGATCATGGTCGGCGAGATGCGCGATTACGAAACGATCTCCGCGGCGGTGACCGCCGCGGAGACTGGCCATCTCGTCTTTTCCACACTCCACACCAATAATGCCGCACAGACCATTGACCGTATCATCGACATGTTTCCCTCCGAACAACAGTCTCAGGTGCGGGTGCAGTTGGCGGGAAGCCTTGCCGGCATTTTCTCCCAGCGCCTCATTCCTCGGGTTTCCGGCGGGCTCATTCCGGCCTACGAGTTACTTATCAACAACAATGCGGTGAGCACTCTTATCCGCGACGCACGAACACACGAACTCAGTGCGGTCATCCAAACATCTTCACAGGAGGGAATGATCGACTTGGACCGTATGCTTGCGGATCTTGTGCGTCGCGGGGAAGTGACGGTTGAGCATGCCTACGAGCATGCGATGGATCCAAAAACCTTCGAACGCTATCTCTAAACATGTTATTTAGCTATCACGCCATTGATCAAGACGGACACGAGCGGGACGGGACTATCGAGGCGCCTTCTCAGGAGATTGCGGTATCCGCGCTTCAGCGGCGCAATCTCATCATCTCGTCGATCGAATCTTCGGAGAAGCGCGCGCTTTTTGCCGATATTGATTTGCCGTTTTTCGGTCGTGTCACCAATAAAGACGTCGTCATACTCTCTCGGCAAATAGCGACGCTGTTCGAGGCGCAGGTGTCCGCGCTCCGCGTGTTCCGCCTTCTCGCCGCCGAGGTCGATAATAAAAAACTTGCGATTGTCCTTTCTGCGGTAGGCGACGACATTCAAGGCGGGAGTCCTATCAGCAAGGCGCTCGCGCGCCACCCCAAAGTCTTTACGGCATTCTATGTGAATATGGTTCACGCGGGCGAGGAGTCGGGTAAACTGTCGGAAACATTCGTCTATCTCGCCGACTATCTGGATCGCTCGTATGACATTTTGAGTAAGACCGAGAATGCGCTTGTCTATCCGGCTTTCGTTATTGCCGTCTTCTTCGGCGTGATGACGCTCATGCTCACGCTCGTTATTCCTAAGATAAGCGCTATTTTGATTGACTCAGGCCAGGGAATACCTCTGTATACTCGCATCGTCATAGGATTCTCGAACTTTCTTGTCCAATACGGCATCTTCGTACTCATTGCGCTCATCGCTTTCGGATTTTATGTCTGGCAACTCCGGAAGACCGGGCGTGGCAAACTCATGTTGGATAGTCTGAAGCTCAGCGTTCCCTACGTGGGCGACCTCTACAAAAAGCTCTATCTTTCGCGCATTGCGGACAACTTCGCCACGATGCTCTTATCGGGAGTATCGGTTGTCGAGGCGCTTGAGATCACTGCGTCGGTCGTAGGAAATGCCGCGTATAAGGCCGTGCTTGATGAAGTCGCCGCAGATGTGAAGGGCGGTTCTTCCATTTCTGGCGCTTTCGGCAAGCACGCGGGAATACCGGGCATCATGGTCGCCATGACAAAAGTCGGCGAGGAGACGGGCGAACTCGGGAAAATACTCACGACGCTCGCCAAATTCTACAACCGTGAAGTGTCAAATGCCGTCGATACACTCGTTGGCCTCATTGAGCCTATTATGATCGTCCTCCTGGGCCTTGGCGTCGGCACATTGCTTGCGGCGATACTCATCCCGATTTACAACCTCGCAGGCTCAATCTAGAAGGGCTATCTCCGCACACTGTCGGATTAAGCTATCCACACCCCCGTTTCCGGAAGGGCCTTGATAGGCGTATAATCCAACCATTAACCGCATACAAGAAATTATGTATAAAAATCGTTCCAAAGGTTTCACTCTCATCGAGCTTCTCGTCGTTATCGCCATTATCGGCATCCTCTCAGCGGTCGTCCTCGCATCGCTCAATACCGCGCGCACCAAGGGTAATGACGCCGCTGTCCAGTCCGATCTTTCAACCATCCGGACGCAGGCGGAGATTTATTATGGCAACAATAATAATTCTTATGGCACCGCTGGTTCCTCCTGTGCCGCTGCAGTTTTCTCCGATCCAGTAATCACTAGGGCGATTGCGGGTGCCCAAACTGCCAACGGAGGCACTGCACTCACCTGTATCAATACGACGAGCGCATATGCCGTTTCCTCCGTGCTTCCTACGGGAGGTTTCTGGTGTGTCGACTCGAACGGTTCGGCAGGGAAGGAAACTGCTGCAAATACCATAGAATCCTGCCCTTAGTATCCCCTCACATTGGTGAAATAGCAGAAACCGGTCCGCCTTTGGTGGACCGGTTTCTGCTATGATGCGGAGTATGCTTTTTCTCGTTCCCGCCTCTTTATTTTTTTTCGGCGCGATTATTGCAAGCTTCATTGGGGTACTCGTCGCGCGCCTTTACACCGGGCAAAGTTTCCTTACCGGCCGCTCGTACTGCGATGCGTGTGCCGCGCCACTCACACCTCACGTGCTTGTTCCGGTCATTTCGTACCTCTTCGGGGGAGGCCGTGCGCGCTGTTGCGGCGTCTCTCTTTCCCTCTATGCCCCCGTTACGGAGCTTCTGCTTGGAGGGTTTTTTGTGCTCACCTATCTCAAAGTCGGTCTCACAGTAACGCTTCTGTGCACACTCCTCTCGCTTTCAGTGCTTCTCGCGCTTGTTCTGTATGATCTCATGCACCAAATGCTCCCGCCTCCGCTTCTGGGAGTATTTGTCGCCGCATCGCTGATAACCAGTGTTATATCCGCGCCGTCTCTTTCTGATTTCTTGCCTACGTTGATTACCGCTCTTCTCATTGCGGCCTCTCTCGCGCTCGTTCATTTTCTCTCCCGCGGCCGCGCCATGGGATTTTCAGATGCGCCGCTTGCATTCGGTCTCTCCCTTCTCACTGGTCCCGCCGCACTCACGGGATTCGTATTCTCATTCTGGATCGGCGCTGTTGTTGGGATAGTGCTGTTGGCACGAAGGCCTCGTGGCTCTAGAATGGGAGTTGAGGTGCCGTTTGCGCCCTATCTGGCGGCCGGCTTTCTCCTCGCCTACTTCACTCAATGGAACCTTTTCAATTTCGCGGCTTCACTCTGATTGAGCTCTTGGTCGTGTTTGCGATCATCGGTATCATTACCGGCATCGTTTTCACGAATCAAGGCACCTTCAACAAGACGCTTCTGCTCTCGAATACGGCGTATGACATCGCGCTTTCACTGCGCTCCGCCCAAACCTTCGGTCTTGGCAGTCGTGCGGTCGGCAGTATCGCGAATGCGGGGTACGGCGTTCATTTCCAGACTTCTCCATCGGATTCGTTCTTTCTCTTTGCCGATACACACTCTACTGCGCCCATGCCTTGTGCCACTCCCGACTGCAAGCCGGGAGACCATGCGTATACTTTCGGTTCCGACGCGCTCATACAGACGTACGCGCTCGGGAATGGCATCATCGTAAGCGATTTCTGCGCCACCCGCCCAGGCCCTACGGTGGCATGCGCGTATGCGAATGGTGGCGGTTTAACATCGCTCGACATTGTTTTTTCGCGCCCAAATCCGGATGCGTTTATAACCGCAAACGGTTCCCCGTATACTGATGCCTGCCTCACCATCACATCGCCTCAAGGAGGATTCCGCTATATTTCAGTCGGATCCTCAGGGGCGATCACCGCGAATGTCTCATCATGCCCATGATAAGAACAGTACACAGCATACAGCGCAAAGCTCGTTCTGAGGGGTATACACTCGTCGAGCTTATTGTCGCGGTCGGACTTTTCGCGTTCATCATGACACTCGCTTCTGGTGCGTACCTCACGATGATCAGTGTGCACCGTCAGGTTCAAGCCGTTGCCACCGGCATCAACAATCTCTCTTTTGCGCTTGAAACTATGACGCGCGACATCCGTACGAGCATTGACTATAATTGCGGCGGCCTCGGCGATTGTCCGAGCGGCGCAAGCAGTTTCTCTTCCTTGAATAAGAATGGTCTCACGACCACCTACAGCCTCTCCGGCTCCTCATTGCAGAAAACGGTCGGCGCTACGCAAAGCGTCCTCACTGACCCATCAATAGTCATTTCTTCTCTCACCTTCTATACTGTCGGCTCCCAGCGCGGATCACCAGGCGATGGGAGACAGCCCTATGTCACTATCATCGTTGCTGGTACGGTTACTGCCGGAGCAGGGAAGACGGAATCCTTCGTCATTGAGACGTCCGCGGCGATGCGCGGCACCGACATATAAGTATGAAAGGCTTTACTATCAAGCGAGAGAGGCAAAAGAGAAATTCCTATTTTTCTTTTGCGAACGAGCGCAGAGAGCAAACCCGGCTCTGCGGGTTTACTCTCATCGAGGCGCTGGTTGCCGTAACTATCCTTACACTCTCAGTAGTGGGCCCTTTATTCACCGCAAGTCGCGCCATTGTTGCGGCACAGATCGCTCGTGACCAGCTGACCGCTTCGTATCTTGCGCAGGAAGGTATCGAATACGTACGCGCCATGCGCGATAACGAGTATCTCGCCGCGTACGCGGCGGGCGGCTCCACCGTCTCACAAGATGCGTGGATCAGCTTTCTAACGGGGGGAAACGCGGCATCGATCGCCTCGTGCCGTGTGACAACTTGCACGCTCGACCCGTCGCGGAGCATGGGCACAGGAGCCGGTTTCTCACTCACGCCCTGCTCTCCCACCAGCAATTCCTGCGCACCACTCCATTTGACACTTCTTGCTAATGGCGCGTACGGATACACGCAACAGGGCGGTGTCGCGACCTCTTTTACGCGCACAGTCCAAGTGCTTGATGTTCCTGCCACGGATGCCCTGTATCATGACAAGCGCCTTGTCTCAACGGTGTCGTGGACTTTCCACGGCTCTCCTTACTCGGTGACCATTACCGACCACCTTACGCCATGGCAATAACCCCTTACCACTTTCAGAAAGAGAACACCTTGAACAAAGGTTTTCAGCACTTTAACTCTTCACGTGTACCATGCAGTTCTGAAAGTGGTAAGGGGTTCGCACTCCTCATCGCAGTTATTTTCATGTCGGTGATGCTTTCTTTCGGCCTCGCACTCGGCTCTCTGAGCTATAAACAGCAGATACTCGCATCGACCGCTATCGAATCGCAGTATGCATTTTATGCCGCCGACGCCGCCCTTGAATGCGCTCTCTACGCAGACCAACAGGAGAACCGTTTTGCCTACAACCCTGTTTTGACCGCAGCCGTTCCTATAATGTCCTGCGATAATGCTGAACCGATTTCGGTAACGGAACCCTCCCCGCATACACTGGAAGTATGGGTTACCGCATCGCGCCTCTCATTCGATTCGGGAAAGCATTGTGCGGACGTGACGGTGTATAAGTACAGCGCACCACAGCCGCCCGACGGCATAACTTCCTACATTTTTGCGCAGGGATATGACGTGCCATGTGCGACCGTGGCAAACCCCTCCGGCGCGCGTTTTGTCTCGCGCGGCCTCAATGTCCGCTACTAAATGACGGGGAACGTCGGGAATCTGCTGATTTCCGATGCGATTTGTGCTCCCTGTTTGTCTCAGAGCGAAGCGATGAGGGACAAATAGCAGTCCTTTAGGGCTCGTTGGGATACCATCGAAAAAATCACCCAGTACGTGATTGTGCTCAATCACGTATACTAAGAGGTATGAAAGCATCGAAGGAATCGCGTGAGCGAGCGAAGCGGTTGCGAGATTTGCTCGCGCATCATGCGCAGCAGTACTACACACTTGACGCTCCAGAGATCTCAGACAGCGCATATGATGCACTGTACCGCGAACTGCGCGAACTTGAGGAACGGTACCCTGAGCTTGTGCACAAGGGCTCAGTTACGAAACGTATCGTTGGCGAAGCACTCCCGGAGCTCAAAAAGGTCCGGCACGCGGTCCCACAATGGTCATTCAATGATGCCTTTACCGAAGAAGACGTCCGCGTGTTCGACGAGCGGGTGCGCAAGGTAAGCGGGACGGTACCTTCGTACGCCCTTGAGCTCAAAATAGACGGATTAAAAATCGTCCTCACGTATGAGAAGGGCGTGCTCACGACTGCGGCAACTCGTGGCGATGGGGTGGTGGGTGAAGATGTCACCCACAATATTCGCACCATCGCTTCGGTACCCGAGCGTTTGTCGCGAGCAGTCAATCTTGTCGCCGAAGGCGAGGTGTACCTCACCCGTTCAGGATTTGCAAAGTTGAATGCGCTTCGTAAGAAGCTTGGTGAGCCGCTGTTTGCGAATCCACGTAATGCCGCTGCAGGTTCTATCCGCCAACTCGACCCAAACATTGCGGCGGAGCGGCCGCTCGGCGCTTTTATGTATGACGTCGCTGTGACTTCTGAGACCCCTCCCTCGACGCAAAGCGAGGAACTCGGATATCTTGCAGAACTTGGACTTCCGATCAATCCGGAACACAGCCATGCAGATTCTCTAGGTGAGGTGTTCGCGTATTGGCGGAAATGGAAAGGAAGCGCCCGCGAAAAAGTCGACTATCAGATAGATGGCATTGTGCTAAAGGTCGAGTCTCGTGCGGTGCAAGAAATGCTCGGTTATACCGGCAAAGCGCCGCGTTTCGGTATCGCATACAAGTTTCCCCCTGAACAGGTCCAAACGATAATCGAAGACATTACCCTTCAGGTGGGGCGCACAGGGAAGCTGACGCCCGTCGCGCATTTGCGACCCGTTGCGGTTGCGGGCACCGTGGTCGCTCGCGCGACCTTGCACAACGAGGATTTCATACGGGAGAAAGACATCCGCATAGGTGACACGGTTATTCTGCAAAAGGCGGGGGATATCATTCCAGAGATCGTTTCAGTTATCAAAGAATTGCGTCCTACGGAGACAAAGCCGTGGACATTCCCAACGCATTCCCCCCTCTGCGGAGGCGACGGAAGCATCGAACGAGTGCCGGGGGAAGCGGCACATCGTTGTTCTGTCGCGGGTTCCTTTGAACAGCAGGCGCGCAAGCTCATGCATTTTGCCGGCAAGCAGGCGCTTGATATCGAAGGGATGGGGAAGGAAACAATAAAGCTTCTCATGGAGCATGATCTCATCTCCGATTTCGACGACATATTCGAATTGACGAAAGATGAACTGCTCGCACTCGAGGGATTCGAGGAGACGAAAGCGAAGAACCTTGTGGAGGGGATAGAGGCCTCAAGGAAGGTGCCGCTTGATCGGCTGCTCATAGGGCTTTCAATCCCGCATGTAGGCGGAGAAACCGCATTTCTCCTGGCAACACATTTCAATTCGCTCGCCGCGCTTCGCGCGGCGAGCGAAGAGTCTCTTTCAAATATCGATGGCATTGGCCCCATTATCGGAAGCGCTGTGGCAGAGTGGTTCAGAGACAAGAACAACCGCGCACTTCTTGCGCGTCTTGAGAAACATCTCAAGGTCCAGAGAGTCGCTGCACCGGCAAAGGGTCCTCTTGCCGGCCAGGTTGTGGTCATTACCGGGACGCTCCCCACACTTTCGCGCGGAGAAGCCGAGACGCGCGTGCGCCATGCGGGCGGCAAGGCCAGTGCCTCCGTTTCATCGAAGACGTCGTTTGTCGTTGCGGGCGAGAGCCCGGGAACAAAATACGAAAAAGCGCGGTCCCTTGGCATTCCGATCGTTAACGAAGCTGATTTTCTCAAGAAGCTAGGAACGTGATAAAGTGCAAATAATGGCAACAGTAGAGGAGGTGAAAAAACTGGCAGCACTCGCCCGCATTAAAGTGGGGGATGCGGAACTCGAGAAATTCACGCGCGAATTCGACGCGATACTGGCGTATATTGGACAGCTTGAGAAGCTCGAACTACCAAAAACGGGTGAGGAGAAGCCCCTCTTGCGCAACATTATGCGCGAGGATAGTGTCCCGCACGAGCCACTGGCCTACACCGAAAAGCTTGCCGAGCAATTTCCTGCCCGCGAAGGCAACGCGCTAAGTGTGAAGCAGATCATAACGCATGAGTAAAAAGCAAAATGAAATGACCATAGTGGAGGCGGCCCGCGCGCTGCGCGCGCGGGAGATTTCCGTACAAGACCTCTGGGACGCATGTCACAATGCGGCAGTCGAGAGAAACCCAGAACTCAATGCCTATCTTGAAGTTTTCGATGCGGATGAGGCTGCAATTGAATCGGCGCAGAAACGTATTGATGCAAACGATGCGTCGCTTCTCTGCGGGATTCCGCTCGCAATAAAAGACAACATTTTAATAGAAGGGAAGATTGCAAGTGCAGCGAGCAAAATGCTCGAGAATTATCGTGCGACCTACGACGCGGCAGTGGTGAAGAAACTAAAAACAGCCGGTGCGCTTTTTGTTGGCCGTACCAACATGGACGAGTTCGCAATGGGAAGCTCGACCGAGCATTCGGCATACGGCAGGACTATGAATCCGCATGATTTGTCGCGCGTGCCTGGCGGCTCTTCTGGGGGCTCTGCGGCAGCCGTGTCTGCACATCTCTGTATTGCCGCTTTGGGGAGCGATACCGGCGGTTCCATCCGCCAACCGGCGGCACACACCGGTATTGTGGGCCTCAAGCCGACGTATGGGGCTGTTTCGCGCTCGGGACTTATTGCGATGGGCTCTTCGCTTGATCAGATCGGACCTCTCGCGAAGACCGTTGAGGATGCCCGCATTTTGCACGAAGCCATTCGCGGGAAGGATGTTCTCGATGCCACAACAATTCCAGACGGGTTGTATACGGCGCGCGAACTTTCAAAGAGCTTGCGCATAGGAGTACCCCGACATCTTCTTGCTGAAGGAGTTGGTGCTGATGTGCTCGCCGCTTTTAACACAACGCTCGAATCGCTCGAGAGTGCGGGGCACACGCTCGTCGACATCGAGCTGCCGACAAGTGCACATGCGCTTGCGGCATATTACATCGTTATGCCTGCTGAAGTTTCGACCAACCTCGCCCGCCTTGACGGCATCCGCTACGGGCATGCCGCTCGCGGGGAAACACTGCTCGACGATTATGTTCTCTCGCGTACTGAAGGGTTTGGCGAAGAGACGCGGCGCCGCATTTTGCTCGGCACCTTTGTGCTCTCATCAGGGTACGTTGATGCCTATTATCGCAAAGCGGACGCTACACGTGGCGTGTTGCGTGGCGAGTACATGGACGCGTTTGAGAAGGTCGACGGTATCGCTTTCCCGACGACACCATCTCCCGCGTTTAAGTTTGGAGAAAAGAGCGACCCGCTCTCGATGTATCTTGAAGATATTTTCACGGTGACGGCGAATCTCACCGGCATGCCCGCAATTTCAGTCCCTATAGGCTTTGTGGAGCGCGAAGGGAAGAGTCTACCAGTCGGCGTCCACTTCACCGCCCCACATCAGGCTGAGAATGTTCTCTTCACCCTTGGTGAAGTAGTAAGCTTTGCAGACAAAGCTTTCTCCCTGCGCTCGCCTCGAACAAATGCATAAGAATGCACTTGTTGCTCGGCTCGCTTGGTAGTGGAGAAGCTACAAGGTGTTTAGTATTCTCGTCTATACTGGAGGTGATGCAGGCCAATCAGCTGAACGTCGAGTATTTCTTCCGCCTCCTCTACAACTGTTTCCACGGCGCGTGCTACGGTTCGTCCGGATTTGAGGGTTTCTCGGCATGGCTTGCCCATGTGTGGATTTGGATTACGGGCGTCGGCTACGCGCTGTCGGTCATAGGGTTGTTCATTATCGTATACGCACTGGTGCGCCTTTTTGAATTACGCGAGCGGGAAGAGAAGTATTACAGCACGCTCCTTATTCCGCCCGGGGCAGAAGGAGGCACCCATCCGCGCTGGGAGCACATTCAGTCGCTTGCCGAGGGTGCGAGTCCGAGCGGGTGGCGAGAAGCTATTATCGAGGCTGACATCATGCTCGATGAGATGCTGACACGGCAGGGATACGTAGGTGCGGGTGTTGGTGAGAAGTTGAAGGCCGCTGATCCGGCGAAGTTCAGGACACTGCAGGATGCTTGGGAGGCGCACAAAGTGCGCAATCAGATAGCGCACGAAGGATCCTCGTTCAACATTCCCGAGACGCTCGCACGCCGTACCATCGCACGCTTCGAGGCGGTCTTCCGCGAGTTCAAAGTAATTTAAGCACCAGATTTGATTTGGTATGGACTATCCACAACTTGTACCTATAGGTACAAGTCTTTGATACCTCTATACGTTTGGTTGCCGCACGTATTTTTGTGTGTATACTTTCTGATAGTGGGACTTATAACCGCGGAATAGGTTTTATATAGCGGGGTAAAGGAGAGTTGGTAATCCAAACGGGAGGGCAGTTGCGAAGCTCCTCGTAATGAAAGTAGAATATATACAGCGGGGTAGAGGAGAGTTGGTAATCCAAGCGGGAGGACAAATGCGAAGCTTTTTCGATTATGTTAGAAATTAGTATAGCGGGGTAGAGGAGAGGTACCTCGGGAGGCTCATAACCTCCAGACGCCGGTTCGATTCCGGCCCCCGCAACAAGCAAATGAAAACACCAGCCTCGTGCTGGTGTTTTCATTTGCTCTAGGTGCGCGAGGGACGGAATCGAACCGCGGGGCATCACGTGAGCAAAAGCCGCCCTAACGGGCGGCTTTTGCGTTAATCTACGTTATACTTTTGCCATGCAAATACTAGATCGGGTTTTGAAGTTGCATGGGCTGTTTAAGCAAGGAGAGATACCCACGCTTGCTCAACACGAAGTAAACCCCAATCTCCCAAAGGGTAGTCGTGAGAACTATCTTTACTTCACTCTTCCTCCTAGTATTAACTTTCAGAGACAATCACCAGCTATGTGGGCTGCGGCCCTTAAGACTTGGAATAATCCAAAAACAAACTATCTTTTCTTTCCTGAAAAAGTTGCAAAGAAAACACGCGGACAAGTTCAAAAAGATCTCCTGAAGTATAAGCTTGCCCTCCAACCCAACAAACATATTGATATATGGACTGCTATATCTAATGCGTTTAACAAACACTTCGAAAACGATCCGCGTAAGCTCTTCGAGGTAGCGGACTGGGATGTGACCAAGATTCACCAGATTATTCAACAAGACTTACGCAAGGATTTCCCGTATATCAGTGGTCCGAAGATGGCGAACTATTGGTTGTACATTCTCTCGCACTATACCGACGCAAAGTTCAAGAATATGGAGGAGATTTCGATTATCCCAGATACTCACGTATTGCAATGTTCGATCAAGCTCGGTCTTACGACTCCAGAAATGTCCTCGCTTGAGGTTGCTGCGATTTGGAAGGACTTACTCAACGGCAGCAGTTTAGCGCCGATTGAGATGCATCCCGTACTTTGGAATTGGAGCCGGAATAACTTCCTGCCTGAAGTTTGACAGCAATGCATTCCTTAACATCAGAAGAGAAGTTATTGCTCGGGAAGTTCCAAACCCTCACTCGCTGGATGTATGAGGATGGGAAGCGAGCTCTGTTTCCACCTGCGATGGCAACATTTGTCGTTGCCACAGCGCTATTTGACTTCATAGAAGTATGCGGACTTTTTCTAGTAGGGCCAACTGATTCAAATGGGGAAGAAACTAGTTCATCTGTGCGCTTCCATTCCTTTTTCGATTATTTAGGTTCCGAGTATGAGCAGTTACGAAAGAATAATCCAGAGGTAAAGTTCTACAATGAGTTACGATGTGGTATGTCTCATCAAGGGTTAATTAAAAATCGGGACTTTTTCATTCTAGGCTCTCATAAAGAAGTTGATGATGAGACATTACGAAACGGCTATATCGCTGCGCATATTCTCCTCGAACCAAGTATTCAACAGGTTACATGTGGAGTAACTTTTAATGGTACTTGGGGAGTTGTTGTGGGTAAGTTATTGATTGACTTTCAAGATGCTGTTCAGAGATTTGTCACGAGTATTGAGAATGGAAATGGTAACAGGGAAAACTTCTTCGCTGCAGCGGATCATATAGGTCTCTCGCGCTTCAAGGTCGAAAGTTAGCCATCTAGCATTTCAAAAAGTTCTTCGGAATCTAGTACGGTATCGACCCCCGTGTTTCGCGTTCGTAATCGCGCCAGAGCGCTTTAATTGTTTGGAAATCAACCCATACCGACCCCCATAGCTAAAGAGGGAAGAGGAACCCCGAAAGAACCTTTGGATTGCTTGTGGTGGAGGGTACCGTACCGACACGGGCAACAAGTTTTAGGAAAACAGAAAGTTGCGACGCTTGATTTCTCACTGTACATTGGTAGAAATTGTACAAAATCATGCACACGACAAAATTACTTGCAAAAGAATCTATCGCGGAAGGTACGCAGCTCTTTCGCTTCGAGAAACCTGAAGGATTTAAGTATCAAGCCGGGCAAACGATTGATCTTACACTCATCAATCCTGCTGAGACGGATGCGGAGGGAAATTCAAGAACATTCTCAATTGTTACAGCCCCGCATGAGCCATATCTCGCTATAGCGACGCGTATGCGTGACACAGCATTCAAACGTACCTTGCGCACTATGCCGGAGGGTACTGAAATATCTTTCGAAGGTCCGTTCGGTTCGTTTACGCTTCATGAGAACATAGCGCGCCCGGCAGTGTTCCTTTCCGGCGGAATCGGCATTACCCCGTTTCATTCAATGATCGCAGATGCCGTTGAACGTAACTTGCCGCACAAGATTATTCTTTTTTACTCGAACCGTCGGCCAGAGGACGCGGTGTTTCTCAGTGAACTTCAGGAATTTTCGAAAAAAAATCGGAACTTCTCTCTCGTCGCAACGATGACTGAGATGGGAAAATCGAGTCAATCATGGGAAGGGGAGCGAGGCTACATTGATGCGGCTATGCTTGAGCGGCATGTACCCGCGGATAGTTCACCGATCTATTATCTTGCTGGGCCACCCGCGATGGTTACCGCGATGAGGGCAGTGCTGAACGACACGGGCGTGAGCAACGACGATATTCGCTTCGAAGAATTTGCAGGGTACTAGGTCAGACATAATTCTTCGTGTCCCATATCTTGTACACTGCAAGATATGAACCAGGAAGAATTCGAAAAGCTGGTGCAAGAGGGGTTCCTCCTCATCCCAGAAAAGTTTCGCGCGAAGATTCGGAATGTCGCGCTTCTTGTTGAGGACGAGCCGTCGCCGGAAGTTTGCAGGCGGGAGGGTCTCGAAGCGGGGGAGACGTTGCTCGGCTTATATCAGGGCATACCGAACACTGCGCGCGGCAACTCGTATGGCGTCGGCCCGACGCTGCCGGACACCATCACTCTTTTCAAATTACCGATAGAGGAAGAAGCGAACGGCATTCCCGAAGAAGTCCGGAGGGTAATCGCCGAGACCATTTGGCACGAATACGCGCACTACTTCGGTATGGATGAGGATGAGGTGCGTTTCCGCGAAGGAATGCGCGGTCTGTAATTCAAGAGACGATATTCGTGGGCGATCCCTTAGCAAAATTCCGTATGTTCTCGATGGTGGTATCCAAGATGCGCTCGACGGCTTCGGTCGTGTTGAAAGCGAGGTGGGGCGTCACGATGACGCGCGGGTGCGCAATGAGGTAGTGATTCTCAAGTGTGATGCGCAACTCCTCTTCACGAGGGTGCGGTGCGGAGAGAAGTTTCATTTCCTCAGCAAGATCTCCCTCCTCTTCAAGCACATCGAGTCCGGCCCCGGCAAGAGTGCCGCTCTGAAGTGCGTCTACCAGCGCTTGCGTTTCGATGACGGCGCCCCGGGCAGTGTTAATGAGATAGGCTCCCTTTTTCATGCCAACAATATTCTCGCGGTTGATGAGATGATGCGTGTGTTCGTTATAGGGCACATGGATCGTCACGATGTCGGACGCGGCGAGGAGCTCGGCGAGAGAAACGTACGGGAACTCAAGCGTACGAGAAAGTTCTGCATTCGGGAAAGCATCAAATCCGATGACCTTCATGCCGAAGCCCTGGGCCATACGGATAACGTGGGCGCCGATATGTCCCGTGCCGACGACGCCGATCGTTTTCCCCGCAAGATCGAAACCACGGAGCCCTACGGGTGAGAAAGTACCTATCTCACGCACGCGTTCATCAGCGTCGATGATGCGTCGCGAAAGCGCAAGAAGTAGGGCGAATGCGAATTCAGCGACCGTGTTCTCGCCGTAAAAAGGAACATTTGCCACCGCAACGCCTCGTGCTTTCGCCGCCGCGAGGTCGATATGATCGAAGCCGGTCGAGCGGGTCGCGATAAGCTTGAGTGCAGGGAATCGGGCGAGGTCCGCCTCGCCGATGGGGGATTCTATGAACGTGCAAAGGACCGTCGCATCAGGGTCGGAAAGCTCCGCTGATGCGGAGAAAGGACCTTCATGAAAGGTGATGTGTTCTCCCTGCAATTTCGTGCGCACATATTTCTCTTCCCACGGCTCGCCCGAAAAGTAATGGATGTTCATACAAGGGTGCTTTGTATTCTACACTGTTTTCCCGCCCAGAGGGAGTGGTAGGATACATTCTTATGCCTCCCCTGAAGAAAAAGACTCCGCGCGTCTGGTCTATGTTCCGCGCCTACGGCAACGCCACGCTCGCGTATCCGTGGCTTTTGAGCGCTACGATCGGCGGAGCAATTCTCATTGAGACGGCGAGTGTCATCGCGCCGCTCTATCTGCGTCAGTTCGTAAACCTGCTCTCGGGAGGCGAACCTTCCTCGTCGGTAGTGCAGGCGCTTTTCGCGGTGCTTGTATTGTTTGCTGCGGTAAATCTGGCCGGTTGGGTTGGTCAGCGTGTACGTATGCTGGCGATTGGCCGGCTCGAAGCAAAAGTCATGGTTGATCTCTACGACCGCGCGTTTTCGTACTTGCTCGGGCATGCACACGAATTTTTCATCTCAAACTTTACCGGGACGCTCACGCGCCGCGTGACGCGCTATGCGCGTTCCTATGAACAAGTGTTCGACAATCTTCTTCTTAACTTTTTTCCGGCATTTATATTTGCGGTCGGCATAGTTATCGTGCTCTCGCTGAAGAGCCCGCTTTTGGGAGCAGGACTTTTGGTGTGGACGGTTGTATTCGTCTTCATTCAATTCAAGATGATGCACTCTCTGCAGCCCCTGCGCGCCGCACGTACCGAGGAAGACAGTAAAGTGACCGGTTTTCTCTCAGACGCGGTACTCAATCATTCAACGATAACCGCTTTTGCGGCCGCCCGGCATGAAAACTCGCGGTTCAAGGAAGCGATCCTTCGTTGGTATGCGGCAACCAAACGTGTATGGGATGCCGATGCGTGGATTTATGGCGTGCAAGGACTTTTCGCCATCGGAATAGAAGTGGCGCTCCTTGCCGGCGCAGTGCTCCTCTGGCAGCGCGGCCTCATGACCGTGGGAGACTTCGTGCTCATTCAGATATATGTCCTTGGTCTCATGAATCGCATTTGGGGCATCGGGCGCAATATGCGTCAGCTCTATGACGCATTCGCCGACGCAACCGAGATGCTCGATATCATCGAATTGCCCCATGCGATTCGAGATGTCCCGGGCGCAGTGCCGCTTCAAGTTACCGAGGGTAAGATTGTCTTCGACAAGGTTCGTTTTGAGTACCATGGCGATCAAGCGTTGCTTCAGAATTTCAATCTCACCATACAGCCGAATGAAAAAGTCGCGCTCGTGGGCTCGTCGGGCGCGGGGAAATCGACCATTACCAAACTCTTGCTTCGCCTCTACGAAGTCAGCAGTGGGACCATTTCTATCGACGGGCAAAATATCGCCAAGGTGACGCAAGAGAGCTTGCGCAGGGCGATCGCATTTGTCCCGCAGGAGCCGCTTCTTTTTCATCGGTCGCTTATGGAAAATATTCGCTATGGCCGGCAGGATGCGACAGACGAGGAAGTTGTGGAGGCGGCAAAGCAGGCGCACTGTCACGAATTTATCAGTCGATATTCTGATGGGTTCAATACGATGGTCGGTGAGCGTGGCGTAAAGCTCTCGGGCGGCGAGCGCCAGAGAATCGCCATTGCCCGGGCGATTCTCAAAGATGCGCCTATCCTCGTTCTTGATGAAGCGACATCGAGTCTCGATTCCGAGTCTGAACGGCTCATCCAGGATGCGCTCCAGCGTTTGATGGAAGGGAAGACAGTCATCGCCATCGCGCACCGACTTTCCACCGTGATGAATATGGACCGGCTTTTTGTGATGGAGAACGGTGCGGTTGTCCTTTCCGGCACGCATGATGAACTTCTCGCGCACGAGAGCAATCTCTACAAAAAGCTTTGGGAGATCCAAGCGGGCGGGTTTATTCGCGCAGATTAGAATCATTGTCTCTAAGAGATGCTTTTGGTACTGTTCTTACATTGCCGAGGTAGCTCAGGTGGTTAGAGCATCTCACTCATAAAGAGAAGGTCGTGAGTTCAACTCTCACCCTCGGCACCGATAAGTCATGTTCTGGGGATATATAGTGGTTATAACTATGTCCTGTCATATACTTTACGCATGCCGATGCATCGAGAGCTGAACCACAACTTCTTCAAAAAATGGTCGCCCGAGATGGCATACGTGCTTGGCTTCTTCGCCGCTGACGGCTCTATGATTAAGAATAATCGTGGTGCACATTTTATCGAATTCACAATTACGGACCGCATCGTACTCAAAGAAATCAAAGAGGCAGTCGGCTCAACTCACAAGATAAAAAAACGAGACCGAAACCCAGGTGTATGGAAACCTCAGTACAGACTCCAAATAGGCAGCAAAGAATGGTTTGCTGATCTATTACAGTTTGGATTTATCCAAAACAAAAGTAATACAATTAGTTTTCCGGATGTTCCGAGACCCTATCTAGGAGATTTTGTACGCGGATATTTCGATGGCGATGGTTGTGTCTATTTTAAAAAGCATTATGCAAAGGAAAGAAAAAAGAAAATATGGGTTTTCACAACCATATTTACCTGCGGGAGCCGTTCGTTTCTTGAAGATCTTCTTACTACACTAATGGGATTCGGTATCAAAGGGGGACACATATCTAAAAAAAATAGAGGATACGACCTCGTGTTTAGTCGCTACGACAGTCTTGCGTTACATCGGGTAATGTATGATACTGTGGATACCTCGGGGATGTTTTTGCCACGGAAACGGAAAAAATTAGAACGAGCGGTTAAAGTCTTGGGACTTGACAAATAATGCGGCTGTAGCTCAACGGTAGAGCACGCGCCTGTCACGCGCGAGGTCGTGGGGTCAGCACCCATCAGCCGCGCCAGAAAGACCCCCTGTGGGGGTCTTTCGTTTGTGCGGCTGAAGGTTCGTTAAGTTATCGACGGCAGTTCGCGCAGGGAGCGATTACGATGGATCAGTTCGTCGTTGCGTATGAGCTCGAAAAGTTCGTATTCGCTCCGGACATTTCGCCCATAGAACGCGAGGAAGTCGGACGTGATGGGAGTCTGCCGCAGACGATCTCCTTCACGGTCGAGGAACTCTTGGTATTGTGCGTACGCATGCGACTCGAACAGATAATTGAGCTCAAGTGCCGCCCGGCGAGAAATGAGGAAGAGAAGGTAGGTCGTCCAGAAATAGAAGAATGAAAAAAGGAGAGGGATGAGCGTGTGACGGAGGAAGCTCTCACAGTGGAGACGCCGCACAATGTGCGACATGACGACGACATGCATGGTCTCATTATCCTGCGCCATGCGACTGAACGCGCTTAATTTGGTGAGGTTGATAGCGCGGCGTTCGTTTCCATACATTGCCGATAGGATGGTATACGTCGCGACCTCCCATGACTGGTAGGGGATACGAGCTATGACCTCTATTGCTTTGAATTTCGCGTAGGATGGCTTGCGTCCATAGAAAAGAGTGCCTGAGCCCACGAGGAGCGATCCAAGCACTCGCACGATGAACATGGGGCGATAGTGGTCGAACGGCGCCGCATACTCCGCCCGGAGAGCGGGATCGTTGAGGGAGTGGGCAAGTTCTTCATCGTCCTTGAAGTTCTCGTTCATGATCGGCCGTAGCGGTCCTCGAGGCGTGTAATATCTTTCTCATCAAAATCACCGAATGCTATTTCGAGGAACGTGAGCCCCTCTGGGCCACCCTCTACCCGATGCTTCGAATGCCGGGGAGTGAAGAATGTGTCGCCTTCGTGCGCATTGGTATCCGTGTCTCCGACACGGATAGTGCCGGAGCCCTTAATGACACGCCAGAATTCATCGCGATGCTCATGGGTCTGCAGGCTGATAGACTCTCCGGCATTGACTGTGACAATCTTTACGGTCGTTTTCTCGTTGAGCGTAAAGCGTTCAAAATCCCCCCATGGGCGTATTTCTTTCTCGTAGTTGGTAAGGCCTTCCATGCAGAAAGTATATACCAAAACCCCGACGTCGTCCGTGGGGTCGCGGAGCCGACTCCCGGCGTCGGCTTTGAAAGAATGGAGAAACTCCGCTAGTATGCGTTGGTGCGAGAAAGTTCGGGCTGCTGGGATAAGCGTTGCACTCGACAGCACGATGAGGCATCGCTTGCACGCTTTTCTTCGGCTCGCTCGGAGAACATACTTATGCGAGGACGCACAGTATGTTTCCTCTCTCGCCGAGATAGCTCAGTTGGTAGAGCACATCCATGGTAAGGATGAGGTCGTCGGTTCAATCCCGACTCTCGGCTCCAGTTTCAAAGTCAGGTCAATTTCGTCGTCAGGAGAAACTACTGATGCAACTTAGTATTCGTCGAATGCTTCTTACTTTTGCGCGCCCGTACGGGCGCGCGTCCTTTTTCTATTGCGAATTTTGTGTTAAAAAAGAGGAACGCCTCATTTGCCGGAGTAGCTCAGTTGGTAGAGCGAGGGTATCGTAAACCCTAGGTCGTCGGTTCAATCCCGACCTCCGGCTCAAAGATGGAAATTACAACAACGACCCAAGACGAGGACGCGGCGCGGCGCGAGGCGAGGCGCGACGCGTTCAAGAATGTGGCGTTCGTCCTGATCGCTGCCGGTGCCGCGTATGGGCTTATCGTTTCAATAGGGATTGATGGTCTTGAGCAGCTCATCGAGCGAGCGGGTATATGGGGCCCGCTCGCGGTCATCGCGCTTAAGATGGCTACGATAATTATCGTGCCGCTCTCCGGTGCTCCCATCTATGCAATCGCCGGTGCGGCGTTCGGTTTTTGGCAAGGGCTCGGTATCACTTTTATAGGCGACGTGCTTGGTTTTTCCGTGGCGTTCTATTTGAGTCGGGTCTTTGGGCGGAACATTATCAATGTGTTCATACCCCGCACGCAATTTCCTTTTATAGAAAAACTGCTCATCCAAGGGTCTGCGCTCAAGTCTTTTCTCAAGGCGCGTCTCGCCTTCGCTGGATTCCCCGAAGTTTTTGCGTATGCCGCGGGCCTTACAGAAGTTTCATTTCCCGTCTTTATAATCGCACAAATGGTACCCCATACGCCGTTCGTCGCGCTCATAGTGTTGTTTGGGAACGCGCTTCTCACGGGCAATCCGATTTTCTTGGCTGTGGCGACAGCCGCCGCCGTCCTCTTTGCGGCGGTCGGCGGCTGGTGGTTCAAGCGTGATCTCACCCGCGAAGCTTAGAACCAGTCTCAAAAATAACCGCGCTAGCCGGCATGGTTCCCCATCTACGCATTAATTTTTTCGGTGCTTTATTGCTCACTTAATTGAGCTTAGTGTCAAACGCCAGAAAAAACTTGGTATAATCGGCCGATGAGCGAACCGGAACAGCGTCTCCAAGAACTCGAAGCGATGATGGCATCACCTGATTTTTGGCTGGATAAACAGCAGGCACAAATGCTCGTACAGGAGTATCAAATGCTGAAAGAAGGGGGAGGCGGCGATCCGCACGATTCCGGCAATGCGACGCTTGCCATTCTCGCGGGTGCCGGCGGCGACGACGCCGAGGACTTCGCGCGCATACTTCACCGCATGTATGAGGGGTATGCGGCGAAGCATGGTTGGCGCGTGCGCGAGCTCCATGCGAACGAGAACGACCATGGCGGGTATCGTAACGTGATGCTTGAGATCACAGGTTCGGGCGTGTATGGCCGCCTTCGGCACGAGGCGGGTGTGCATCGCCTCGTGCGCCAATCACCCTTTAATGCGAATGCGAAGCGCCAGACTTCCTTTGCACTCGTCGAAGTACTGCCGACTCTGGTCCCGACTGACAAGGTAGAGCTCAAGCCGGACGACCTCGAGATACAATTCGCGCGTTCGGGCGGCGCGGGCGGACAAAATGTGAATAAGCGCGAGACGGCCGTGCGCATTCTCCACAAACCGACCAATCTTTCAGTACACATTTCAAGCGAGCGGAGCCAGCTCGCGAACCGCGAGAAGGGTCTCGAGCTTCTGAAGGCGAAAATCTTTGCCAAGGAAGAGGCTGATCGCGAGGTCGTCGCGAAGGGTCGCTCGATAGCGGCAACGACCGCAAACGAGTGGGGCAGTCAGATCCGTTCGTATGTCTTGCACCCGTACAAAATGGTGAAAGACCATCGGACTAATCACGAATCTTCGAATCCGGAGAAGGTCCTTGAAGGTAACCTGGATGATTTTATAGATGCCGCATCTGAGGCATCCGAACGTTCGAAGGGACGAAGCAACCCGTAGGGGTGCGCGGCTTTTATAGACGGAACGGAAGTAAGTGAGGTATAATAGGAAACGAATCATGATTTATTTCGACAAGGTGACGAAACGATACGGAGATATGGTGGCGCTCGAGGATGTGACCCTCTCCGTCGCCCCGAAAGAATTTGTCTCCGTTGTCGGTCACTCGGGGGCAGGGAAGACGACGCTCCTGAAACTCCTTCTCGCTGAAGAGAGGCCGACCGTCGGGTCTGTTTTTTTTGAGTCGATCGATATCAATGACCTGCCGAGCTCGGCCCTGCATTTTTATCGCCGCAAAATCGGCATGGTGTTTCAGGACTTCCGTCTCATTCCGAACAAAACCGCCTATGAAAACATCGCATTTGCGATGGAGGCCGCGGGCCGCACCGACGACGAGATTGCAAGCGACGTCCCATACATTTTGGAATTGGTGAATCTCGCCGATAAGGCATTTCACTTCCCCGATCAGCTCTCCGGCGGCGAGAAACAGCGTATCGCTATCGGTCGCGCCATCATCAACCAACCGGATCTTATCGTCGCCGATGAGCCGACCGGCAACCTGGACCCCATCAACACCTACGAGGTTGTGGAGATACTCAAGAAAATAAACGAACTTGGTACGACGGTCATCATCACGACGCACAACAAGGGCGTGGTCGACGCCATCGGCGGGCGCGTGATTACCATCGACCGCGGAAAGATGGTTCGCGACGACACGGGCGGAAAGTATATCTTATGAACACAACGAGCGTAGCGACTATGTGTTCGTTAGATGCCGGAATTTCTCGGGGATTTTCCTGCCGAGAAATTCCGGCGCACGGCCTGATACAATAAGAGTATGAACTGGATGCTTTTTAAGAGAATGTTGGTTACGGGCGGCAAAAACTTTGCCCGCGGCGGCGCGGTCTCAGCGGCGACAGTCCTTATTATGACGGTGACACTTGCGATTATTGCCTCCCTGATCTTCCTCTCTGCGCTCCTCTCCTTCACTCTGGATACGGTCAGTGAAAAAGTCGACGTGTCCGTGTATTTCGTCACCACGGCGAGCGAAGCGGACATCCTCGCGGTACAAGATCAGCTCAAGAAGCTGCCGCAGGTAGCAAGCGTTACCTATACTTCTGCCGAAGAAGCGCTCATAGCCTTTCGCGAACGGCATGCGACCGATCAGCTCACGCTCCAGGCGCTGAATGAGCTTGGCGGCAATCCGCTTGATGCTTCGCTTGAGGTGCGCGCGAAGAATCCTTCCGAATATGAGAGCATCGTGAAATTCCTCGAAGCCTCGCCCGTACTTTCAGCCGGCGGCACCTCCATAGTCGACCGCATCAACTATGCGCAGAACAAAGAAGCTATCGACCGCCTCTCGCTCGCGATACAGGTGACCCGCAAGATCGGTTTTGCGATTATCATCCTCTTTGCCATTGCATCGGTACTCATTGCGTTCGCAACCGTCCGTCTCGCCATTTATACCGCTAAGGAAGAAATAGCGGTCATGCGGCTCGTCGGCGCAAGCAACTTTTATATTCAAGGGCCGTTCATCGTGACGGGTATCATCACGGGCGTCATTGCCGCGAGCGTCGTCCTGGTTCTCATGTGGCCAGCGACCTGGTATGCGGGGGTAAAGACTGCAGGATGGTTCGACGGTTTCAATCTGGCAAGTTATTATGCCGGCCATTTCGTCCTCGTCTTTTCCATACTTTTGCTCTCGGGCGTCGCGCTGGGTTCAGTCGCGTCCGTGCTCGCTATTCGTAAGTATCTGAAAGGCTAGCTTCGTATGGCAAAAGAAGGTCACAAGTACATATTCGTCCTCGGCGGTGTCATGAGCGGCGTCGGCAAGGGCGTCGTCACCAGTTCCATCGGCCTTTTGCTCCAGCAGAAAGGGTATCCAGTGAATCTAGTGAAGATAGATCCGTACTTAAATGTTGACGCGGGAACGATGAATCCGACTGAGCACGGCGAAGTGTTTGTGCTGCGGAGCGGACTCGAGACCGATCAGGACATGGGGAACTACGAGCGTTTCCTCGGCCGCGACCTCACCGCAGAGGATTATATGACGAGCGGCATGGTGTACCAGTCGGTGATCAATCGTGAGCGGGCCCTCGGATATCACGGTAAGTTCGTTGAGGCGATACCGCATGTGCGCGACGAGATCATCGAGCGCATGGAGGCCGCGGCTTCCTACAACGGAAGCCGCATTTCGGTCATTGAGATCGGTGGCACCGTGGGCGACTTTCAGAACGCGCTCTTTATCGAAGCGGCGCGCATCATGAAGATCAAGCACCCTGACGACGTTCTTTTCGTGATGGTCTCGTACTTGCCCGTGCCCGGCACTATCGGCGAGATGAAAACCAAGCCGACTCAGAGCGCCGTGCGGGAGCTGAACAGCAACGGCGTGCAGCCGGATTTCCTTATCGCGCGTTCGACGCACACACTCGATGAAAAGCGAAAAGAAAAGTTAGCGATTTGGTGCAATGTCCGCAAAGAGCATGTCATCTCTGCGCCCGATATCAGCAGCATCTACGAAGCGCCGCTCAATTTTGAAAAGGATAAGCTGGGCGATATGCTGCTCGATGCGCTCAAGTTGCCGGAGAAGCGTAAGGCATCGCTTGCCGAGTGGAGTCGGTTCGTAAAAGCGGCGACGAACAAGAAAGCTCCGGAAATCAGCATCGCCATCGTCGGGAAATATTTTGATACGGGCGACTTCGTGCTCTCCGACGCCTACCTTTCAGTTATCGAAGCTATCAAGTTCTCTGCAGCAAAGCTCGGTCGACACGCAAAGATCACCTGGGTGAATTCAAAAGACCTCGAGAAGGCTACAACATCGCTCCGCGATGTTCGCCCAACCGGCCGCATCGGCCGGTCTAGGGGAGGCACGAAGGCTACTGCCGTGCTTGGGAAATTTAATGGCATCATTGTTCCGGGTGGTTTCGGTGAGAGCGGTATCGAAGGGAAGATCAAGGCGATACAGTTCGCGCGAGAAAAGAAAATTCCATACTTCGGCCTCTGTTACGGTATGCAGCTCATGGTCATTGAGTACGCGCGCAACGTCTTGAAGCTCAAGAATGCGCATACGACCGAGATCCAGAAGAATTCACAAGACCCTGTGGTCGACGTCATGCTCGAGCAGAAGAAGCATCTCGCCGACAATAAATACGGCGGCACGATGCGTCTCGGCTCCTATCCGGCGTACCTGAAGAAGGGCACGATGGCGCGCGCCGCGTATAAAAAGGAATTGGTCGACGAGCGTCACCGCCACCGCTATGAGATCAATTCAAAATATGTGAAGCCGCTCGAGGCCGCCGGCCTCGTTTTCTCGGGTACGTCCCCAGACGGTGTCTTGATGGAGATAGCCGAGCTTCCGCGCTCGGTGCATCCATTTATGCTCGGCACACAGTTCCATCCCGAGTTGCAAGCTCGCCCGCTCGCTCCGCACCCATTGTTCACCGAATTCCTCCGCGCGGCAATCGCGCAAAAGAGAAAGAAATGAAAATTAGGACATCCGATGTCCTAATTTTTTATTGCTTCAGACCGAGACCTTTTTTAATGAAGTAGACATTGATACCGAGGAGAACAAGCATGAGAACAAGGAGTACCAGTACGCATGTGAGAAGTGAGACGTCGCTCGTACCGAGGAAGCCGTAGCGGAAGCCGTTGATGAGATAGAAAATAGGATTGAAAAGCGACACGGTCTGCCACACGGGTGGGAGCGAGTGGATGGAGTAAAATACGCCGCCGAGGTAGACGAGCGGCGTGAGGACGAACGTCGGGACGATGGAGACGCCATCGAAACTTTTCGCATAAATACCATTCACGAGACCGCCAAGCGCGAAGACGAGGCTTGAGAGAAAGAGGAAGAGGAGAACGACGAACGGGTGGGCGACTGAGGGAAGGGCAAAGAAAAAAGAGACGATGAGCACCATGGTTCCTACCAGCATGCCGCGCACGACTCCGCTCGCGATGAACCCCGCGATGATAACGCTCGGCGGAGTAGGGGAGACGAGGATCTCGTCGATATTGCGCGAGAAGAATTTAGAGACGAAAAACGTCGTCGCCACGTCCATGTACGAGTTTGTAATGACGGCAAGCATGACAAGGCCGGGCACGACAAAGAGAATGTACGGGACGCCATTCAGTTCGCCGATCCGTGAGCCGAGGATACTGCCGAAGACGGCGAAGTAGAGTATGGACGTGACGACTGAGGGCAGAAGTGTCTGCGGCCAGATGCGCATGATGCGCACAATGCCCTTGCGTAAGATGGTGTAAAAAGAAACGAGTTGTTTTTCAATGGGCATGTTAGGAATTGCTCGTGAGCTTTACGAATACCTCTTCAAGTTTGCCGCCGCCATAGCCGTCTTTCGGAGAACTTCCATCATGGAGTGCGAGGATCTCCTCCATCGTGCCCTTCGCGACGATCTCGCCTTTATTGATGATGGCGACATGTTTGGCGAGCCGCTCTGCCTCCTCCAAGTAGTGGGTGGTGAGGAGTATCGTAATGCCTTCTTTCGTAAGGGCCGTGAGGTAGTCCCACATGCTCCGGCGCAGTTCGACGTCGACCCCAGCAGTCGGTTCGTCGAGTATCAGGAATTTCGGCTGGTGAATGAGCGCGCGTGCAATCATAAGGCGGCGTTTCATTCCGCCCGAAAGACGAAATCCGATCTGGTCCCGCTTGTCTGCGAGCCCGAGGTCTTCGAGAAGCTTCTCCGCGCGTGGGATGGCGGCAGAGCGGGGGATACCGTAATAGCCCGCCTGGTTTACGAGGATGTCGAGCGGTTTCATCCACGGGTCGAAATTAATTTCCTGCCCGCAAAGCCCGATCATCGTTCGTGCGCGCTCCGGCTCCTTCTCGACGTCGATGCCGAATACTTCGACGCGCCCTTCTGTCTTGGCGACAAGTCCGGTGATGATGCCGATGATGGTCGTTTTACCAGCACCGTTCGGACCAAGGAGCGCGAAGAGTTCGCCCGCAGGCACGGTGAGAGATACACCCTTCAATGCTTCGGTACCGCCCGCATAGCGTTTCTTAAGGTCGGTTATGACAAGAGCGTTTTCCATTTGATTCTGCAGTATAACAAAGTCGGCTCGCCCGTAGAAGGATAAACCGCAGAGGTGGGCTATTTATTCAAATAGGTGATGGTCAGCTGAAGGACGGTCGCGAAGGAGACCCATAGGAGATAGGGGATGTTGGTCAGAGCGACCCATTTTATGTACGGATAGATGGCGACCAGCGCCCAAATGAGTGTTGCGAGAACGAGGAGGATATCAATTGCGGCGAGCGTATTGTTCTTTAATCCAAATTGAAGCCAGGTGAAGGAGAAATTGAAAATCAGGTTGAGGACGAAGGGCGCAACAACCATCCACGGCAGCCCTGCGGTAAATGCACGATAAAAGACTGCGCCAAAGGATATCGCGATGATGATATAAAGCACCGTCCATACTGGCCCAAAGAGCCACGCTGGTGGCGCCCATGCGGGTTGGATAAGACTTTGATACAAAGAGTACGAGTCCATTGCACGAGTTTAGCATTTCCAAAACGATATTGAATAAAGCGACTCTTTAACGTATCGTCTAGGGAGCATGACACTTTGGTGTCATGCTATTGCCGGCTCGTCTAAAGGTAGGACACATCCCTCTGGAGGATGGTATTGGGGTTCGAGTCCCTGGCCGGCAGCTGAGTAACACTTAGTCACACCTGGTGTGACCGATTCAAAAAACGGCGTAGGTAGAGTCTGAAAGGTCTGAAAGCCAAATTTGCACGTTGCGAGTGCATCTCCACCACTAGTACTAGATGACTCGCGAAAGCGACAATTGCGAATATGGCACGCACAACCACAACACTGACCATATCACTGCCGCCCGAGATGGCGGCACAGGTAGAGGAAGTCCGGAAGAAGGAGCATCGGACACGCTCTGAGCTCATCCGTGAGGCCTTACGTCACTACATCACGGAATCAACCACAAGTCGCCGAGAGGAGTAAGGACCGCTCTCCTGCCAGCTCTCGGCACCCGAATAGCGCCGAATGCTTGCGTTTCTTCTAAAGAAGTAAATAATCACGGCATGATTGATCCGGCTGAAATCAGCACTAAGGCAAAAGAGTTCGAGATTAATGAGGCCGCCGTACAGCGCGACTACATCTTCGGATGGGTTATCGCCGGTTTCTTTACCGTAAGCAGCTTGAAGGACGAAATTTTCCTGAAAGGTGGCAACGCTCTACGAAAAGGTTATTTTGAGAACACAAGGTACTCAAGCGATTTGGACTTCGGAATTCCCAACGATATTTCGGAAGAAAAACTGCTCGAGGAAATTAATACTGTATGCGATTTCATCCAAGATAAGGCAGGCGTGCAGTTCGTAAAAGAGAGAAACAAAGTAGAAGAGAAATTCGGCGCTTCCGAAGCGCCGATACCGGGGCTCCGTGTATACGAAGTTCGTGTTTACTTCAGAGACTTCTTTATCAGCAAGGAAAACCAGATCGTTCTTCGTGTATCGATGGACATTACGCGCTTCGATAAAGTGATCCTGCCGTTGCAGGAGTGTCAGCTGATACATCCATATTCAGATGCGCACGAAGTGACGCGGCCTATCAAATGCATGAAGCTGGAAGAGATAATAGCGACGAAGCTCAAATGTCTTTTACAAAGGCAGCACGCTCCTGATTTGTTTGATTACGTCTACTCAATCAGGCTCCTCGGCGGAGAACTTAACAAAGATGAGGTTGTAAGAACCTTTATTCAGAAAACCATATTCAGGAACAACCCCCGAGTCTTGAAAGAGATTTTACATAAGACCGCTTTCGACTATTTCAAGGAATACTGGAATAAGACACTGATTTGCGCCAAGCAAATATTCTTCACTGCTGAAGACGCAATTGAATTTTTTCTTGCGGATCTTGAGAACCTTTTTAGCCCCTTCGGAGATACGGGTTATCGTGATTTTGCGTTCTTCGGTCCGGATTTGCGTGTTCCCATGATGAAAGCCGGACGGGAACAGACTATGTTGAAAATCGTGTACAACGGCGCCGAGCGGATGGTAGAACCCTATGCGCTAAAGTACATGGAAAAGAGAACGGGGGAGGCCAAGGAATATTTTTACGTATATAACGTGTCGGGCGGGAACAGCGCTCCCGGCATTCGATCGTTGGTGGCGAGTGGATTTCAATCCATCGAGAACACGGAAGTAAAATTCTCTCCACGCAATCCTATTGAACTATGCAAGGCTGGTGAATTTCCCGAAAACCGCTATCTATTTGATCCTCATAAACCGGCTACCGCCTCGTCCAGACCGCGCTCCATTTTCGGAACACGAAGGCACCGCGTTCGATCTGGGCCAACATACGTGTATCGCTGCGCGTACTGCGGCAAGCAGATTTCAAAAAAGACCCAATCGTCTACTATCGGCGCTCATAAATCAAAGGGAAGTGATTACCCTTGCCCAGGGAGGGCCGGGTACTACGTCACCACGAATTATTGACCCCATCGGGGTTAGATATCTAGGCGCATAAAATCTTTTGCTCGCAAGATCAAGTTAACTCAAGATGTTTCTCTCCTCGCGGAGAACGGCAAAGCGGCTTTCGACCTACGCGATGAGTTAGGTTCTAAAGAGCACAATGTCTCTCACGAACTCACTTGAGTTCCCTGGCATCAAAAAGAAGCTTGTCGAATGGATCGTGGCCCATCTCTCAGATGCGCCACCGGAGAATCAAAATACACAGCTGCTTTAGGGGAAACAAAAAGCTGCTACCGAAGTAGCAGCTTGAGTTTCAGCCGACGCGTCGCAGAGAGGGTTCCTCATCGGGTTTTGGCAGTTTCTGAATATAGCTCAGGAACGCCTTTATATTCTTGAGCCCCTCCATGACGCTCGTGGCGCAATAGAGCACAGGGAGTCGTAGTTCACGGTAATTGTAGGCGATGATGGTCAATTTATCGCCGAATTCCTCCTGTGCGAGCTTGAGGGCTCTCCGATCGTCAGCAGTCTTTCTTTTGTGGACTCGAAGGACTGGATCGATGGTGAGATACTTTCGCAGTGCTTTTTCCCGCTCCCTGTTCTCGTCATCCGCAGCTCGGTTTTTCTCCATTTTGATGAAACCGAGGATGGAATCCAGTCCGCGGTAGATGCTCATGTTGTACTCAATCGCATCTAACCGTGGAGTGCGGATGCTTGACGATAGAACGACAGGGACAACCTTTGCGGACGAATCGAATTCCTTAAGAGCGTCTTTTGCCTTGGTATCGGCATCGCTCGGATGCTTCGAAACGAGCAGTATGAGTTTACCTTTAGTGGGTGTCGCCGGGCGTCGTGATGTCCGAGCCATAGGACCTCCTTACTTGTGAATTGCTACGGGATCATCTATCTGCATCTAGACTACCACGCACACAAAAGTCAGCCAGGG
>JAKFXG010000024.1 GCA_021731495.1 Candidatus Parcubacteria bacterium | reverse complement strand
TTCTTGAACGTGCCGTCAAAGACGCGCAGGTACACAGCGACGCCGCGATGTGTGGAATAGGAAAAATCGAAAATGAGACCGCGAGGCTCTTCCCCCGCCTCCGGCGAAGACTCGTGAGGCGGCGGCACACGATGTACGATGGCCTCAAGAAGTTCATCGACACCCGTGCCTGTCTTCCCCGACACGGCGAGGACATCATCCGGCGATACGCGCAACAACTTCGCGAGTTCCGCTTTCACTTCGCTCACGCGCGCGGCCGGGGAGTCTATTTTTGAAACGACCGGAATGATGACGCACTTCTGAGCCTGTGCCGCGGCAAGCGTGGTCAACGTTTGCGCTTGCACACCCTGTGTCGAGTCAACAAGCAGGAGCACGCCCTCGACCGCGTGGAGCGCGCGCGAAACTTCGTATGAAAAATCAATGTGCCCAGGCGTATCGATCAGATTAAGCGTGTAGTCGCCGTACTGCATGCGCACAGGCTGCATTTTGATGGTGATACCCCGTTCGCGTTCGAGATCCATGCGGTCAAGCACTTGATCGCGCATGAGACGCACGGGAATAGCCCCGGTGCGCTCAAGCAGACGGTCAGCAAGCGTCGACTTGCCGTGATCAACGTGCGCAATAATAGAAAAATTTCTGATTTGTTTTTGATTCACGGTTGTATCGGCCCGTCAGCGGACGGTGCAAGAACATCAGCGCGATGGCCCGGGAAACGAATGAGTCTGCCCAGCGCACTCGCTACGATGCGAAATTCCTCATTTTCGACGAAATAGAGCGCAAGCGCTGACGCGATAAGACCCACACTACCAGCTATGAATCCTTGTGTGAAGACCGACATAAGCGTCGTAAGCGGTGCAATACCGCCCTCAAGTACGAGCGTGACATACGCCGCCGTACCGCCGGCAAGAGCCGCAACACAGCCGTCTATGAGCGGTCGGACGAGTGTACGGTCGAGACCGGGAGCGATGTTGCGAAGCGCAAGGAGGGAGAGCAACGCAAGGAAAATCTGTCCGAGCGTTGCAGCAAGCGCAAGAAGCAGGATGGCGGTCCCTTGAATATCACCGACCTTCAGGAAAGTTGCAAGCGATGCCGGCAGTCCCGTTGTCTCCATTCGGAGAAAAACGACAGCAAGAAGCACGGTGAGCGCGCCGCCCGCGAACTGGTAGAAAAACGGCCGCCAGGATTGGCGGGCCGCATAGAGCGCGCGCGAGAAAAGGAGGATAAGCCCTTGGGCGGCAAGACCCACGGCAAGAATGACGAGCAGGGCGGCGGTGAGGCGCGTCGCATCCCAATCAAACGCGCCGGTTCCAAGGACAACGCGCACGATATGTGCGCGCAGAACCGCAGTGAGTCCGATCGCGACGACCGACCAGAGAATGATGTGCCGTGCGCTCGCCGAGAGGATACGGGTGAACTCACTGCGCTTATCCGGAGTTGAGACCTCTGAGAGTGCCGGGAACGCCGCAACGGCGTAGGAAGACCCGATGAGCGCGAGAGGAACCGCCTCGAGATTACTCGCAAACGTAAAGACAGAAACCGCGCCCGTACCGAGCCTCGAAGCCATTGCGGTGAGCGCAAGCGCCGTAACCGAACCCATACCAAGCGCAAGCGCGCGCGGTGCGGAATCTCGAATTACTGAGGCCATTGAAGCGAACCCGGGCATACGAAGGCGTGGCAGTACACCCGCCTCCATTACGACCGGGATATTCACGGAGAGGTACGCAACCGCGCCGATAACGACACCGATACCGATGCCCGGGAGGCCAAAACGAGGATACAGTGCAACCGCGCCAAGGATGATGCCGAGATTGTAGAGGACGGGCGAGAGAGCGAAGAGCGTGAAGCGCCGGCGCACTTGCGTCACGCTCGCAAGTACGCCCGAAAGGCCGAGGAGAATTGGCTGAAGAAGGAGGATGCGTGCAAGCAGTACGAACTCGCCGTACTCAGGGGATGCGACAAAACTTGGATACAAGAGTGCGAGGAACTGCGGCATGAAAATCGCAAGCACCACACAAATGAGTCCTCCGACGCCGAAAAGAAATGACGCCGACTCCGAAAGGAGTCGGCGCGTTGCTTCCCTGTCCATTCCCGTGATGAGCGGAATGAGCACATACGCGCTCACGAGCGAGGAGACGAGAGCGAAGACGAGATCCGGTACGCGAAACGCCGCATAGTAGAGGTCGAGTGTTTGGCCTGCGCCGAACATGTGCGCAAACGTCCTGTCCCGTAGAAGCGCGAGAATTTGCGAAGCGAGCGTGAGAGCGGCAAGCAAGTACGCGGCCTGATGCAGACCGCGCACCGGTGCCACGATGCGCTCAAAAATCTGTCGAACCATCGTTGTATGTTACTCCAGTTTTCAGCCCTAAGCGAGAAAATCAGGCTTTCAAGACTATTGTACTGGAGCCGCGGATATGGAGAGAAGGTTCGCAGGGAATGGATTCTTGCCTGCCATAAGCGCGGCAAGCTGGGAAGCGACCGCCTGTGCATTATCGCTCGACATGTCCGCAATCGCTTGCATCTGCAGGAGCGCATTCTTCAGGTCGCCCTGTTTTGCGTACACAGCGGAGAGGAAGTACCTCGCATTTGCAAATTGCGGATTCGCTGCGACCGATGCGTTGAGTGCAGACGCGGCATTTGCGAGATCGTTCTGCGCGGCGTACAAGATGCCGACCTGGAAGAGAATGTTCGGGTCATTCGGGGTGAAGTAGGCAGCAGCAAGGGCTGAAGCGAGCGCATCTTGTATGTTACCGTCCTGCACTAAGAGCTGTGAGAGGAGGAAGATCGCAGCCGTATAATCCTGTTTAAGCGCGATTGCGGCTTTCAGGTATTCTTCGGCGGCCGCGGTGTTCTTATTTGCGATTTCAAGCTGTGCGAGAGTAAAGAGAATTTGCGGACTTGTCGGATTTAGCACCCGTGCTTTTTCGTACGCGGTCTTGGCACTCTCATAGGCGCCCGAGACCCCGAGCGGCACTGCCTGCGCGTAGAGACTCCCAAGCGCGAGCCAGTTCTGATAGTTAGAAGGATCGAGGTTCGTAGCAGTCAGCGCGGCATTGATGCCTGCAGAGAGTGCCGCCTGAAATGCTTGCTGCGCGGCCGCTACCGGCATGCTTGAGGACGATGCTATAAGGTTGAGTCGCGTGTTTGCAATGCCAGCCTGGATTTGGTAGGCACTTGCCGAAGGTGCAAATGAAATCGAATTTTGCGCGGCTCGCTCAGCCGAATCCAGATCTCCTGCGGAGAATGCGGCTACCGCGTTTGAGGACTGCGTTACGGCAATGTACCGCGCGACAAGCGTATACGCGGCGACAACGGACGAGAGCAGGAGAATGGTAAGCGAGAATACGATGATGAAGCCGACTCGCGGACTTCGCGAGAATATGATGCCCCACTGCCGACCATGTGCGGCATATCGCATCGTCGAAGCGAAGAGTCCGGCGAAGATGAAGAGAAGAACGAAGACGGACGCGCTTGGCAAGTCGAATACGGCGATCGTAAAGAGGTACATTGAGCCGACAAATGAAATTATGGCGACATAGCGGACAAGCGCATCCTCTGGTGTGCGCAGGACGAGCATGCGCAGACCAAACACGATGAAAAGCCCTAGGAATGCGAGCCACGCGAGAGCTCCCACGATGCCGGTCGTCACGAACGACGTCGGAATGAAGCCGATGCCGGAAGAGAAGTCGATATTCCAAAAGACCGTCGAATTAAGAGACGCGTCACGATACTTGAGCCACTCGACTCCGAAGGTTCCCGGACCTGAACCGAAGACCGGAGTGGTAGCGTATGTCTTCTCCGCGACCGAGAATGTCGATTGCCAGGAAGGACGGACGTTAAGCGTATTTACGTGAAGTGCGTTCGCGAGTGCGCCGCCAAGCGTGCCGCTGATGAGGAAGAAGAGGGCCACGGCAAGCACGGCAAGCGGTAAGACGAGGGAATGATTTCCTTCATCCATCTCGAGCGGCGCTTCATCCATAATGATGGATTCGTCGAGATCGGCGTCAACCGTCTTTGACCCACGCTTCATAATGGCTTCCACAAAGAGACCGAGGGAGACAAGGGCGATGAGGATCCACACAAGCGAAGAGTTTGCGATCGCAAGCAGGAAGAGCGCCCCTCCCCCGCTTACAAGAAGTGCACGATACGTACGCGGTGAGAGCTCCATGAATCGGAGCGTGATGAGGATAATGACGACGCCTAACCCAAGCAAGGAAGCGAGATCTCCGAAAGAGCCGATGATCGAAAACGCCGGCGCGATTGTGTTTGGAGCAAATTGTCCGACGATGACAATAAGCGCCTGAAGGAGAACAACGGCGCCGAACACGTACGCACCCACGCGGAGAAGCGAACGATAGTGTTCAGGCCGCCGTAGCACAAGTGCAGATAGGGTGCCAAGACATGCCGCGACGAGCATGAAGCCGAGCGTATCCGGTTCAAGCGCGGTTCCCCAAAAAGCATTCGTGAACGGTACGCCAGAAAACGCCGCTGAAAGCGCATAGGCAACAATGGGTAGCCAGAGCGCGCCAATGAGTATCGCGGGAGGAAGGATGACGTTGCCGCGTGAGAGACGCGCGAGGATGTAGAGCGCAAGAGTGACAAGTGCGCCGGCAGCGAGCAGAAAGGTTTTGGTTGTCGTAAACGCAAGCGCCGCAGATGGTATGAATATGAACAGAGCCGCAACAAGCGTAACGAGCAGAGCCCAGACACTTACGGTATCAAGCGAACGGCGACCCTGAATACTCACTGGCTGTTGCGGAGGCATGATGAATGTGTGTGATGTAATTGTGTGATAATACTGCCAGTATACCCTGCGAACGCGCTTGTCCAGAAACTCCTTCACACCCTAAAGATGTGGTATAATGAGCGCGGACTGGGCTAGGCGATCGCCCGGCACTTTCTAGGATTTTTTAGAAAGTGCCGAGAGGAAAGTCCGAACATGCACGCGGTGGAGAAGCTTCCGCCGCGAAAGGTAGCGGGTAACGCCCGTCGTCCGCGAGGATAGAGGTGCCTACAGAGACGCCCACAAGCGAAAGCTGAGGGCGCCCCGTCACTCTGACAGGGCGAGTTTTCCAGGTAACTGGAAAGGTGCAACGAATAAATCCTTACTCGCATGCAAGGCCGTGCCCCGTTGGGGAGTGCCGCTCGAGCTCGCAAGCAATTGCGGGCCCAGATAAATGATCGCCCACGACAGAATTCGGCTTATCGGCCCAGTCTACACAAAATGCGAAAACCCACGCTCCTGCGTGGGTTTTCGCTTATCCACTCCCCCTCTAGCGGAACGGGAGCGTAATTTTGGAGACTCTCGGAGGCGAAGCAGCATGGAAATTTTGGCGCCGTAGGGGTCCGCGCCGAAATTTGCGAGCCGAGAGTGAGCACGTCCTCCCGCAGGGGAGGACGACGCGTGCTCCGAAATTACACTCACGTGAAGCGTTTTATTCTATTTCGCAGGTTCCACCGGCACAAGCCAACTCCTTCTTCATCTCCGTTTCATCCTGGCGCTCGTACGCATAAAGCTTTTAGTAATCAATCTTGGGGAACCGAGCCAAACGACTTTCGTATTCTTCTTTTGTTATTGATTCGTATGGGGCGAGGCGGTACACGTGATTACTGCGCGGGAGGAATGAAAGCCCGCCAATGATGTCCCAATTCTTCTGCACCCAGTCCACTACGGCAATCCATTCATTCTCGCTTACGGAGATGGTTGCGGAAGGATTATGCTCGGTAAAATTGAGCTTTACCCGCTTCCAGTACTCGAGCTGTTCAATCGCCGAGAGATCGTCTTTGAATCGCGCCTCCTTTGAGTGGTCGGGAGCCTTGACCGGGAATTCGAGCACATAAGTATTCGCCTCCTCCATCGACTGCCCCACTTCCGGATAGTACGGCACACCCTGATCACGCATCATCTTGAACAGCGAGTCGGTCGCGCTGATACGCACGCGGCGGATGTAGTACGGTGCATGGCGCGGATGGATGCCTGATGCACAATTGAAAGTTTGTGAGACGGTGCCGGAAGGCTTTACGGCGGTCACCGACATCGATTGCTGGACACCAAAACGCTTCGCGTACGCCGCATTCGTTTTGACGGCCACGTCGCGCACTTTTCGCATGACTTCCGGCTGGCGCGCCACAGGTGAATCCCACTGTCCCGTTATCGATACACCAAGAAGCCGTTCCGCAGCACAGTTGTTAGTCCACTCCTCCGAGATATAGCCGAACTTTGTGAGCGTTGATTGATAGGTACCAATAATAGAGGCCAGACGTGCTTTCTTCAGAAGTGATGCTTCCGTATCGTGTGCGCGAGCGATAACTTCCGAGAGATTGCAGAATTGCTTGGATTGCAAAATGATCTCGGCGCATGGGTTTGTACCGACAGACCCGTGTGTGACGCTATCCTCGCCGATAAAGCCAAGTTTCTTGAAATACTCCGCACGCCGCTTCGGGAGCGTGACCGCGAGCGATCCGCGATTGAAGATACCGCGCTCGCCGCTTCCACTCTTCATGAGCGCGACCCATTCGTCCATAAGTTCGGTATTGGTCGGTTGAGATTCATAGACCGCGGAATTGTTCGCAACGGAACGATGAGGGTCGGTCATATAGAATTGGCCCTTTTTAGCGTCGCGCATCTCCACATCATCGAGATCCGAGAGCGAAATCATGGCCGTGCGACGCACACCGCCGGCGACCACGCATTCGCCGATCTTGCAGATGATGTCGTGTACGTCGATGGCGCGCAGACGACGGCCCACTCGCGCGAATATCTTCTCACGAGCGAAAGCAAGCAGGGATCGAAGCGGTTCCGGGCCCGATGCTTTGCCTCCCATCACTTTGAGACGTGCGCCTGCCGGGCGGATCTGGGAGAAATCAAAGGTGACGTCTTTCCCTGCATACCAGGTCTTGAGACCAAGCGTAAGCGCATCGCACCATCCTTCTTTAGAGTCTGCGACCACGTGCGCTGGTAACATCTGCTTCGACTGCTTCATGATCTGCGGAAGCTGTTCCACATTCTGGCTCTCTACCGCGAAACCGACGCCGCATCCCTGCATCGAGAGATACATGATCTCCGCGAAGTCTTCGAGCTTGACCGGCGCGGTAAACGAACAATTGTAGCCGCACGCGTTGCAGCGGCGCGCCGCATCTCCGGAGAATTGCATGAGGCGCATAGATGGCATCACTTCTTGTTTTAGGATCCCCATGCGCACCTCGGCATACTCTTTCTCGGTGAGTTTGTTGCCGAGATTTTCGCGCATGAAGCTCATATAGCGATCGACGGTCTCCACCCACGTCTCGCGCCGCCCTTCTTCTGGAATCCACTTTGCGTACGTGCGCAAATAAACGAACTCACCGAGAATATTCCCGTCAAAGTATTTCTTGCTTTCATCGGCAAGCTTCCGCACACGCTCCGGGACTTCAACATGTGCTGCCCGCAACTGCGCACGCTTGTCGCGATAGAGGATGTACGCTTTCGCCGTCTTCACGTAGTCATTCAAAATAAGATACTTCTCTATCGAATCCTGCATGCCTTCAACTGTCGGAAGGAAGCTCTTATATTTCTTCGCAAATCGCCCGAGTTCTCCAGACACTTGATGTGCCACGAGATTCGCATCGTCCTGACTTCCTTCTTCTGCCGCCGCCATCGCCTTCCAAATGGCCGTGGCAATTTTATCGAAATCAAACGCAACAAGCCGTCCATCGCGTTTCTCGATTTTTGGAATCATCTCGCGATAGCGAAGTGTTTCTTTCGAGACCGGCGTCTCCGAAGCGGCAACAGCTGTTCCGGTCTTCGCGCGCGCAGAAACTTTGATGGTCTTTGACATGAGCAGGGCGGTTAATAAATTAGTAATGACGAATAGCTCTTCTTTAGGGAAATTATACTCCTGTCTGTGGGAAATACCCTGTGGATAGTGTTACTTTGAAACAGTCGGAAAATTTTTCAACAACAGCGGAGTGCCGGTTACAATACGATGCGTGCGTGCGAAGCCTGCAACGGTCTCAAGGACATATCGAGCTGGTGCTGATGGATAAAAGACATTTGGATAACTTGAGGTAGCTACATTCTCAGCAATCGAAACCACATGTCCTTTATCGTCCAGCCAAAATATATCGAGCGGCATTAATGTATCCTTCATCCAGAAGCCATGGAAATCGTTTTTAGGAAAGACAAATAGCATGCCATAATCGCCTGGGATGCTCTCACGGCCGCCCAAACCTGCTTCTCGCTCCGCTTCCGTTGCCGCATGCTCGATTATTAAGGACACGTTGCCAAACTCCGCTATCGAAAACGCCCTCATGGATGGTGCTGTCGGTACCAATTCTGTCCTATACATGAGCACTCCCGCAATAGCCACACCGGCGACCAGCAAGACCCCGTAAAAATGCCACGATCTCATAAGACACATAGTAGCGGATTCTCTCTTATTGCGCTTGGGTTACGTTGTATACTAGCGGGAGTCAGTATTAATTAACAAATTAAAAAGCATAGGTAATCTTTATGACCACAATCGTAAATAATCCAGGCCCTGAGCGCGTAGTAGAAACAGAAGGTGGCAGCGGGTGGGCAGTGGCAGTTGTCATACTTCTTGCAATTATCGCGATCGGTGCATATTACTGGATGAGCCAGCGTGGAACCGAGCCAACGCCAAACGAAAGTGAAACAGGTGATACCAATATAAATGTCACCCTTCCAACTCCAGGCGCCAGTTCAGAAACGTCAAACACCACCCCGTAACCCGAAGGTACTGCGGGTACCCATCTCGCGAGACCCTTTCGAGCACCCAATGGCACGACGAGGCGTCGCCTGCCGCCTTTCTCCCTAACTGGCGGTGTGTCGGCGATTCAACCTTTGGTGTCCAACCCCCGTAAGGCTATTCCAGCGCCTCCTGAGCGGCCCCACCGAGGGCTCGGCAGGGTCTTGCTTTTGTTGCAATTATTAAAGGAATGGTGGTATTGTAGCCCCGGCACCAGGAATGAACCTGGAGCACATTGAGAAGGAGTCTGGAAATGGGTACGCCCATCAGACCGGTTGATATGATTCTCAGCGAACATAAGGTGGACGCTGCGGATTTGGAAGTGGCTGACCGTTTCGCCATTATGCTGAAGCTACGGCAGCGGTTCTCTTCGCACTTAAAGTACATGCCCGGGTTCAATGAAATCCGGGATATGACGAACAAGAACATGGGTAACTACGATCGGCGCGAAACGGACCACGGGGTGATCCAATTTGCAACTACTATTTTTGACCACACCCGATGCTTGCACTTGGCGACGATCTTGTACAAAGCCTCTGACGACAACCCCGCCGGCAGCGGATTCGGTTGTCACTACGTGGAGCAGGTGGAGCTCCTTTTGACTCAGGATGGAGAGTTCATTAAGTGGCAGCAGAAGTACCGTCGTTATGTCGAGCACGGCCTTGGCTACAGATCGCATCGTTCCGGAATCCGAGAAGTCGCTGAGGTTTCGACCTTTCTACGTGTCTCCGAGAACGATTTACAAGTCGAACTCGCTGACGTAAAAGTGTTTACGCAGGTTCTGCACTCAATACGCGAGCTAGTGCGGAAATGCGTAGAGGAGCGCGAGGCGCGACTGGGCTCGATGAAACACCTCGAGCAATTCACGGATACCGTTCTCATCCACATCAACGGACACCCTTACTTCTGAGGCATGCATGCGCCGATCGAAAGGTCGGCGCATTCTCTATTCAAATTTGCCCCACCGTCTCAAGGTCTGGGTATAGGTCCGATAAAAAATACTACGAGCGGAGGCGGCGAGATTCGAAACTTACAGTTTCAGTACACCTTGTGGCTAAAATTTTCGCACGCTCAATTTTAGACTCACAAGGTCTTCAAATCTCTCCCGCCCTGCTCCCAGCAGGGCTTGCCTCCGCAAAAGAAAATCCGCCTTACGGCGGTTTTCATTTGCGGAGGCGGAGAGATTCGAACTCTCGAGACCCTTTCGAGCCTGCCGCCTTTCCAAGGCGGTGCACTAGACCACTATGCGACGCCTCCGTGTAAGAACCGTTATAGCAGAAAAAGGTCTGTTACGCCCGGGAGGAACCAAGAAGTACCTTAATTCTCTCTTGAATTGGTGGGTGCGTGGAGAACATCCGTTCGATCCAACCTCCCGCACCTCCGCCCTTCGCGCCAAAAGGATTGCTGATGAAGAGGTGTGCAGTCGCTGTATTTGCGCTTCGCATCGGAGAGGCGTAACTACCGATCTTCTCAAGCGCTGACGCAAGACCTTCGGGATATCGAGTAAGCAACGCTCCCGAGGCATCGGCAAGGAACTCGCGCCGACGCGAAACGGCAAGCTGGATAAGCTTCGCGGCGAGAGGCGCAAGCACGATACCGACAACGGCAAGGATCATGAGAAGCGCGTTCGCATTTTTATTATCGTTACTGCGCCCGCCGCCGAAAAGGGACATGCGCAGGAATATGTCCGCGAGGATGGCAACGAAGCCCGCCAACACAACCGCCACTGTCATGAGGAGTATGTCGCGGTTTTTAATATGCGAAAGCTCGTGACTAATGACGCCCTCGAGCTCAGGACGCGTTAGCATAGTAAGGAGCCCGGTCGTCGCGCACACGACCGCATGTTTTTCATCGCGGCCGGTCGCAAATGCATTTGGCGCCGAATCATTGATCATGTACAACTTGGGCATAGGAAGCCCCGCGGTGATAGCTAGGTTCTCAGTGACTGTATAGAAGTCAAAGAATTCTTCTCGCGTCGCTGGGCGCGCATGGTTCAGAGAAAGCACGAGTTTATCCGAGGCCCAGTAGGCGTAAAAATTAGTCGCCACAGCAATAACGACCGCGATATACAGAATGGATGGGTTGCCCAGATACCAAGAGACGGTGTACCCGATCGCGATAACAACGATTAAGAACCAGAGGATGAGCGCCCAGGTCCGACGTATGTTTGAAGAACGTTCTTGATAAAGATTCATTTATTAGAACTGTACTTTCACCGGCTCTGCCGCAGCGGCGTCAGACGCGGCAAGCTCGAAGAGGCTCATCGGCTTAAACCTAAATGCGGTTGCAATAAGATTCCCCGGGAAAGACTCGATGGCGGTATTGAGCGTCATTACGGTCGTGTTGTAGAAGCGGCGAGATGCTTGAATCTTATCTTCGGTGTCGCCAAGCTCCTTTTGTAGCTGGAGAAAGTTCTGATTCGCCTTTAAGTCGGGGTATGCTTCAGAGACCGCAAACAAAGTCTTGAGTGCGCCCGTGAGCATGTTCTCCGCCTGTGCTTTATCGGCAGGCGCCTCAGCCCCCATCGCGGCGGCGCGCGCCTTCGTTACATTCTCAAACGCGCTTGATTCATGCGCGGCGTACCCCTTTACCGTCTCGACAAGATTTGGAATGAGGTCGTAACGGCGTTTGAGCTGTACAGCGATGTCGGCCCACGCTTCTTTCGCGCGGTTCGTGAGGCCGACGAAACGGTTATAGAGAAGAGCTATCCACACCGCAATGAGTACGACGACCGCGATCCAATTAAATGACCAGGTAATCGCATCGAACAAAGCGCTCGCGATAAGTACCACGATAAGCAGCCCTATAATGATTGTTTCCATGTTGAAAGTATATCATGGGGTGCTACTATAATCTACATATTAGCTTATTCATTTTTTAGCTTTATGAACGAAAAAATTGTCGGTGTCGTCGCGGTAGTTCTCGTTCTTGTTGGCGGCTGGTACCTGCTTCAGAAAGCCCCTGAGAGCACTCTCCCGACGGATCAATCTTCCACAACTGAAAGTCCGGCGCCCTCCACGGCAACTGCTCCAGCAGGAGTAGTCGTCACCTACAGCGATCAGGGATTTTCACCAAAGGACGTCTCCGTACCGGTCGGCACGACGGTAACATTCGTCAATCAGAGTACGGGAAATCTGTGGGTCGCTTCAGCTATGCATCCGACGCACAGCGTCTACAGCGGCAGCAGCTTGAGCCAGCATTGCCCGGATACGACGAACTCGACGTTTGACGCCTGCGCAGCGATCGGACCAGGTAACTCATATTCCTTCACGTTCGAAAAAGAAGGGGTCTGGAAATACCACAACCACGTGAGTACATCTCAATTCGGTAGTGTCGTCGTAACCTCGGCCGCATCCGCCAGCGTAAACGTTTCCCTTTAAAAGCATGCGGGAGTATTCAGGTCATGCGCATCTGATACTGCGCACTGGGGCGGCATTCGCCTTTCTCTACCCGCCTGTCGCAGCCGTTTTTGATCCGGCTTCGTGGCTCGGCTACTTCCCGCATGTTGTGCGCGCCCTGCCTATCGACCCGCTTGTCCTTCTGCACGGCTTCGGTGTGATTGAAGTCGTGCTCGCGCTCTGGATACTCTCCGGATGGAACATCCGCGTCCCTGCGGTGATAGCGACGTGTATGCTCCTTAGCATCGTCGCGTTCAATACTACTCAAATGGATGTCCTCTTCCGCGACGTATCCCTCGCCACACTGACGCTCGCACTTGCTCTCTGGCCAAGTACCGAATCTAGACTGCCTCCTGCCTAGCGCACCGCCCGCGCGACTGCCTTTACCACGCGCGGGTCGAGAAGGTCGGGGATAATTTTTGCGGCAGTCGGTTTCGAAACAAGCGCTGCGAGTGCGCGGGCGGCACGCAGTTTCGTTTCCTCAGTAATTTTCTTAACGCCCTTATCGAGCGCACCGCGGAAAATACCCGGGAACACAAGTGCATTGTTGATCTGATTCGGGTAGTCGGAACGGCCAGTCGCGATGACCGCCGCACCGGCTCTCTTCGCTTCTTCAGGTAAAATTTCCGGGTCAGGATTCGCAAGTGCAAAGACGATTCCACGTGGCGCCATCGAAGCGACATGCTCGGCTTTGAGTAGTCCTTTGCCTGAGACACCGATAAACATGTCCGCCCCTTTTATTGCTTCAACGAGACCTCCCTGCACTTTGCGCGGATTCGTGAGAGCGGCGAGTATGATCTTCTCAGCATTTAGTTCTGCGCGGCCGACGTAAATTGTACCAATCCGATCAAGCAGAATGATATCGGTGATGCCTGCGGCAAGAAGAAGCTTCGCAACCGCTGTACCTGCGGCTCCAGCACCATTTATCACGACGTTCATTTTTTTAATATCTTTCTTCACAACCTTTGCCGCATTGATGAGTCCCGCAAGCACGACAATCGCGGTGCCGTGCTGGTCATCATGCATCACGGGAATATCCAACTCCTCGCTCAGGCGCTTTTCGATATCAAAACAATTTGGCGCGGCAATATCTTCGAGATTGATGCCGCCGAAAGAGGGTGCGATAGCCTTTACGGTCCGCACTATTTCGTCCGGATCCTGAGTATCCAGCACAACGGGCCATGCATCAATGCTCGCCATCTCTTTGAAGATAAGCGCCTTCCCTTCCATCACCGGCAGTGCGCCATAAGGACCAATGTTCCCGAGACCGAGCACCGCGGAACCGTCAGAAACGACTGCGACGCTGTTCTTCTTTATGGACATCTTTCGCGCGTCTTCCGGATGCTTCCCAAGGTGGGTTGCGGCGGCGCCCACACCCGGCGTGTACCAGAGCGAAAAATCGGATTTGCCTTTGAGCTTCACGCGCCCTTTCGTCTCTATGCGCGCGCCCTGTTTCTTGTATGTTGCCAGTATTTTTTTCGCATCCATGTTGAGTCAACAGTATACCCCATGAGATAAAACCCTCAAAGGAGGGCGATGGAACCGTGCGAAAGTTATTTATGCGGCGAAACTCAAACAATTGGTGAGTGGTATCTCACGGGGTAGACTACGGAGGTGAATCTGCAAGACACCATCGAACACCATTTCACCCGACTGAAACCCGACCAGAAGCGGGCGCTCCATAAGCTTGGTATACGGACCATTCGCGATCTGCTCTATCACTTCCCTGCCCGTTACGAGAATGCAGGTCCGACAGGAACGATCGCGGGCGCAACAGCCGGCACTGAAGTCACGCTGTACGGCACTGTGCGTAAGCCCGACATCAGGAGAACGTGGAAGAGTCGTCGGCCAGTCGCCGAAGCATGGCTCGAAGACGCATCGGGAAAAATAAAAATGATGTGGTTCAGTCAACCCTACATCGCGAAAACACTCCACGATGGCATGGTCGTAAAAGTGAGTGGGCGCATAGCTGGTGAAGACGCAAAAATGTATCTTGCAAATCCGGAAATCGATAAGTCGCCCATTGCGCCGGACGAAATACACGACTCATTATTTACCAAAGGCGCCGAAATAGAGAGCGAGACGCTCTACCCCATCTACCCGGAGAGTCAGGGGGTGTCCTCGCTCTGGTTCCTGCACGCGGTACGAAAAGTATTTGAGACAAACGTGCACGAACACATTGCCGACCCTATACCTTCGGACATTCTCGCGCGATACAATTTGCCCACACTCTCTTCTGCGCTTGTGTTCATACACGCGCCGCGCAAGCTCGATGACGCAACGGCAGCGCGCAAGCGTTTCGCTTTTGAAGAAGTGTTTGCGCTCCAGATTGTCATGCAACAGCGCCGCCGCGCCCTCTTGAAAGAGGAGGCCCTGCCGGTCTCGGTCGACCGCACGGCGCTTGCCGACTTCGTCGCATCATTCCCCTTCCCTGCAACTACCGCACAGATGCGCGCGATCAATACCATTGTGGATGATTTCGAGAAAACGCATCCCATGCTTCGGCTCCTCGAGGGCGACGTGGGCAGCGGCAAGACTGCGGTCGCGGCGGCGACCGCGTACCTCGTCGCGACTTCGCTCCCCCCGAAGGGGCCCCTTAGGGGCGAAAGGCGGATTGCCGGCACACTCCAGGTCGCGTACCTTTGCCCGACTGAAATCCTCGCGAAGCAGCACTTCTCGACCTTTGTCTCTTATTTCAAGGACCACCCGATCCCAATCGGCCTCATCACCGGAAGTGAATGCCGGAAATTCCCGTCGAAAGTACGCTACGAAGAGTCAGCAAAACTTTCCAAAGCAGCATTTAAAAAAATGGTCGCCAATGGCGAAATACCAATTGTCATCGGCACGCACGCGCTCATAGAGAAGTCCCTTTCATTTAAATACTTCGCCTATGCCATCATCGACGAACAGCACCGCTTCGGTACCGTGCACCGACAAAAACTTGCGACCAAGGGCGTCATTGCGCCGCACCTACTCTCGATGACGGCGACACCCATCCCGCGTACGCTCGCGCTCACTATTTATGGCGACCTTGATCTTTCAATCCTTGACGAGATGCCACTAGGGAGAAAGCCCATCATCACCGAAGTACTTGGCCCGGAGAAACGCGAACTTGCCTACGAGCGCGTACGCGCGGAGCTTGCCGCCGGTCATCAGGCATATGTCATCTGTCCGCGCATTGACGAACCGGATCCGGCAAAGGAATTCGCACTTCAAGCAAAATCCGTAAAAGCAGAGGCGACACGCCTCTCGCGTGAAGTATTCAAAAACGCAACGATAGACATCCTTCACAGCAAAATGAAACCGGCAGAGAAAGAAGAAACAATGAAGCGATTTGAAAAAGGAGAAATTGATATTCTCGTCGCGACTTCGGTCGTCGAAGTGGGTGTGAATGTGCCAAATGCGACGGTCATTCTCATTGAAGGAGCCGAGCGCTTCGGACTCGCGCAGTTGCATCAGCTGCGCGGCCGTGTCATCCGCTCAACGCATCAGTCATACTGCTTCGCACTCCCCGAATCGTTCGGACAAACGACGAAAGACCGCCTCAAAGCATTCGTCACTGCGAAGAACGGCTTTGAGCTTGCTGAATATGACCTCGCGCTCCGTGGTGCAGGAGAACTTTCTGGCGGCAAACAGTGGGGTGTCTCCGACATCGCAATGGAAGCGCTGAAGAACATTAAACTCGTGGAGGCCGCGCGTACCGAGGCAGCGCACCTCGTTGCCAGCGACCCAGAACTACAGCAGCATCCTGCCCTCGCGCTCCGCGCGCTCACTGCCGACAAAGAGATGCATTTAGAATAGTCCGTCCCCCTGGACTCGAACCAGGAACCGCCGAGGTATAAGCTCGGTGCTCTAACCAATTGAGCTAGGGACGGTCTATACAACAATCTACACCGTTCTTAAAGAGTGTGATAGGGTTTCGCTGGAAGAAACAGTTAACCGGAGAACGTTCATGACGACATTGCGCGACATCGACTTCGGACCCTGCTGGGACGCTCCCGGCGTACGTGGGTGGTTTGGCAAGGACGGATACTGGTATCATCATCTGCCCCTCATTCGTCTTCTCGGTCTTGACTTCAAAGGCTCCACGCGAGTCGCTAAGACCACCACATTCGAGCCTAATGAAGGCAACCTGCCTATCGGCGGCGCAGAAGTGTTGTTCCAACCGAAGGAGCTGATCCCTCGCTGTATCTTCATCAATCCGCTCAGTGGAGACACACTCAATTCGGTTGGACTTGCCGGTCCAGGCGCGAGGGAGTTGATCAAGCATGGACTACTCGATGGAAGCAACGGGCCATCCATGATTTCCTTCATGTCCAACAAGAAGACAAAAGAGGAACGTCTTGGGGATTTAAAAGCATTCGTTACGATACTTAAGGCGTACCTTCTGCATACATCGTCACTGAGAACCATCGCACTGCAACTTAACCTGAGCTGTCCCAACACCGGCCTCGACCCGAGCCATCTCGTGGAAGAGGGCGAGGAAATGCTCTCGATCGCAAGTGCTCTTGGCATACCGCTCATTGTTAAGATCAACCTGCTTGCGCCGATAGAAAGCGCGAAACGTATCGCAGAACACCCTGCGTGCGATGCACTATGCTTCACGAACGCACTCCCATTCAACGCGGAAATTCCGTGGTTGTCGCAACGAGAACAGGTACCATGGACGGATCTCTTCCCTGACGGTTCGCCACTCATGGCACGAAACAAAAAGTTCGGCGGTGGCGGCTACTCAGGACAAAGACTCCTCCCTCTCGTCGCACGATACGCCAGGAAGCTACGCGAGGCGGGTGTTGAAAAGCCGTTCAATGTCGGTGGAGGCATCCGCCATGCACGGGACGTGGACTACCTCGTCGAAAACGGCGGCCTGCGACGCGGCAAAGACTCCATATTCTTTGCTTCCGTTGCAATGGCGCGCCCGTGGCGGGTTCGGAGCATCATCACACGAGCTTACGACCTTCTCGGGTGAATCTAACTCTCAACAAGACCGATTATTTATGCCGTTCCGGAAACCCCGGGGCGGCATTTCATTTTATTGCGAGTGCCTTTCCACTCTGCTACAGTGCCGCAGGACACTCATTCAATACACCCTTGATAGGAGGCTCTTTTGAGAACATATAACGAGAAACTTGGCGGTTGGCCGATGCCCTGGCCGGTCAATCTACATACTCACCTTAGATTCGAAGAGAGGATGATGGAACTCGTCGTCCCAAGAACCGCAGAACTGTACCGTTACGCGACTGCAATGCCGAATCTCGGCAAAGACCGCATTCGTACGCCGTACCAGGCCATCGATTACCGGAATAAAATCCTCGGTATCGCACACAAAGAAAATCCTCGTTTCGACGTAAACGTGCCTCTCTACCTTGAGCCAGACACAAGTCCAGACGTTGTGCGGCGGGGATTCGACGTGGGTGCATTCATCGCGGCGAAGCTCTACCCAAAAAATGGCACTACCAACAGTGCCGAGGGCGTCGACTTCCGGTACCTTGAAGAACTCGATCCAGTGTTCGGCACAATGGAAGAGCGTGGCATGTTACTTCTCATTCATGCCGAACCACAAATCTCCGACGATGGAAACGAAATCGACGTCTTCAAACGCGAAGATGAGGCATTGAGGCCTCTCGATCACCTCAGGTACCGATTCCCCCACCTTAAAATCGTGTTCGAGCACATCAGCACGAAAAAGGGAGCGGATTTCGTCAGCGCGGCAGGAGAAAACATCGGGGCAACAGTCGCTCCTCAATATCTGGTGTGGAATCGCAACGAGCTGTTCCGGGGCGGTATGAATCCAGCGAAGTATTCTATCCCTGTCCTAAAAAAAGAATCCGACCGGAAGGAACTCATCAGGTTCGCCATCAACAGTCCGCGCTGCTTTCTAGGAACCGACAGCGCACCACATCCAGGAGCTAATAAAAGCAAACCACACGGATGCGCCGGCGGCGTGTTCAATGAACCAGTTTCGCTCTTCGTCTATTTTCAGATCTTCAAAGAATCTGGATACGACGACTGGTTCGATCGCTTCGTCGAATTCGCATGCTTTCGTGGCCCCCGCTTCTATGGCCTTCATCTTGACGAAGAGGATTCCGTTCTCATCGTTGAGAAGCCATGGGAAGTGCCGCCCGTATACACCAGCGACAGCACGACGGTCATCCCGATGCTCGCCGGGGAACAGGTCCAGTACAGCCTCGTTCGTATCGAGAAATAATCCGGCATCCCGACTAAAAATCCCGCGGCGTCTGACGCCGCGGGGTTTTCTTTTGTCGATTGACGCTGTGATAAAACATTATATACTCAAGTCCAGGTAGCAATGGAGGTTCTTATGGCCGCATTCCGTTCCTTGAAGTCGTGCCTTGAGCAGTCCCAAAACGTTGCCCTCGATGCGTGTATTCTTGGCCTACTCTGCCCGATTACATTCCTCTGGGCGGGCGCAACATTGTGGAGTGAAGCACACGGTATCACTGAAGAGGCCCCGAAAAAGTTCTCTCTTCTCCTGGGTGGCACTATTTGCTTCATTTTCGCAATCCCCCTTGCGTGGGCCATCTTTTACGTCAGCATGAACCTGCCCGAATTCAAAGGGACATTTTCCATAGAATCCCCCTTCTGGTGGGTGGCCGTCGGCTATCTTATGGTGGCAGCTCTGACCGGAAGCGTTATTTACGTGACCATTTCTAAGAAGTAGAGACGCAATGCGCCAACCGTTCACGGTTGGCGCATTCTCTATTTCCTGTATTTAGAAATTAACGACGACAGGCTCCACCGCTATCTCGTCCTTTTTCTTCGGTGTAATGCCGTTTGCGATCAATATCTTCTCAAAGTCGGCACGCTCAACAGTTTCCTTCTCGATGAGTTCCTTCGCGATCGCATCGAGTGCTCCGCGATGACTACTAATGACCTTCGCTGCACGTACCTTCGCTTCTTCAATGATGCGAGAAACTTCAGCGTCAATCTCCGCCGCAACATGTTCAGAGTATGGTTCGTTCCCGAGCTGCCGGTCGCCAAACGCTATTGGTCCGAGCTTCTCGCTCATTCCGTAACGGGTAACCATCTCGCGTGCAATCGCTGTGATGACCATCAGGTCGTTACTTGGCCCGGTCGTTACATCGTCAAAAAGCATCTCTTCAGCAACATACCCACCAAGTGTGGCCGCGATGTCATCAAGAAACTGTTTCCTCGACTGCATTTTTCGATCCTCGAATGGAAGCTTCAGCGTGTAGCCAGCTGCTCTCCCGCGACTGATGACAGAAATTTTGTGCACCGGGTCGGCATGCTCAAGTATGGATGATACGAGCGCATGTCCAGCCTCGTGATACGCCGTAAGCTCTTTCTCCCGCTTCGAAAGCAGGTGCGATTTGCGCTCAGGACCAAGCATTACTTTTTCTATGGAACGTATTAAATCGTACTGAGTGACTTCCTTTCGATTCTCACGCGCCGCGAGAATCGCTCCCTCATTCATAAGCGAGTAAAGTTCCGCACCAGAGAAGCCTGGAGTACGCTCAGCAATGACTGCGAGAACGACATCCGGTCCAAGCGGCTTCTTACGGGCGTGTACCTGTAAGATCTCCTCGCGATCGCGTCGGTCCGGAAGGTCGATAGTCACGCGTCTATCGAAGCGTCCAGGACGCAGAAGCGCAGGGTCAAGAACGTCAGGCCTATTGGTCGCCGCCATGACCACGACTTTTTCCGTGGGCTCGAAGCCATCCATCTCGACGAGAATCTGATTGAGCGTCTGTTCGCGCTCATCGTTCCCTCCTCCAACACCAGTGCCGCGAACACGCCCGACGGCGTCGATCTCATCAACGAAGATAATGGCCGGTGCGGCTTTTTTCGCCAACTGGAAAAGGTCGCGCACTCGCGATGCTCCGACACCGACGAACATCTCGACGAACTCAGAACCCGAGATTGAAAAGAACGGAACACCAGCTTCACCGGCGACCGCGCGCGCAAGGAGCGTCTTTCCGGTGCCCGGAGCGCCCATCAGGATGATGCCCTTCGGAATACGCGCGCCGATGTCGAGGAACTTCTTCGGACTCTTGAGGAAGTCGACTATCTCGAGAAGCTCTTCCTTTGCTTCGCGCGCGCCTGCAACGTCTGCGAAGGTGACACGCTGCGAGGAATCAGCCGGGTCAATAACGCGCGCTTTCGATTGTCCGAAACTGAAAGCCTGCATGCCTGCCCCTTTTACCTGACGTGTGAGGAACCAGAAAATGAATCCGATGAAGAGGAGCGGCAAAAGGAGCGGTGCCAGTGTGAGGAACCAGAATTGGAATCCTGACTTGCCCTGGATAGTGATGGAGACTTTTGCCAGCTCCTCAGGGGTGACGCCATAGGTCGCAAGCGTCTCCGGAAGTCCCGCTGAGGGGTCTTTGCGCGAAGTCTTCGTCGCCCCGTCGACATACACGAGGTCAAGCAAGTCGCCATTCACTTTGATCGTCTCTATCTTCCCTTCTGCGACGTCTGCTGCGACGACAGACAACGGGACTTCATTCGTCGGCTGAACAAAACTCGAGATGAGTGAGTATACGCTCATGAGAATGAGGAATATGAGGACGGTCGTTGTGAGATTGCCGAAGAAAGAAGGGCCGCCGAAGAGCCCTTTCCAGCCGGAGCGGGGACCTCCTTTCGGACCAGAGGTTGGACTTTTTTTTACCTGCCTGTCGGTAGGTAGGTTTTTTGACTTCTTTGGAGATACAGCTAGCATGAAAAGTACTATACTCTTTCATATGATTCTCGTCGAATATAAAAAGGCCTTTTTGAAGTTCGCCCCGCTTGAAAGTTTCTCGGCGGGTCTTGAACTATTTGGCCAAGAAGTGAAGGCCCTGCGTAGCAAGCTTGGCTCGCTCGACGGCGCGCGGGTGGTGGTGCGCGGCGGCGAGGCATTCATCGTCGGTATGACTATTCCGCCGTACCAAGCCGCAAATATGCCGAAAGGCTATGATCCGGAACGCCCTCGACGCCTCCTGCTCGCAAAAAAAGAAATTGCCGAACTCCTCGACGCCGAGTCAAAGAAGGGATTGACAATCATACCTCTTGAGGTGTATACTAATAAAAGGTTCGTGAAGGCGCGTATCGCTATTGTTCGTGGCAAAGGCAAATCTGACCGCCGTGAAGACCTGAAGAAACGCGATGCGCTTCGCGAAACAGGACGCATCTTGAAAAACCGCTGATCAATCCCCTAGAGCATGGCTTATGTGGTCTACATTCTTTACAGTCATAAAGACCACGGGTTATATGTTGGGTGCACTAGCAATATTTCGGAACGACTGAAACGTCATCAGGATGGACAAGTTCCAGCAACGACCAATCGTAGGCCGCTTGATCTCATCCATGCTGAACAGCTCGAATCGGAAACAGAAGCTTTCAGTCGTGAACGTTTTCTCAAAAGTCTTTGGGGAGCGCGCACGAAAAAGAAGATACTGCTAGACTGGCTTAAGAACATACCAAAGTGATGGTATGTTTACGGCTAAAACATTTCGTCAGACGAAATGTTCGCCCGAACATATCTTGCAGCAAGATATGTTCTAGGGGGGTGACCGGCTTTGACGGTCTGTACCTTGAAAGATGTGCGACGCAGTGCACTCCCGCCCAACACTTTAATCTGGCGGGAAAACATACTTGCAAAGAACACTCTTGCAAGCGTGAAGTCGCCATACTTCGGTATGAATGACTTCGCGTTCGCGTACGCGAAAGCCTAACGGCTCTTCGCCTCGCGACGTTCATCCTCCGGGTTTCTACAGCCGAGAGGAATGGGCGGAATTATCTGTAGGATCGATGTCCGGAATCCTGGCCGGTACATCTAAACAAGGGATCGGGCAGGAATGGTTTCGTCTGCGTTCCTCGCATCCTGCCTTAGACACTAACGCTGACTACGCGTCGTAGACTCGCTTTCATAGACGGATTCGGACGCGGATTCGATTTCCGCCACCTCCACAAGTTGGGACTTTTGAGCAGAGATTTGCTCAAATAGCCCGTAAATTAAGGATTTCTCAGGTGTTTGAAACCCAGACACAGGGTTATATCGCAATTTCGCAGAAAAGATCAGCTTCAAAACTGATCTTTTCTGCGTTATATCCGGTTTTGCCCATACAGCTGCCGGGTTACGCAGCACCGCAAACATTTGCTTCAAAGCTTCTTCGAAGTCCCCTGAGCGCTCTGAGAGTCGATCGATGCGTTCTGCCAGCGTTCGTTCTTCGCGCTTAGCGCGAATGAGCTGGTCTTCATAAACGCCCACCAGGTCTTCGTTCTGTGCCCTCGCAAGGCGCATCGATAGCCCGTCAATTTGACTGCGTGCGATCCGTAGCTTTCCTTGCAGAACTGTACGATACCCTTCGAGTTTGCTTACTCGCTCGTTCCATACATCAAGAAGGATCTTATTGGAAAGTTCTAAAACCTCTGGCCGCGGTTTTATCTCTTTAAGTAGTGCATCAAATCTTTTTTCAATTTCTTCCCTCAAAATCATTTTATTCTTCAATGAACATCCAGCCCTTTTACACCAGTAATAGGGATATTTCCTCTTTGCAAAAGCTGCCGTAAGCGCTCCTCCGCACTCTTCACAAAGAGCGAACCCTCGTAAAGGGAAATCGAGACGGTAATCTTTTCTTGAAATCAAATATGACTTACCAGTCAGTTTCGCCTGAACCCGATCAAACACCTCAATACTTACCATTTCTTGGTGATATCCTTTACGCCTCGCTATTTCCCATCCAACATATTCTATGTACCCAGCATAAAGGATTTCAGTAAGAAGTCGCCGTACCAATGACATATGAACAGTGCGACCATTCCTAAAATTATTGATTCTGAGAAAATCTCGAACAGCGGTTTGATCGTATAGCTTGTCCGATGCGTAACCTTCTAATGCGAGCTTAATGAGTTCGGCGTCGGGAGAAATGGGCACGAGAAGCTTCCCATGTTCAGGATGTTTTTCGAAGCGATATCCTGTAGGCGGGCAAAACGACCAGTACCCTCTCTCAAGTCGAGCCTTTTGCTTTTGAATAACCTGTCGCCTATTTTGCTTGCGCTCCAGTTCTGCTGCCCCTACCAGAATTTGCTGAACATACGAACCTTCATCAGAATCATCCATTACAAAATTCGGACTCTCCAACCTAACGCCGCGAACTCTAAATGCATCCTTGAGTTTCAAGTAAAAAGCCGTATCCCTTGCAAGTCTCTTGAGATCATCAAAAAGCACGACGTAACTTCGGTGTGCAAATTTATCTACATGGCCGAGTAGGCCAGACATCGCTGGTCGATTCATGAAATCTCCGCCTCCACTAAAACTATCCCTGAATACTTTTTCAATCTCATAACCTTTTGTCTCAGCGTAGGCGCGACAGCGATGTTCCTGTGCATCAAGGCCGTGACCTTCTGTCGCCTGTCTCTCTGACGAAACACGAGCGTATATGAGTGCGAGTTGTGACATACGAAGCTTACTTGATGTTGTGCCTTGGTATCGACACAATTGCAACCCTCTCATGTGGGTAGTTTGAACTGACTGGCTCATCCTCTAAATTTAAGAAATCGTCGACCAGTTTATTAGCAAAGACATACAGGACATTACGAACCTCCTCCAACTTTTCATCGGTGAGTTCGCTCCCTGTGTATTTTCGGCATTCTTGTAAGGTAAGCATGAATTGGAACAGCCGGTAGCGTGGTGACGTACGCTGCCGGCTGTTCCAGTGACGTCACCAGGTCGCAAAAAACGACCATATGCCAATGGTCGCCTTCAAAGACAAATGAGTAGAGGACTCTTAAACAGGAGGTTTATGAGTTCCCCTTTTCATCTTTCGCATTCGCGCAACAATCCTCTTAATGTGATCCCAATCAATTGTTCCGTACTTTCCAGAAAGCATCCGAGCTACAGCCATCTCTTTGTATTCTCCCTTTTTGAGTCCAAGTTCCTCGCGTGATTTCTCGTAGAGCGCAAGAACTTCTCTATCTCGTTCTTTGTGTGTTGACCTGCGAATTCTGTGCGCCGGTTCACCACGCTGTTTATCGAGTTCTTTCTTGACGTACTTCCATGAGGTTTTTAGGTACGCCTGAATCTCGTCCAAGCTGGCGTAGTCATAAATCAATAAACTTACGAACGGTTTCGCATCTTTTCTATGTTGCTCTGCCAAATAACCTTGTGGTGTATCAATATCATAAAAAGGATGTGGCCGAAGTGGATATAAATTCTGAGTTTCATTGGTAACTACATACTCCTCTAACGGATTAATAAAAGAACTCGCTAATTTATAGCGTCGCAGAATATCTGTAAGCACATCTAAAAACTCGCCATATTTATCGCCGAGAGAGATATACCATCGCCGAATATCCTCTGCATCCAATCCGTCTTTCGGAATGGAAAATCTATCCCGACAATTTCTGACATCCGTTTGAAAAACATCCCCGAGCGAAATCTGGTAGAAAAGTTCGTCACTCTTGGTGTCACCACGCATAATCGCTCTATCTTACCTCTTTGTCGTTCTAACGATCTTGTCTTTTAGCACCACCTGAAGAGACTCTATCTGCTTGAAAGCAGATCTACTTCGGTGTTGCCAAGTGAGTCCGATGTTTTTCAGAAATCGCTTGTTTTTTAGATAGTTGATTATGTCTTCATTTTCAAACACATAACATGTATATCGTAGCCCCAATCCAAAAACCAAGAGATAATCGTTGACTCTCGTTATCTGTCTCTGTGCATCTCTTTTTTTGATTTGCCATGGATGTTTCAGGCCAGCACTAAAATCAACCCCTCTTTTCTTCTTTGGAAAGCCGACATAGGCTGCGGTCTGCTTCTTTGCGTCGAGCACGCCCTGCCATACATCTTGGCGGGGTTCCCCGTGCTTTAATGCCTTGCGTAACCAGACAAAATCCTCTACAGGAGAATTATGGGCGAAGTATCCTTGCTTAAGAGGATGGAGATAGGAGGATGAGAAAACTTCAGATTGATACTTTTCATTCTCCTTATCCATAGCGGCACGTTTTGCCTGATCTTTGATTTCCAATAAGTCATTCAGCCACTCGCCTAAGTGCCACGAATGATCATTAATCATATGCATCTTGCCAAGTTCTTCCTGAGAAAGGATCGACAAAAAGAAGGCAGATGGATATCGTCCTTCTTTGTACAGTGCAATGGCATCACGATGGAGTCGGACAGCGTTTTGACAAGCAAGAAACGCTATCCAATCAAGTCGTGAGGGGTTCAAAAGCTTTGTCATCTCTACACTAAGTTGGTGCTCCGAGTTTTTCCAACATACGATCAATTGCAGCTTTTTCTTCGTCCGTGAGACCTTGTTCTACCCCCATTGCCACTTTGAAATTACTGCTCTCATTCCAGCCCTCAACGGTTTGTAGCCATAGCTTCACACGAGGAGCGTCACCCTCGGCCATCGCTTGACGATAGAGCGCACCCATCACATTTTTTGTAAGTCCGCGCATCTCAATTTGGAAGTCCTTAAAGTCGTTACCGTTCTGCATCTCTCGTTTCCAGTGAGACAGTGTTGGTTCTCCCACCCCAAACTTCTCCGAGAACTCACCTTGCGATCGGATGCTATAGAGCTCGACAGTCTCTACATCCGTAATCCCCAAAAGATTAAGCACGTGTTCTCCTTTCCCCAAAAAGATACGCGGCTTCAGTAACCACGCTCGGAAAGCTGCTCGTGTGCTCTCCATCTTGTTTCCGCGTCCTACACCAGCCCCAACTTCCTTATCCTTTTTAGCCTTTTCAACCAAACTGACGCGACGCTTAGTTTGTGTAGTTTTTACCGCCATAAGCATTCATTCTGAAAACCCTAAGATCATTCGCCTCATATACCCATTTTAGCTCAATCCTGATACGATGCTACTGTAGTCCACTTTCGGACTGCATTGACCTAAACCACCGCTCAGGCGTTGGCATGGTTACGAAATCATAGGACATAGAAAACCCGTCATCACGGCATGTCCTATGTTGCCAAGGGAAACCTTGGTAGACCCGCAAGGGTTCGTGGTGGCGGGTTTTGCGTTACCAACCAAAAACATAGGATGTATGGAAAAGAAATTGGTATTTGCGGCTCTCTTCTTGCTGGTCGGGTTCCCTTCATTCTCACACGCAGCGACTCTCGTGAGTCCGTACTACCGAGGAGACACATTTGTAGGTTCTTACTACCGAACCGACGTCGATAGCAATCCCTACAACAACTACGGTTTCCCTGGCAATTTAAATCCCAATACTGGTCAAATCACTTCTGGTAATCCCGACACATACCTTTCAAATTACTACGGCATTAAAAGTAGTGGTGACACGAATCTCTACAAGCTTCTTAATTCGGGAGGCTTAAAAACAGTCCCCTTACCAGACCCTTCCAAAAAACTTCTCAAGGCCCAAGAGGATTTTCAAAATAAACTGGAACAAGAACGGAAAACTATAGATGAGAGGTTATACCAATTGCAACGTCAAAATTCGACGGGAATCTTTGTACAATGCATTTACCCTTCGAGCTCGGGGTGCACATCAGAAAGCCAGTACTCAAGCATGAGAGCATCAGATGGAGCTACCGGATTGCTCGCTACTGACGTGAGCAATAATCGTTTGAGCCAATGCCGATCTGACATCGACACATACCAACAGAAGCTAAACCAATACAACCAGTGCATGAGCAGCACACAGAATCAGGCGTTGGATAGTATTGGCGATAAAGCTGTTGAACTTGCTCGATTAGAAAAGGAGAGTGCCTACTACAAATCCTTGCTTGCATCTGCAATGTCTTGCAAAACAGATCACGGTCAGTTTGGCTACTATAATAGCGAAATTAATCGGTGTGAGTGTGTCACTGGTTTTGGTCCCGATGCTAATAGCCCATATCAATGCATTCCACTAAACGTTTGGTGCAAAGTTGAAAGCGGAATCGGCGCTACTAATAGGGTCGATGCATATGTAGATTCAGTGAATAAAAGTGTCATCTGCGGATGCGAAACTGGTTACCAGTGGGATACAAGTACCGCAAAATGTATTCAGACTACTGCACCTGACTACGCTTCTTTGGCGGCAAAAAATGGAGGTGTATCTGTACCAGTAAAGATGACTCGGGCAGAATATCAGGCAAAGTACGGCGTGGCGCCCGATGTAGTGCCAATTGCAGGTAATTCTGGCGCAATGCAAGCAACCAGAGCGAATGACTTAGGACAGTCAAAGAGAGTTCCTAATGTCGAAGACCCTATTGCATCGACTTCTTTTAGGGTCGCAACGAGTAATCTACTAAACCAAGCCCCATCTACACAATCTACGCCTCTTCAGAAACAGAGTCTGTTTGAAAAACTAAAGTCTTTCTTCTTCGGATGGTGGCGATAATCACTACTCTAAGATTGAAATTCCCGTTTTAGAAACATCTTCTCGGGCTTATCCTCCAAGACAAGAATTGTCGCATCTTTGAGATTGAAACTGAGTTGCCCATAAGACCCCTCATGACTTGAGGAGTCGATTTCATGCTCATTAGCGGTGAATATATATTGGAACCTTCTACCTTCGGATCGTTTAGCAATGTAGTTCAAAACGTTTATAGTCGTTTTTATATCGATTCCATGGAAAGCTCCGTCGTGGAGCAAGAAATGCGGTAGGGCTCGCTGATCGTCTATAAGGTTAAAGAAAACAGTTAGGTCGTAAGCCAGTATCTTGAAACGTGATTTGCCCAAAGACGCACTTTTTGGAACCTCGATAGTCACCTGCACAGGTGATCTTTTATCCGGACGAGTCTTAATATCGAAGTACGCAGATCCGATCGACTGGCTTTGCCCAACGACTGTGTGAACGAAGTCCGTAAAGATCCCCTGAAGCTCTTCTACCTTATCGGCGAATACTAATTGCTGGGCAACAAGGTTTTTGACGTCACCAGAAATCTGTAAATCGAGATCTGCGATCGCCTCATTCAGCTGAGCAATTTTGCCTGTAACAGCAAGATTCTGCTGTAGTTGGGAGCGATACTCTATAAGCTCTTCGTATGAGTTCCGGATGCTGTCCATCGCCTCTTTTTCATCCAAGGTTTTATAGAGTGTTATTCGTCGGCTTTCAAGCTCAATGATTTTCTTATTCACCACTCCTATCGCGTCTTTGATTTCTCTTTCCTTAGTGGTCAGGAAAGTCCTCCGATTTTCCGCTATTTCCTTCCTGAAAGTAATGACGTCTTTGACCGGGCGTACAATTGCCTCACCGAGCCCCTGTTTGAGGGACTCGTAGATGCTTTTAACCTTCTCAATATCAACGGAAATATCGATTGCGTAACTACTTTCTATAGCCTGCAATCGCCTCCTAAGCGAACTCGATTCTTGCAGGTTCGTAGAGATTGCCACCGAAAGCTCCACAAGTTTGTTTTGTATGTCTTTATAGTTATCGATGAATTGGAATTCCTTCAGGCTCTTCTCGATCAGTTTTATTTTCTTCTCGATCTGAGAGCGTTCCGATTCAAGATCCTCTAATCGCTTTCCAGACAACTCTACCGATTGTTTCTCAATGCTGGTTTTAGTCTCACGAAGATCCCTCGCCTTTTCGGAATGTTTATCGAAATCGTAGATATTTCCATTTGGAAGATTCAAAAGGAAAAAATTATACACCAGCAATAATGAGTTGCGGATCGATGGATTAAGAAAATTTAGAGGATCGTTTCTTTCGTGACGATCGACGTCGTCCTTAATAAAAAAGTTGAGGAGGGTTCGGTACCAGTTGCTTTCTATTACCCCACCATAAGGATCTTGTGCAAAGAATTTCGCGCCCAAGACATTCCGAAATTCTTTATCCGTATATTCCACGGGATCGACAGCACCTCCAATCTCAGCAAAAGTGATGGATGCCTTGTCAAAAAAACGCTGAATTAAATAATCTGTACCATTAATCTCAACCACCAGTGTGCAGCTATGGCCCTTCAAAAAGGTTTTCTTTTTGACATCGAAATATCTTTTTGACCCCTCTGACGCAAGGCAGTAGTCGATGAGTCTTACGAAAGTTGATTTACCAATACCGTTAATTTCTTTGCTATCACTCCCTGAAGAGTAACGTCCAAGAACCACATTAATGCCATTCTTAAATTCGACAGGTTCAAAAAGTTTAGATTCGGAATAAAGTTTTCTAAGAAATATCATTTTGGAAGCTTTATTCGGTGCCCGAAGTACTCTACGAGCCCGAGTGCATAGAGCATGGTTAACGAATCCATGAATTGCTCTGTACTGCGTCGAGGGTCAGCACTAAGAAACTCTTTCATGACAGAGTCGATGAACTCATACTTACTTGGACTGAGTGAAGTTGCTATGGCACTCCCAAGGACAACAGGACTGAGAGTTAAATCGCTTTCTGGGTGTAAATCAAGCATGGGATTCGTGTGGTGTTTTTTCTCCAATCAGACATTGCTCGAAAAAGTATACCAGTACAACTCGAATCATTTTCTGATACCAGTCATCCCCGACCTTCTTTCCAGCGTATTCTTCTGTCATAGCAGTGAGTCTTTCGTTGCAAGACCCGCTGTGCCCCACGTAATCTCTGCAGATTTTGGACTTGAGATTTCCCACTCTCTCGCCATCGGCAGTCAGCAACCCCTTTAACGAGATGAAATACTCCATGTACGATTCGTATTCTGCCAAAATTGTATCTGCCTCGATACGAGTGAAATTCAGAGCAACCTTATCCGGCATATAGAGTGGCTTCGCGTACACGATTGAAGAGGGAGCAACCTCTTTAGAGAGGTCGTCGATTATTTCTTCCAACGCATCGTTGATTAGGAACTGGTCGTCCACTTTCAAATATGCCGCGAGCGAGCGCTTCTTCTCCCAAGGAAGAGATGCAACTATAGCAACAATCTGGCCTCTCTGAATAATCTGTACGTCGGCTTTGAGTTCGGTTAGATACTGGGCTCCATTCGCTTGTAGCTCACCATTGTAGACCACCTGCCAATTTGAGTGCGTCGAAGACCAGTTCTGCTTATAAGAATCAAAGTCCTCACCATATTTTTTCTTGAAGGTTCGTAGCTCGTATTTTTCAGGAGCGTACGCCGCGAGTATCGTATTACCATTCAGTATTCCGTCACATCCCTTATCCCTCTTTTGCTTGATAGATACAAAGGATGATCCGTAGGCCGCCGTATACAACTCGTTAAGAAAGTCCTGGAAAGCGATTCCCGTTAGCGTCTTGATCCTTAGGAGAAACGCACCTTGTGTTACCGCATTCATAATATACTGCCATTGTATCGCATTTGCGCGGTCGAGTTTTGCCGTAGCAAGAAGAGTGTTGATGTGAGAATATTCTTGTATGACGGAACGCGAGTACGAAAATGCTGCGAAGACTCTCCTCGACCGAATATACGAAGATGTCGAAGTCCAATGGTATCCATTCCGAGGGCAGGGACGACAAATCTATGCCCCTGTGGTGGATATAGCCGTAGGTCCCTTCGCTATCGAAGGTAGATACGGGCCACGGTACACAGAACTTCTCGAAGAAACACGCGAATTTATTGAGATGCTGATTGAAAGACACAATCGAAATGTTGAGGACGCCGAGGATCGCACGTCACTTGATCGAATAATGTATTTCAACGAAAACGCACGTTGCCTCCTTTGCATCGAGGTCGAAGATAGCGGCAGCAAAAAACATTGTCTTGGGGATCTGGTAAATGCATCTGCCCTTGGCAGGATCGGAGTACTCGTAGCCCGATCGGAGAAAGCCTTTAACGCATTTCTTCGACAGCGTGTATATCTTCGCTATCTCGCAGGAGTAGGAAAGAATACCTTTCGAACGGATAATGCGCTTGTTCTCACAGCCGAACAATTCGACGAGTGTCTTGCCTCAATTCAACCCCTTTAGCCCATATACTCAATTACCACCATGTGACTCCAGGACGCTAAACGTGAGCCAATTTTGCGCCGTTGGGCACCATCCCTGCGCCATGTAGCGCTTCGTACCAACCGAACACGAAGTCCTGAATTGAGTTCCAACTTTCTGCCGAGATGTCCACATCGGTATATATTATTCACGTTCTTCCATGTTCCGTTTTGCGCGTCTTAACGGATTGGAGGTTCTACTGGGTCCGTAATTAACTTACGGAAATTTTCCTATTGGAGATATTGCTGAAAACCCGCGGCGTAATTTCGTTTATGATCGATTTAATACGTCTGGGAAGCCATGACTCGGTAAATGCAAACGAAACTACGACGTAACACAGCGCAAGAAAGTTGTTATCTAGAATCTGAGTTACGAAAGTATACTTGATGCCTTTCCAGTAAAAGAAAGAGAATATAGCCAAATGAAGAGAGCAGTAAAATACAACGGACCATCTTTTTGCCTCATACCCAAAAAAATCCATTGGTTTTGATTTCACAAAATCTTGATCTTCTTCTATCTGGGACTTTATGCTGGAGTAGATATTAACTACTCGCCTCCAAATGTTTCCCTTGATTTTTTCTCCGGAAATAATCCAGAGTGCTTTTATTAAAAAGAGGTCTAGGTACTTTATTGTATGTGGGATTAATATTCTCCATATCCACAGCCTTATCCTTAATAGTAAACCCGCGGTTAACTTTGTTGGCTTTTTGTGAGCTGTATCCATTATTGAGAAGATTTCTTCCGGCTCAATTTGTCGTCCTCGATGGTAAAACTTGCCTGTACTGGTATCGAAGGAAAATTCATCTGTGAAATCCAAATCTATCGGCTCGGATAGTTTCTTGTCCATCATCAACGTCACGCCATCTTTTGTGTCTTTTCCATAGACAACATGAGCATCTAGGCTTAACAAAGGTGTTGTTTGTGGCCTCCTCCTAGATATCTCAACGCCATACATCGAAGCATGTTCATCTGGGTAGACCTTCTTTACTGAAATACCGACTGCATTAGAAAAAACGGTTGGTTCTGGAAAACCAATGTTTTTAAGATTGAATCTTTTTTTGAAATCTTCTGCCGTTATCACCGCCTTGATGTTTTCATCATCCGTCATGAGATCAGCATACTCTTCTACACTAGGAAGTGAAAGGTTCTAACGTATTCCCGCAATCTACCCTAGACGACCCGCGATTCACATGTGCTACTAAATTCTTTAAGAGATTGTATATACTGCCTATTTTCGCAATCGCGCACAGCGGTTCTAACGTCATTCATCAGTCTCCACATCATTAACAAACAACACCTTCATTTCGAGGGTGTTGTTTGTTTTGCAGTTATCTGGAAAAATCTCTCGTCGAAGATCTTCTTCCTCTCCAACAAATCTTGATTGTATCGTCCATTGCGTGGCGTAATGTTGATATATTCAGCCAAAACGAATTTGGCACGCTGTTTCTTATAAGAATGTAAGTAGGGAACAATTTGTTGTAGAACGGAAAGCGCTTGTCGTCCAGTTATCCGATATACGAACGAAGGCGTGTGGTGTATTTTTTGCGTTCGCTTGGAAGAAATAATGCCCGCACTGATAACGCGCATGGGATACTCTAAGAGTTCACGTTCGGTATTTGCGATTGTAATCGTGATGGCCCGCTGTGCGTTCTTTTCTCTCTTCGTCAAAGTCACCGTTCCTTCGCCATCAATCAATCCAGCTAAATATGCAGCTTCTAATCCAGACATTTTCCGTACTTTCTTGTACTCCATAACCAAATTATAATATATTCCAGCTTTGACTTTATACCCGCTTTTACGTAGTGTAGTCCCAAGTAATTAGCTGGATTGTCCAGAAGTAGTTACGTGTTCTCAATTCATGGGAGGTTACAGATGGAAGCGAAAGATAGGATTATCGTCGCGCTCGACGTTAACTCGGCTACGAGAGCGCTTTACCTCGTGAAGCTGCTTGCTCCATACGTCGGTGGATTTAAGGTCGGACTGGAGTTCACTACCACGATGTTGGCCCAATTGACTTCGGCCCAAAGCGGAACGGAAGCATCCATTATTTTTGAGGAGATCCGTGAACTCTTTCACTTGCTTAACGGCAAAGTCTTCTACGACGGAAAATTCGACGACATCCCCAACACGGTCGCCGGCGCCTCGAAAGCGGTTGCTAGAATGGGCGTCAAAATGTTCAACGTGCACGCTTCGGCCGGTATCGACGCAATGATGGCAGCCGTCGAGAATAAAGGCCGGTCGCTTGTGCTCGCAGTTACTGTGCTGACATCGCGCGAGGAGAACGACGCTAATCTGAGCTTCGGTGGGCCGACTAAAGCAAAAGTCCTCCAATTCGCACGCGAAGCGAAACTCGCCGGATGTGACGGCATCGTTTGTTCGCCACAAGAGCTCGAGCTCCTCGGTAAACGAAGAGAACTCAGAGGATTACTCAAAGTCACACCGGGAATACGTTCTGTGAACAGTAAGCCGGACGACCAAAATCGGACGATGGCTGCCGCTGAAGCAATTCGAGCAGGTGCTGATTACCTGGTGATTGGACGGCCCATCACGGCCGATCCAGACCCGGCTATGGCGGCGAATAAGTTCGTCGCCGAAATCTCTGGAGTTCTTTAGTCTCGCAAATCACGGAAAGGAAATATCATGCCGACTTCTTCCGCCCAAAAGTTCATCAAGTACTCGCTCGGAATTGGAGCAATGGAGCTCGTGCCAGAAGGGCGCAAGCTGAAGAGTGGACGAATTTCGCCCCACTTCTTCAACTCCGGACTCTTCTGCACGGGCGACTCAATAGCTCGTCTCGCCAGAGCCTACTATGCAACGATCATTGACCGAGACATCCATCCGGAAGTTCTCTTCGGTCCCGCGTACAAAGGCATCTCCATTGCAACAGCTGTCGCGCAAGTGATGGGGGGTGACATCGGGTATGCCTACAATCGCAAGGAGGAAAAAGACCATGGCGAGGGCGGCAGTATTGTCGGCGCGCTAATCACCGGGAAAAAGGTTCTTATCACTGACGACGCTATGACGACAGGGGAGTCGTCCGGCGAGGCCGTCGAAATAATCCGTGCACATGGCGGAATCCCAATCGGCTGCGTAATCGCCTTCGATCGGCAGGAGCGTGGCAAGGAAAGTGCGCTGTCAGCGGTTCAAGAATTCGAGAAGAAATTCGCAATTCCCGTTTACGCTGCTGCAACGCTTGATGATCTCATTACTGTCCTAGGGAAAGAGGTGACACCGACACTCCTGGAAAGGACATCTCGCGAGGAAATCATCGAATACCGTAACCGGTACGGAGTTGATACCCAGTAGCTCACCATAAAGACACGAGGGGCCGCGCCGAATAGACGCGGCCCCTTTCATTTATTTGCCTTCCATTGACATTTCTGCTACTATCGTTCTTGTAATTAGCCGGGGTAAACCGCCTGGACGTGATTACAAGTTCCTAAGCAAAAGGAGGATAGTTATGAGTGAGCAACAAGCTTTAGGACTTCTAGTTCGTGGCGGACCAGCCCTGGTTGATCCGAACGGGATTTTTCTGAATCGAGACGAAAAAGAAAAACTCTGCAACTTACTTGCCGACCGATTCAAAGACGCAGATATTGAAGTCATTATTGGCGCAGCGCCCGACGATGCAATACTCTCGCGTTTGACGGCGCGTCATCTGACCACAATCACAAAAAGAAAAGTCGTCAGTCTATACGGAGAAATCGATATTGACAGCGGTGACTTCGATATTAAAAAAGGAGATATAGTCCTCACCAACAAAAGAGTATTGGTGGTAGTCACCGCCCTTACCGACGTAAGCCTCGTCCGCAACATGGTAAAAGCCATCGAAGTAAGCGGCAGCACGTTCGTCAGCGTGGGCGCCTTTTGCGGTTGTGTGAACATCGGGCCGATGGACATCGGATACGATGTCTCGAGGTTCGTCAGACTCACTCAAGCCCTCTCTCACACTTAAATCGAACACTGAGGAGCCGCGCCGAAAGGACGCGGCCTTTTTCTTTATCCTGGATCACGCTCAGGGACGTCAAAGATCGATTCCTGGACCTGTTCCCCACCCAAATGCCGCGCGATCTCTCGACCGCCATGGAGTGATGGTAGGATGCCGACCCCATTGCAACCAAGATTGTAGAGTAGCACCGGATTCTTGGGTTCGGGACCTATGAGGCGGACGCCATTTTTGGTATACCCCATGAGCCCGTGCCACGTGAAGAGGTAGTCGATTGTTTTGTTCGGCTCAACGTTGTAAATGCGGCGAACGAACGTATCTATCACTTCTTCCATCTCATCAGGGAAATCTTCCTCGAGCGAATAATTCGCCGTCTCCTCAACTGACACGTCCGGACCGCCTACTGAAACTAAATTGTGCTCTACTCCCTTTTCGTATTCATATCCGCGCCGGGTGAGGTAAAAGTAAGGATTATCTGCAACGATACTTGGATTGGTGAAATAACTGATTGCGATGGGTTCCTTATCAAGCTTCTCGAGGTAGCCCGACATATACCCGATCTTGCCCGACAAAAGATGGTGGTATTTTGCATCGATATCAAGGCCAGTCTCATTCAAGATATGGATGTGCTCAAAGCCGTTCGTGCAGAGGACAACGCGCCCTGCGCGTACTTCGTGCTCACCGCCGTCAAGGAGCGCATGATCATGCTTGAGCACGAGTTTATGAATGGGCGTGTGCTCATACAGCGCAAAACGCTTCGGGTAGACTCGGCTGAGATATTTTGCCACCTCCTCGGTAAAGAGCGCACTATTAACACATCCCTTTTGATACGAAACGACGGCAACAAAATCATCAGTTGCGGTTTCAAGAATGTTGCGTATGTCTTCGGGCAAAACGAGTGAATACAGACCCTTGTAGAGGTCCGGTATGTTTGAAACAAAGTCCACGGTGGAAGCGATCCGGATTGACTCTTGAGCCAGTCCCGCTTCACGGCGAAATTGATTGTTCATGAGATGGAAAAAAACCTGCTCCTGACTTGAGATTCCCGCATGCCCAACGAACCGCGAGAGCGGTATATCAAGGCCGGCATCCGTATACATCTCATCGAGAAGGTGCCACGCATCCTCAACGGCCTTTTGTCCGCGCGCGGCCTTTGAAAGACCGAACTCGTCCACCAGGCGCGCAAAGCCGCACTCGAAATAGCTCGTAATCTGCCCTGCATTATGCCCGGTTGCGCCGTGCGCAAGCTTGAAGCGCTCAAAGATGGCGACATTCGAGTTTGTGTATTTGAGTGCGTAAAACGCGCTTGCAATACCGGCAATGCCGCCGCCCACAATGGCGACATCAATCGAGAGATCAGTTGCCAACGCATGTCGCTCACGATCTTGGGGCAGTTGATGGAGCCAGGGCGAGCGATTTTTCTTCATAAAAAGAGTATACCCTGTGAGATGGTGGTTTTAAAATGTATGCCGTCACGACTGCGCTGTATCTCACGGGGTATACCCTGTGAGATTGAGAATTAAAAAGCAAAAACCGCGCCTGGAGGGACGCGGCTTTTTTACCAGTTCACATTAGCGTCGTGCTTTGGAACGGTCATTCTCGCTAAGAAATTGTTTCCGCAAACGAACGCTTTTTGGAGTGATTTCGAGATACTCATCATCCGACATGATCTCCATGCCACGCTCGATGGTGAGATCAAATATCGGCACAAGCGTGAGCGCTTCATCCATACCCGAGGAGCGAACATTTGACTGATTCTTCCCTTTCGTCGGATTCGCGAGCATCTCTTCGCCCTTTGCTGTGTTGCCGATGACCATACCCTCGTACACTTCGGTCGCCGGCTTGATATAGAGCTGGCCACGGTCCTGCAGGTACCAGAGTGCATAGCCGAGCGCCTTCCCGGTTGCCATGGAGATCATCGAACCGACCTGTCGCTTCTTTATCTCGCCCGCATACGGCTGGAAGCCGAGCACGCGTGAAGAAAGAATGCCCTCTCCTTTCGTATCGATGATGAACATATTTTTATAGCCCAGGAGCCCGCGTGTCGGACCGACCATAGTGAGGCGGACGGTATTGCCGTGCTGAGTAAGGTTCTGAAGTACGAACGCGCGAGCGCCGAGCTTCTCGATGATAGCGCCCTGGAATTCAGAGGGCGTATCAATGATGACTTCTTCAAATGGTTCGAGCTTTACGCCGTTTTCCTCGCGAATGATGACCTGCGGCTGAGAGACCTGCAGTTCGTATCCTTCGCGGCGCATATTCTCGATCAGGACCGCAATGTGGAGCTCACCACGTCCGGACACACGGAACAATTCTGCGCTTCCAAAATCAACTTTCAAACCGACGTTGACCTCGAGCTCTTTCATGAGCCGGTCGCGGATTTGGCGGCTGGTGACGTACTTCCCCTCTTTGCCGGCAAAGGGCGAATTGTTGACAAGGAAGTTAAGCGCGATGGTCGGCTCATCCACAGCGATCGCCGGGAGCGGTGCGGCAGACTCGTCCGTCGTCACCGTCTCGCCGATGTAAATGTCTGGAAGACCAGCGATAAGCGCAATGTCTCCTGCGACTGCTTCAGTCGCCTCGACACGCTCGAGTCCTTTGAACGTGAAGATCTTCGTCGTGCGGCCTGCGCGCGTTTCGCCGTCCGGCTTTTTTATAAATACCTGCTGATTTGGACGCACCGTGCCCGCATAAATACGACCGACGGCGAGCCGCCCCATGAAGTTGTCATAGGCAAGATTGAATGGCTGAAGCATGAGAGGAGCGTTTGCGTCTGCATTCGCATTCGCCGCCGGGACCTTCTCGAGGATCAGGTCGAGAAGCGGAGTGAGATCCTTGCGCTCGTCGTCAAGGTTCTTGATCGCAATACCTTCGCGTCCGATCGAGTAGATAACGGGGAAATCAGACTGCTCATCCGAAGCGCCGAGCTCAAGGAAAAGTTCCAATACCTGCTCTTCAGAGCGTGCGGGATTTGCTGCCGGTTTGTCTATTTTATTCAAAACGACGATCGGCTTGAGACCTAGCTCAAGCGACTTCTTCAACACGAAACGAGTCTGCGGCATCGGCCCTTCTTGTGCATCAACGACAAGCAGCACCGAGTCGATTGAGCGCAGCACGCGCTCAACCTCGCTTCCGAAGTCTGCGTGTCCCGGCGTGTCGACGATGTTTATCTTCGTACCTTTGTATTCGACCGCCGCATTTTTAGCGTAAATGGTAATGCCGCGTTCAAGTTCGATCGCGTTACTGTCCATTGAGGTGCCCTCGGGAGATGCGCCCGTTTGCTTGAGGATAGCGTCAGTCAAAGCCGTCTTCCCATGGTCGACGTGCGCAATGATGGCAATGTTCCTGATTTCCATAAATAAAAATGGCCGCGAGGCCGGTGCGTTCAATATACAACAGAGAGAATTTTATGCAAGCAAGACGCCGCCATCAACCACTATTTGCGAGCCGGTCATGTAGGAGGAGAGTCCTGAAGCGAGAAAAAGAGCGACCTTTCCTATCTCATCGGCGTGCGCCATACGATGCATTGGGATCCTCTTGAGGAAGGTTTCCGTGATTTCTGCCAGTGCCGGGTCCGCAGATTTCCCGAGGCCGGTGCCGGGAGTGAGCACGCCACCCGGCGCGATGGCGTTCACCCAAATCTTGTGCGGCGCGAGCTCAAGCGCGAGGTTCTTGGTGAAACCCCAGAGACCATGCTTTGAAGCATCGTAGAATGCAAGCCCTGTGGCGGAAGGATGCAGAGCATCAATGGAGGTGATGTTAATGATAGAACCTCCCTTCCCTTGCGCAATCATCTGCTTTGCCGTCGCCTTCGCCGCGAAGAAGGCGCCCATGAGGTTCACGTGGATGATCTTCTCGAAATCTTCCTTCGACGCCGCAAGGACTGGTATGGTCGGATACACGCCGGCGTTATTAACGAGTATATCCACGCCGCCAAACTCTGAGACGGCCTTTGCGACCATCGCTTCAACCTGCGCCTCGTCGGAAACATCGACAGAAACTGCGGTCCCGCCAATCTTCGCGGCTGCCGCTTCCGCGGCAGCCGCGTCTTTATCCGCAACAAGAACCTTTGCGCCAGCTTCCGCGAGCCTACTCGCTATCGCATAGCCGATACCCATGGCACCACCCGTAACGATGGCGACTTCCCCCGAAAGGTCCATGAGTTCCGAGATCGGTTTCTGTTCCATATTCCCAGTATACGCAATTTTTACTGGAATCGGCAAGAAAGCCACGTCCACTAACATGCAGTACACTGTATGGAATGGCAATGAAAAAGCAGAACGAAAACGAGAGCCGTATTTTGCAGGATGTCGCGCTGATCGTACTCAGCATACTGGTCGCAGTGCTTTTGGTGCGCACGGACGTGCTTGCGAACCTTCTTTCAGGAGAGCTGGGGATGTGGGGCGCGCTTATCGCAGGTATGTTCTTTACATCGATTTTTACGACGGCACCTGCTATCGCGGCGCTCGGAGAGGTATCGCTCCTGCAAGGCATTTTCTATACGGCGTTCTTCGGAGCAATGGGGAGCATGCTGGTGGATCTCGTCATTTTCCGATTCGTCCGCGACCGTTTCTCGGAGCACGTAGCGGAAATCTTAATGCATCAGAGCGTCTGGCGGCGCTTCCACCTGCTGCTCAAACGCCGCTTCTTCCGCTGGATAACTTTTCTCACAGGCGGGATCATACTTGCCTCTCCGCTCCCGGACGAACTCGGGATCGCCGTTCTTGGCTTTTCGAAAATGCGTATAAAGTATTTCGCCGTGCTCTCGTTCGCCTTTAATTTCCTCGGTATCGTAGTAATCGGTTTTGTCGCTCGATCGCTTGCTGTATAAATAATTGCCGCGCACCACTAACCGACGCGAATAAACGTGCCTTCCTGCAACTCGCGAAATGCTTCGCGTAGTTCCTCGTCGGTGTTCATCACGATCGGCCCGTGCCAGGCGATCGGCTCATTGAGCGGCGCGCCGGCGATAATGAGGAACCGGGCACCAGAAGAGCCGGTGCGAAGCACAAGTGTGTCGCCTTCGCGTGTAAAAAGTAAAATGGTTCCCGGCGCATACAGAGTCGGCTCACTAGAGTCCGTACCAAGAGCGCCTTCAACGATATATGCAAATGCAGTGTGTCCTGGCGGCACTGGGATTGAGACTGTGCCGTTTGATTCAAGTGTGACATCTATATAGAGCGGATTGCCCGCAACCGACTTGAGAGGACCCATGACACCCCCAATTTCACCGGCGATGACGCGCGTTCGCGCATCGGGGCCGAGCGCAATTTCCGGAACGGTTGCTCCTGCGAGATCCTGATAGCGAGGCGGTGACATCTTTTCTTTCTTCGGTAAATTCACCCAGAGCTGAAAACCGCGAATGCCGTGAGCACTTTCGGGCATCTCTTCATGAATGATGCCGCGGCCGGCCGTCATCCACTGAATCGCGCCACTCTCGATCACCCCTTCATTTCCGAGACTGTCTTTATGGCGCACGGCTCCGTCGAGAATGTACGTGACCGTCTCCATGCCGCGGTGCGGGTGCCATGGAAACCCAGCGAGATAGTGCTCCGGAATAGTTGAGCTGAAGTCATCAAAAAGAAGGAACGGATCGAATTGTTTCGCTTCTACATTCGAAAATCCGCGGCGCAACCGCACCCCCGCGCCCTCAAGGACGTCTTTCGCTTTGAAAGTAGTAGCAATCGTTCGTAGTGTGTTCATTTTTCCAAGTCAAGGATTTCGTCGATGCGGATTTGCGCGACGAACTCGGGGACGTGGCTTACCAGTATCATCGCACCCTGATACGAATCGAGCGCTTTCGCAATGACGGGCAGGTGGCGGAAATTGATGTGGTTTGTCGGCTCGTCGAGAATGAGGAGTCCCGGCCGCTCAAGCACGAGCGACGCAAAAGCCACAAGCCCCTTCTGCCCTTCTGAGAGATTGCCGATCTTCGTCTGCATGACATCGGAAGTGAGCAGAAACCCGGCCGCAGTCGCGCGGAGCCGCTCCTCGTCCGGCTTCCCCATCGCACGCTCCAGAGCCTGGTACACGGTCTGGTCAAAGTCGAGCGTGGAGAAATCCTGACGATAGTAGCCGACTTTTACTCCGGCAGTGATGTTCGCCCCTTCTGCCACGCCCTTGGCAATCGCCTCGAGCAGGGTGCTTTTGCCGATGCCATTCGGCCCTTTCAGTAAAAGGTGCTGGTTCTTGCGGAGTGAAATATTTGCGGTCTTTTTCGCAGGCTTCTTGCCTTTAAGCACCGTATACGAGGTCAAAGCGAGCACCGTACCGCTTAAATGTTCTTGTACGGGGATCGTAAAGGGCCGGATGGTTCGGTCTTCCTTACGCACATCCACCTTCGCTTCTTCCATTTCCTCCACTTCGGTACGCATTTTCTTCGCTACGAGACGCATCTTTCCTCCCTTCTGTGCAAAGAAGTTCGCTTTGTCTTTATTCTCCTGGATCTTTTTTTCGAGTTGGGCATTTTTGCGATTCTCGCGGTCAATACGCGCAAGAATATCGCGCTGCACGTCGTTGTAATTTCCGTTGTATTGCTCAACTTTGCGTGTAAAGACATCCAAGTACAAGACGCCCGTCGTAAATGCATTTAAGAATTCCGCGTCGTGCGAAATCACGATACAAGTTTTCGGATACTCGACGAGGAACTTTGTAAGATGCTCGATGCCTGCGGTATCGAGATTGTTCGTCGGCTCATCAAGGAGGAGCAGATCGGGATTCTGAATGAGCGCTGAAGCGAGAAGGAGACGCGCCTGCTGACCGCCGGAGAAACTTTTTATGACCCGGTCGTGTAATTTCTCATGGTGCTTTAGGTTTACTACCTCAAGTACATCATCAATACGCGGATCGATATCATACACGGGTTCACTGAAGCACCTCTGGAAGAATTCGCGGACCGTAAGCGTGAGCTGGTCGCGCGGAATGACTTGCGGCGCTGTGGCGACCTTCATACCGCGCGAAACGTGTATCTCGCCCGATTCTGGTTTGAGCTCGCCAGTCATGAGCGCAAAGAGAGTCGACTTCCCCGCCCCGTTCTGACCCATGACCGCCATCTTCATGCCGCGGCGAATAGGAAAATCCACCTCATCAATGATCGGTTTATTGTGCCCATATTGGAATGACACTTTCTCGAAGCGTATAACGCTTTCTTCTCGGCTCATGGAGTTACCCTACCCTACTTCTTACAAAAAAATAAGGGCACCGCATCGCGATGCCCTCTATCAGTCGATTCTCATGATGCTGAAGGGACTTCCATCTCCTCCATAACGAGCAGCACAAGCGGTTTTTTATCAAGTCCGAGTTCGAGAGCCCGGGTGAGTAGCGCACGAAGTTCCGCTTCAAGCCTCTCGGCTTCTCGCGAATGAGGTCTGTGGCTGACCACCGTTTTATATTCTCCTCGAACACGGTCGAGATCATCAAGAACTTTCTTTTGACACTCTTCCCGAAAAGCCTTTTCTTCTGGCGCTTCGGGAATGTCTTTCCCGAGGCTCCGTATCGCCCGATTGCGTATGACGACCCACTCCTGAATACGAGTATCTCCAGGAAACGTATTGGGGAGCGGGGAGTATCCAAGCACTGCCTCGTCACCGACGAAGAGCTCCTGGCGACTGTCTCTCACACCGAGACCCCAAGCGTCACGAGGGAAATCGGAAATCCCATGCACGACGAACGGAAACGGACCAGGTTTCTTGTCCACCTGCTTGCTACCCGACAATTCCACATACGAGTCAGTTGGCAAACCGGTGTCAGACTTCTTGAAATCAAGAATGATCTCTTCGCCCGTGAGGAGGCCGATGGTATGCTCCACGATGGGATGAAAGTCAGAGCTCCTCACCCCTTCGTTCGGACCACGGAACACAGTCTGTGTTTTTTCGTGATGGACAACGAGGAAAAGTTCTCCTTTCTTCCCAGACATCTGCTTCTCAATATTTCGGAGGGGCTTCGAAACATCCGGGTCGAGAGTGTTTCCCATGACAAGAAGGTAGTCCGTGATCCTGTCCCCGGTCGTTGCCTCGTCACTTTTGACGCGGTCGCGAAGCGTATTCACGTCTTCAGTAAGACGATTTCCTTTCTCCTGATATTCCGCTTCGATTTCCACACGGCGGCGGCGCAACGCCTCGGTAGCTTCTGCCAGATTCGTTTTGGTCATAACCGACTCTCCCACCTATATGGTTGAACGCAATGGATACCTTGAGCTTCCGAACACATTGAACTCGCTCGCACAACCACTGTCAAGAGCGGAATTTTATCGATGAAATACCAACGAAAAAACACTGGCCGAAAATCTGCTGATTTTCGGCACGATTTTTGCTCGTTGGATTACCAACGAAAAAATCGTATAGTGTCCTCATGCTAAAGACCGCTCCGGAAGCCACGGATGCCTATCCTATGCGCATCAACAAATACCTCGCCCATGAGGGTATTGCGACACGCCGCGGTGCGGATGAGCTTATCGCGCGCGGAAAAGTGCTCATAAACGGCCGTGTCGCCCTTATCGGCGAGAGGGTGAACTATGGCGACAAGGTCGAGCTTCGCGGCAAGAAAACTCCCAATAAATTCCTCTACTATGCCTACAACAAGCCGGTAGGCGTCATTACGCACTCACCACAGCTCGGCGAAATGGATATTAAAAAGAGCGCCGCCCTAGGACCGGACGTGTTTCCTGTCGGCCGCCTCGACAAGGACTCGAGCGGTCTCATCATCCTCACGAACGACGGACGTGTAACCGACCGACTCCTGAACCCTGGTTACGACCACGACAAAGAGTATCAAGTACGCACTGCGGAAACGCTTCGCGAGAGTTTTAAGAAGACGATGGAAGCGGGCGTCGACATCGAGGGATACCTGACGAAAAAATGTACCGTACGTAAGACGGGACCCAAGAGTTTCAATATCACGCTTACTGAGGGGAAAAAGCACCAGATACGCCGCATGGTTGCGGCGCTTCACAACACGGTCGTCGGACTTGAACGCACGCGCATACTGAACGTACGGCTCGAAAATTTGAAACCGGGAGCATGGCGCGCAATTGAAGGAGAAGAGCTCAAAACATTCCTCGCCCAGATCGGACTCGCGACCTAGAGTTTGATATTTTCGGTCGACGCTTCTTCGCTGCGCATTTGTATCAGGCGCGGTATCACGAAGAATCCTTTGAACGTAAAGACCGAGCGTGCGGCAATGCCGGCCGCAAGAAGAGTTGCGATCCCGCCGAGGGCAAGACCCCAGCGCGCGCCCATGAATTGCCCCACGGTACCCACGATAGGTCCGCCGATCGTCGTCGATCCTATCATCGCGACGCTCCACAGTGCCATGACGCGCCCGCGCATGTGCGCCGCACTTTCGAGCTGCACCATCGTATTACCGATTGATATGAGATTGATAGAAAAGAGCCCTATGAATAGCATGCCGAATATGGCGTACGGAAGCGACGGCGCGAGCGAAGTTGCGATGATGCTTGTGCCGAAGAGAAGCGCAAAGACGAACAGCTGGCGCGGCACTATCGTGTGCCGTCCTGCCGCATACAGTCCGCCGACGACCGAACCGATACCCATAGCAGCGAGTAGCGCCGCGTAACTCGTCGCGTCGCCGGAGAACGTATTCCTCGCAAACAGCGGCAGACTCACCTGGAATTCGTATGCGAACGTGCCGATGGCCGCCATCATGATGAGCGTGTTGCGGATGACCGGCGTCTCAAGTACGTAGCGGAACCCTTCCATCATCTGCCCGGATTTCTTTTCCAATCTCACCGATGATTCGAGCTCGTTGGTGCGTATCTTGCGCAGCATGAAAAGTACTGCAACATATGACAGCGCATTCACGAAGAAGCAGAAAGCAATGCTGGTACTGACGATAAGGACTCCAGCGATTGAGGGTCCGACCGCGCGCATGATGTTATTCCCTATCGAATTGAGGCTTATCGCATTTTTAAGGTGCGCCTCTCCCACCATTTCTGATACGAACGTCTGGCGCGCTGGATTATCGAGCACGCGAACAAGCCCGAGTGCAAAGGCGAATAGATAGAGCATCCAGAGTTGAATAGCGTGAGCGAATACAAGCACGCTGATGATGCTCACCAGCACGAGAAACGAAGTGTTGGTCCAGTACAACAGCCGCAGTTTACTGAACCTGTCGACGATCACACCGCCCCAGGCCCCCAGAAAAAGCATCGGGACGAACTGTATCGCCGTCACCGTACCGAGCTGCACACCGGACCCGGTGAGCGAGAGCACGAGCCACCCGAGCGCAACGGTCTGCATCCACGAGCCGCCCTGCGAGATAATGTGCCCAAAGAAATAGAGACGGTAATTGCGCACCTTGAGCGAGGCGAACGTGCGATGCCCGAATTGTGTGAGGATGTGCATACAATAAACGTTGCCTGTTTATTACGCTTCTCAAGCCTCGAGATTTAACGGACGAACTGAGCGTAGGATTGCTT
>JAKFXG010000010.1 GCA_021731495.1 Candidatus Parcubacteria bacterium | reverse complement strand
CCCCCGCCGCCGTTGCCGCCTCCGCTCCCGCCGCCACTACCGCCGCCTGGCGGCGGCACCACGCTTTCAGGGTCACTCACAACCGTGTTACCGCATTGGAGACCGCTACCGGCAAATCCGATGCAGAGATCGAAGCCGAGTGATTTCCCTTGGTAGTCATTGTCGGCGGAATCGATAAAGGAAACTTCAAATGTATAGGTTTTAGTAGCGCCAGCACCAAGGAGTGAGAGCGGTACGGGACCGGCTGAGAGGAAGTCATCGAACTCGTCACTGTAAATCGGCACTGGGTTTGTATTCTCAAATACCCTGAGGCGTAGCTGACTCCCGAGCCCGTCCGGGTCAAATCCGTTTATGGATTCCGTGTATATATTCTGTGCGACGTCCGTGCCATTTGTCACCGTCACATCGCCGTCTCGCATGTCTCCCGGCAAGAAATTCACCTCGCCAAACAACGGGTCTCGCTCAAAATCTACCGTGAGAGGGCCCTCCGCATGCGCCGGAGAAGCACCGAACACGAGCGCGGCAATCACCCCCGCGACCAGTGCCGGCAGTATTCGATTGGTGTTGAGTAAGGTAGTCATATCGTTATTCGGCCGGAGCTGGAGCCGGTTCGACTGGAGCGCTCTCGACCGCGACTGACGGCGCCTCAGGTTCCGTAACAACCGGTTCGGCCGGCGCTTCTACAATCGCTTCAGAAACAGCTTCTTCCGGTGGGAGAACTTCTTCTTCGCGCACCTCAGTCGCCCCTATAGACAACGCGTCAGGAAGTATTTCACCGCTGGTCTCGCCTCCGGAAATTTCTTCCGGTATCGAGCTCTCCCCACCAAGAGTTGGCTCCTCCGTAGGCGTGTTAAGCGCCTCATTTTGGTCGGCATCCGCACCATCACCCTCCTCGTCGACAATGGACGTGGTAGTTTCTCCTTCTTCTTTAATGGCCGCATCGACCGTAAGTAGAGTGTTGATGATTTCAGTAGCGGCAGTCGTGTCCTGTTGTTGGCCCTCCCCGGCGGCAACCGGAGCATTTCCTACATTGGCCTCTTGCTCCTCGCCGGTGCCAAGCGCCGATTCGTCAGCGACTGGGTCGGGTGCTGGTTCCTCAAAAGTCGGAGGGCCGACTGCCGGATCGTAGACGATGACCGCGCGGGTCGAGGTCGCCGTGTTCCCCATTTCATCAAATGCGGTATATGTGATGGCGTACTCGCCGAGGACCGCGGTATCCACTTCGCCGAGAGTTGCGTAGCTGAGGTTCTGGCTCACATTGTCGGACACGTCTGCACCAAGGTCCTCAAAAGCCGCCCCAAGTGGCACGAGCGTCGGATTATCGCCGAGGATGGTGATGACCGGCGCGATGAGATCGAGATCCTCCGGGTCAATACCCTCGGGACCGATGAATATCGGCTCCGGGTCGTAAATTTTACCGGACACTGTGCGTGTGTTGTTAAGCGGATTCTCAGGCCCTGTTGCGACAAGAGTAATCCAAATGTAGCCGATGAAACCGGACGGCACCTTCCACTTGTATGCGCCGTCGTTATCGGTCGCCAGTGTTATGGTGTGAGTCGTGTCCACCGGCGTTATTGAGTGTGAGTTATCCTCGTCGAGGATATAAAAGAGCGCGATGGAGAGAGCGCTGTCGGGACCGTTAGGATTCGTTGCCGTCCATCTGATCGTGTAGGTGTGAGTCCAATACCACGTGTAGGAAGCGCCTTCGTCGGGATAGATGAGGTCGAGCGCCGGCGGGGTTATCTCATGCCAGTCCGACGCCTGGTCGGTGTCGTAGCCGGAAGGAATGCGCGCAAGTAGATTCCCCTCTGCCACATCGGTCGCACCCGGGTCCCATATGCCTGATTGATAGGCCGCGTAGTTTACCCAACTCGGGTCCGGTGTTCCGTAATTCATCTGGTCTATCACGACGCCGTCCGGCCGCTTCAATACCAGCATGTCTGCGTCATTGTGGAGGCCGTTGCCGATATTTTCTCCAAGCGGAATGTACACGACGCCGGGAGGCAGATACCACGGCGCCGTTCCTGTCGCCGAAGCCGTGTTCGGATTATTAGTTATCATCGCGTACCCCTGTGCAGAGACTGTGGGCGTGCCCGCGGGTATCGTGTCGCAGGAAGTGTTGTCGCAAATCTCCCAATTTGAAATATCCAAAGGCACATTTGTCTGATTATAAATTTCCACCCATTCGTTATCGCCCTCTTCGCCGCGCTCGGGCGTTTCTACGTCGTAATACACTTTATTCAAACGGAAGCCCCACGATGCGAGCGTCGTGGTTGCTCTCTCGGTATCGTTGAATCCGCCGTCTTCAAATGTGAGGTACTCGTGCCGTGTCTGCCAACCATTGAAATCGAGACCAAAGAGGCAGACGCTGTTTTGGAAATTGTTTGTACCCGTTGTCGCGGAGAGAGCGAGCGTGGTTGTGGACGTCGTCGTCGCCGTTACGAGCGCGGAGAGCGCTCCGGTAAAGAGCGTAGTGCTTGCTTGGGTAAGCGATACGTTGATGCCGTTACAAAATGGGACATCGCCGCCCATAAGCGTGGTCGATGCGAAGTATTGAAATGGGTTGCTCAACCCCTCATTGAGAGCAAATGTCTTTGTGGTCGTAGTTCCCGGCTGCATATTGAGAGACGCCTGGAGCGGGTTCCATGCGATAGCCGATAGGGAGAAATCGACCGAGCCGGCTGCAAAAGCATTCCCCGAAGAATCCTCGTGGTCATTGTAATATGCCGCAGTGTAACCGACGCCAAGCAGTCCGGCGCCGTTCAGACTCACCATGAGCGTAGCGGCGAGAAGTTTGAGCAATACGCGCGGCGCGAGCGCGACAAACGGCGAGCGGACGCTTTTCCGCTTGTTCTTGCGTGGTGCGCGTGCGCGGCGAGGGGGACGCAGATCGATCACTCTGGCTGATAGCGCGACCCTCCCTGCTCTCTTCCGGGCTATCTTCTTCACTCGCACGCCGGAACGCACGGCACGCGGCGTTTTCTTTGCAGTCCTTTTTTTAATTTTTGTTTTGGCTGGTGTCATACGCGGTATTCCCGAGAGGCTCTTCCTCCTTCCTATTTATCTTCCGCACCTCTCGCCATATCTTCCCCGCCTCGTCGAATACCACAATTGCCGCCGGCACACCGATGAGGAGAATGAATCCGAGCGGCTTTTTGGCGAAATCCAGTAGGTAGCCGAGGTAGGGAATGTCGAGGAGCACCTTCCCTATCACCTCGCTCTGCCGCACAGGCTGGGGGTCGGGGTCTTCGTTCGCATCTCCCTTCGTCGTGTAGTAGAAGACGCCGCTTCTCACTTCGTCTGCGATGATGCGGTGCGTCGTCGGGACCTCTGTCTTCGTGTCCGGGCCGAACATGATGACATCTCCCACCGCATACTTCGTGAAAGGCTTGACCACCGTGAGCGCGCCCGTCTTGATCGTGGGCTCCATCGAACCCGATTGCACTATCTTTACTTCGATGTTCCCCGGTATCGGCACCAGAGACACCACCAAGAGAAGACCGAGCGCGACGACGGCGCCAACGAATGCGTAGTAACCGATTTTGTAGAGATTGTGCATGTTGCCTGCTCAAGTCCCGGCTCCTCCGCGCCGCCGCAGCGGCGGCGCGGAATCTGCCGAGACTCAAGCGTTACGAACTTGTCCCGTTAGAAGTAAGCATAGTTCTAATGGGATCAAGGAACTTTTTGCTTACTAGTCTGGCTGCTCTGGGTCGAGATCAACGTCCGCACAAGAGAAGTCATCGTTGTTCCTGACCTGCACCGCGTATGCGGTCAATGACGCAATCAATGAGTCGGTCTGAGCTTTGTTGCTCATACCACTTCCATCGCAAGTAATGCTCGGGGCCGTAGTAGAGGCCTGGGTTCCTGCACACCATGCGAGACCTATGTATTCTGTCGGGCCTCCGCCGGTGAGTTGCAGAGCAAGCATTTCTGGCTGAATTTGATCAATGGTTGTGCCGACATTGACGAGTACTTGCTCGCTAGCCTGATACGCACCATCGCCGTTATCTCTCCAGACGAAGAATTCGAGATAATCGGAGAGTTCGCCCCATTCTGCGAGATTACCTGTGTTCGGTAGGTCACCCGCATCAGTTTCCGGGCTCACGAGCGTGTTTTCCTTATCGTTAAGGTCATGTGGGATCAAACACGCGTACGCGTCGTTACTGTCCACATGAAGCGAGATGAGGTTCGTACCTTCGTCTCCCGGCTTCACGTCTTCGAAGTCGAAGTAATTCTGGCTCGTGAGGTCCTGGGGACCCCAGAGCTCGCAGGTTGCGCCCGGAGTGTTCTGGTACGCACCTCCACCTTGCTGACTGCCCTGGCAACTTCCGTCAATTTCAAGTTTGAAGAGAAGTCCGGCCGGATTGCTTGCCGCGGTACTCCCGCTCAAACCAAGATTGCGCACGGTAACTTGGAGAAGATTCGTACCTTGGACAAGTTTTGACTCAAGCTGTGCTGCATCGGCGGCAGTCGTAAAGACATCTTCCGTTGCGAGTTGGAAGTTATTGTCATTTGCTGTCGAACCGATAAGATGGCCGTTCAACCGAATGCTCGTATAGAGGTTGTCGGTGGCAATATAGAGCACTGCGTCACTTGCCGTACCGTTCCACACGAATGTTCGGTCAAATGTGTAGTCTTGATCAGTGGTTGGAACTGTTGGGCCATCCGTTATCCAGATCCACTTCGAACCGTCATTGGCTCCGTCGTTCGGCATACCCGCGACATGCCCGCCATCAAGGTCGGCTGTCCACGCTGGATGAACAACTGAAAGCTCGACTGCCGGCGATGAGCCAACCACTGTCGTGTTGTTGCTCACTATTTCAAGATGACACGTCTGACACTGCTCGCCATTGTATGACGCCATCGTCTGGTCAACCTTGAGGTCGATCGAGCCGGCAGTGAAGATATTGCCCGTCGAGGTCTCCGTGTCGTTGTAGAACGCCATGGTTCCGCCGACAGCAAGGGTCGCAACGACCGCAATCGTCCCAGCGCTAAGTAATATTTTCTTCATAATTCTTTATTCGAGTTGATAACTTAGTTATGCAGGAATGCACTGACTTCCTCAGGAGTGAAGTCGACTTCGTCGGAACCACCAGTCTGGGCGGCACCGCCACTTGGACCCCAGAAGTTATCTTCTGCATCTACATCACCTGCAATCGGACCATAAGTATTCAACTTGGTTCCACCGAGGAAGTTGTTGAAGCTGACAGTCGCTGGGTTGGCGTCGTGAGTTGAGTCAACTCCAATAGCTTCTGATCCGGCGACAGTGTGCTCGAATTCGTTGTTACGAACTATTGCGCCCATCAACCCTCCGATACCTGCGGCATTGTTATCAATGTCGTTATATTCAATCACGAATACGCCAGTGTGAGGATTGGTGTAGATACCTTGAGTTGCACCACCAAGAACGTTGTTCGCGATCAAGCCACCACCAAGAGCAGCACCCGTTTCAGTAAGAATGGCTGCTCCAGTGCCACCAGTTACAGTGTTGAACGATATTTCGGAGAGATCCGCATCGTTATCGAGGTAGAAAGCTGCCTGTTCGGCTGGACTTTCTGCCTGTCCAATCACCCCATCAAAACCGGTGACTGTTACATTGCTTGCGCTCAACACAATTGGATCGAACAAGTCGACTCCCCTCACTGTAGCTGCAAGCGTTACGCCTGCATTCTCGATGCGGATAGCCGCACTATCCCCGGAGCCGTTATATGTCGAGTCAACACAGACCACGTCGCCGTCTTCTGCATTGCCAACAGCTGTCTGAATTGAACCACTGCCAGAAACCGTGACATTGCACGTTGGGGCGTCATACGCGCTAAGAAGCGCACCGACTCTTGGGCGCTGTTCTCCTTGAGTAGGAGCTGAACAAACGAAAGAAGTGTTGTTACGAGACTGAACAGCGCGGAATGCGACGTCAAGAGTTACGCTGTCTGTTTGAGTGATATTTGTTTCATCTGCACCATTGCAAGCCACCCCACCCGTAGAATTAGCTGGGGTACGAGGTGATGTAGTTCCAAGACCGTCCTGACTGAGGGGATTTGTGGTCAAAGCTCCAAAGCACCATGCTTTTGCAATGTATCTAGTTGAGGCGCCAGGAAGAGGGCCGTTGCCAGGAAGTGTTCCATTAAGGTCTCCCCAGATGTTTGTCTGAGAATCAGCAAGAGCTACAGTGCCAGAACCTAGAGGAACATTGTTGTGGATTGGGGTCTCGTTATCTTCCAAGACATTGTCTCCATCATCTGCCCACCAAACGAAGCGAAGGTGGCTAGCTAATTCACCATCATTGGTTTGAGGACCGTTGTTAGCAACCAAGTCTCCGTCATCTATCTCTGGCTCTGTCTGATCATTGTCTTCGTTACTTGTGAGAGTCACGTCCGCGCAGAGGTAAGAATCATTATTCTTCACGTGAAGACTGATCGTATCCTCTCCCCAATCTCCTGGCTTTAGATCCAAGAAGTTGAAGAGCTGACGAGGAGTTTCGTCTGAAAGGTCCCAGTCAAGTTCCCAAGATGTTCCTTGATTAAGGACACCATTGTAATAGGATTCGTTGTCAACGCCGAGATCAATCGCACCGGCGGTGAACGTATTGCCGGTTGAAGTCTCTGTGTCCGAGAAGAATGCGCCCGTTGCTCCGAGGGCTACTGCGCCGACGAACACCAGCGTTCCCAGACTCAAGAGAATCTTTTTGTTAAGAATCGTTGTCATATTAATTAAACTATTTATTTTTTAATAACGCACCTTAATAATTCGCACAAACACTAAACAAAGAACATCGAGAAAACGAAAGAACATATTCTATTCTTTTCACAAATGCCCCAACTTACCCTCACAACTATGTATGCCGTTCACACTGTTTTCTCGTTACAAAATCTCCCGCAGGACTCTCGCGGTCTCGCTCAAGTCCCGGCTCCTCCGCGCCGCCGCAGCGGCGGCGCGGAATCTGCCGAGACTCAAACGTTAAGAGTCAAGACGAAGAGATTACCTATCCGTGACAGACGCCCGTCTGCAACTAGGGTCAGTAAATACCCGTCATTTAGAATGTCAATTCTTTGGCGGAGACGAAAAACAGTCGTTATCCACAGCTTCGCTCTCCAAGGTCTGACCTTCCAGAGCCAAGAACGGGCTTTATTTGAAATTTACTCTGGTGCATACAAATGTGCATAACGTGTGAATAACACAAAGAAGCCGTCCTTTCAGGACGGCTTCGAAACGGGCTGGACGGTGCGAGATGGCGGTCTTTGCCGCATGCTTGGATTCTTCCTTCCAGATAGAGAAGGTTCTGCGAGAAAAGGATACGGCCGATTTTATGCCCCGCTATTTGCGCGCGCAGGTCTTCCGGAGAGACTATTTGCAAATACTCCGGCAAACCTACTTCGGCGTCGAGCAATATCTCCGTCGCTCTTACGAGCCCCTGATACTCGCGTATCACTGCCTGCAGAACCTCTTCGTCCCGAAGGTTTATGACCGCACAGTTCAGGCGGGTTCCCAACATATCGAGTTTCCTGAGAGTAGCCTCGGCATCCGTGATTGCTTTGATAACGCTTGTCCCGGCCTCGTTCTGAACTTCCCTCAACTCGAAGAGGTATTCGAGTATTCGATCATCCTCCTGCGAGCTGGCGACCAAGCTCTTCTGCTCAGGGGCTTGAAAAAAGGCTGGCCGACTGTCACATGTGGTAACGAGAAATAAAGTCGTAACGCAGAGGAGCAGCAGAGCTTTCGTCATGTTTTCCCCCTATGAGACGGGTGACTCCACCACCAATACAAGGTTCCACCTTGTATTGGTGGTGGCAGGTGACTTCCATGGGTATTGTGCTCTAAACCCTCCAAAAAGCAACACCACTGGCAATTTCATACTGATACAAGGTGGAACCTTGTATTGGATGTGTTTCTATAAACCCAGATCTTGCGCATTAAATGTAAGCCAATCACTGATAAAATCTTTGAAATCGTGCTTTTGTAAAAAATAATCCGGGAATTCTTTTTCCGATAAAATACTATTCTCTTTGCGCGTTTTGCCACAGTAACTTAGGTAACTTGAGAAGGGGTAATTCTCAAGAAAATCTTTTGCTCTCTGGAGATTCTTGATCCCAACCTCTTTCCATTTTGGTTCAATCAGCTTTATAAGATTGAGATGGATGTAGGCAAATAAATATTTCAAGTGATCATCTCTCGTTACGTGTTCAGCGCCAAAAGTGCCCTGAAAAAGCGGCCCGACTCTCTCATACTTTTTATTAAAATACATTGAATAAGCTGTATTAACTTTTCGCATAAATTCGGTAATGCCGTTTTCTGAAATTTCTTTCGCCAATATGTGGACATGGTTAGGCATAAGCTTATAGGCGCCGACAGCTACGGTCTTTACTCCAACGTCGGTTTGATACAAGGTGGAACCTTGTACTAGTCTGTATACGACCGGTTTTGTGCCGTTACATAAAAATAAAAGCGCCTGAAAGCGCTCCCGATCCTTGTTATCTAGGAAAATGTCGCGCTTCTCCACTCCCCTACAATAAATGTGGTAGTACTCTCCTTCGGCGAAGGAAATCTTTCTATTCATTGAGATAATCCTACCACCAATACAAGGTTCCACCTTGTATTGACAACGCCCCGAAGGGATGGCTTTTCTAATGCACACCTGCTCACTTGACCACTCTTGTGCCTGGGCGGTTTACTTCATGAGGAACTTTGAAGTGTCTGCGCAGAGGAGGAGGCGATGCCTACAATCCAGCAGCAAAAACTGAAACTACTGAACAACACTCTCGTCACGGCAAAAATCCTGTACCGGCTCCCCGACTACCGTTCGCTCCTTCAAACGTTCGTCTGGCAACACGATGACTTGGCACCCGACCTCCCGAGACTGCACGAGTTCCTCGAGTTCTGGGGCCGCAATCTCGACGGACCCATCCATTCCGTCCATTACTGCCACGTGGGTCTTGTACACCCGGCGGAGCTACACTTTCCCAGTGCCGAATTCAGATTGCACTAATCGGCCGCCCGCATGCGTTACGCATGCGGGCGACTTCCCTTTTCTGAGAGCCAGGTGTAGCGTAGGAAAGGATGCAATTTAAAGACCAGGGGTCAAAAATGACTATAGATAAAGACAGGGTGGTGGAGTTTCACTTCCGGGAAACCGACGTCATTGAACTTCCAAGAGGGACCATATATGTCCGCGAATTGCCGGGGGCACAGGATGCACCAACACGAGTCGTAATTAAGATACTGAAAGGCACCAGGCTCCAACCCTTCGGAGTCGATCACCAAAAGGAGTTCACCATACTTGAGGGAAGCGGACTCCTGCGGATAACTGGACGACCTTTGTTCTGGTACCAACAAGGGAATCACGTTACCGTTCCTCGATTTGCCCACGTATGGTTCTCGTTCATCGAAACGACGACCACCCTTACCCTGTACGGCACGTGCGCCATGTTGGAAAACTTGAGAAATGAAGGGGGTGTACCTAAAAAGTGCTGCTGATGATCTTCGAGAGACCGCCCCCCAGGGCGGTCTCTTTTTTTAAAAAAGAAAACACTTTATTTCATTATCCACACTCTATTGCTCTTCTCTCGCATTTCTGTCATACTGTACTTACTCGCAGAGTATTCGAGCTTCGCTCGGTCTTTAAGTGACCGCAAGTGTTCAGTTTCGGCGAGATTAATTAGTTAGATCAGAATACATGGACAATCAGCAGCCAGCAGTTCAGGGGAACAAGCTTTACGTAGGCGGCATCCCCTACCGCTCAACGGAAGACGATATGAAGAAGGCCTTTAGCGAGGCCGGTACTGTCGTTTCCGCGAGCATTATCAGCGATCGTATGACCGGCCGCTCACGCGGTTTCGGCTTCGTCGAGATGGCTACCGAAGCGGAAGCTCAGGCGGCTATCGACCGTTGGGATGGCAAGGAAATGGACGGGCGCACGCTCTCCGTTTCTTTCGCCCGCCCGCAGGGTGATCGTCCTCCTCGCCGCGAAGGCGGTTTCGGAGGCGGTGATCGCGGCGGTTTTGGCGGCGGCAATGGCGGCGGATACGGCCGCGGCGGATACTAATTCCTCGCCGGAATACAAAAACGCCTGCACTTTCGTGCAGGCGTTTTTGTATTCCGATATGATTTAAAATCTTTTACGAAAAGCGGAGTTGCAGTTGCAGGAAAGTCCCACTAGTGTGGGACTTTCCCCGCCCGTTCATCCTCTTATTGGGAATGAGCCTCGATTTTACAAGTGGTCCTAGGTAGCGAACGGTGTTCGCATGTAACGGACCGATAAAAGTGTTAAGGTTCTTCCCGAATAAAGATGAACTATCTCTAAGTTTTGTCGATGTGCAGAAAATGTCAAGGAAAATCTGCGGAAAAAACAGTGTAAAAGCTGTGTATATGTCTGTATAAGCGGTGTGGAACCTGAAATCTGGCGTATACCACTACCGCGGTGGAAATTGCGCCTCGTGCTTCTTAACCTCAACGCTCCAACCGATAAAATTCGCGAGCAGCTGCAAGAATGTCGCTACGAGGGAAAGTGCGAGGACAAAGATGACGTACCACGCAACGGGCGTTGCGAAGTAGAAGAAGGCAACGACAAGCGCAAACCAGAGCCCGGTACACCACGGGCAGTGTATGAGCGCGCCAAGCGTACCGCGAAACGACTCCGGGTCCGCTCCTACGAACCAATGACGAACGAACTCGGTGATAACGTCATAGGTGAAAAGACGCACAAGACGCGCGACGGCAAGCGCTATGAGGAAGAAGTCGGCAAGCGGCACTGGGGCGGCGAGCTGATCGTTCGCCGCGAGCCAAAGATAGGCGGCGGACGCGAGTGCAATAAAAAATAGCGAGAGCATCGTATACCAGAAATGAAATTTCATGCACCAATTCTATCATGCGGTGCGGATTACCATTTGCTCGCTCATAGTGGTAGCGTTCCCCTATGACCCGTGACGAGCAGTGGCTTTTGGAGGAGAAATATGGCGGCAAAGAGACCCCGGAATACGAGGCGGATAAAAAGCGGCTCGCCAAGGGCGAGCCGCTCGGATACGTCATCGGGTGGCAACCGTTTCTTGGACTGAAAATCTTCCTCGACTCAAAGCCCCTCATCCCCCGCCCCGAGACGGAGTGGTGGACGGAGCGACTTCTCCACAATGTGCGGGGAGCGCAGGCATACTCGATTGAGGAACGTACGGAGTTCGACGGAACGAGTCAGAGCAATTTTTCAGCAGAAAAATATGCGGTTCCGAAAGCGGGTATGCCTGCGCGCCCGACTACCTTCCTCGATCTCTGCGCCGGCTCCGGCGCTATCGGTTGCGCGGCGCTCGCGAGATTCCGTACTCGACAGCACGACGATGCGTCGAACGCAGAAGTCCATTTTGGCGACGTGGATCCTGCCCACGAAGCAACTATTCTGAAAAATATCCGCGAGAATAGTTTGGACGAATCAAGAGCTCATGTGCGCATCGGCGACCTCTTTGAACCGTTCGGCGACATGCAGTTCGACATCATCGCCGCAAACCCGCCTTACATTCCCGCTGATCGCCCGCTTCCGGCAAGCGTAAGCGGCTACGAACCGTCCCTTGCCCTCTTTGCCGGAAAAGACGGGCTTGATTTCATCCGTCGCATCGCGAGAGAGCTTCCGAAGCGGCTGGCTCCAAACGGTACTGCTTGGATTGAATGCGATTCAAGCCATATCGAAGCGGCACGCGACCTCTTCACCGCACAAAACTTGTCGGCCGAGATATGCACCGACCAATACGGAAAGCCGCGTGTCATCGAGGTTCAACCCATTGGATAAATCATCGCAAAGGCTCACAGCGACTAAGGGCAGGCAACGCACACTTATCCTGTACCTACTCAGGCGAGGTCTATCCAACGGGTTATAATTCCCTTAATGCCAGGTCAGCCGCTCCAACCATTTGCACCGCCAACTGCGTTGTTCGAACAACTGCATATCTCGGGAATATCATCGGAATCTTTCATAACCTGGACAATCTACGCTGTCTTTGCCTTTTGGGCGATCTATACGCTCGTCGCCATTTATCACTGGCTTAAATACTCTCACGCCTCGCTGGTCGCCGCTCCCGCTATTGCGGCACATTTGTTTGTGTCGTTCGCATTGATGTCTTTCGCACTCTCCGGCGATGCGTTCTCCCTCATGAGATCCCTTGTATGATATGAAGGAATTCGAACTTGAGCCGGGTGAACATGTCGTGCTCCAGGTGCGAAAGCATTGGTTTCTCTTCCTTGGCGAACTGCTCCCGTACGCCGTCCTCGTGATCGTTCCTTTCGTGCTTCCAAAACTCCTCATGCTTGCGCCGCCAATGGCACCCTATGCAGCGTTCCTTGATTACGACACACCTGTCGCGCGTGCGGCGCTCGGCCTCTGGCTGCTTATCGCGTGGACGAGCGCGTGGGGCACATTCACTCGCTACTTCCTAAACGTCTGGATACTTACGAGCCAGCGTATAGTCACCATCAAACAGTACCGCTTCTTCAATCGTGAAGTGTCGAGCCTGCTTCTGCCGCGCGTCCAGGACGTGACGACTTCGGTGAACGGCGTCATTTCCTCGTTGCTTGGCATCGGCGACATCAAGGTGCAAAGCGCCGGCGAGGATATTGAGTTCATCATGCATGGGATCCCGCGGCCCGAACGAATGCGCGACTTGATACTCAAGTATGTTCCCGATGCGGCAGATGCTACGGTTGGCATCTAAGCCAAAAATAAAAAGAGAGGCTCCGTAGAGCCTCTGAGTTCACCGCAAGACGATACTGTCGCCAGAAATCGCCAGAATTTATACCTCGCCATTATGGCTGGCGAGGAGATACGAATCACCCCCTTTCCTGAAGCTGATGGATTCTCTCCGCTCGGGTTGTGTGAGTCACAACGTCCTCCTTTCAGCTCAGGTTTTCATTCGAATCTTAGGCACGTCCTTTTCTACTATCATTCTTTGTAAATTAATTGTCAATCGAGATGCGCACAGGGTGTGAATCGTGATAAAATCGCGGTATGTCCGAGCCGCTTTCTACCGACCCCTACAAGGGCGTCCGCGATTTCTACCCTGCCGACTGGGCACGGCAAATGGCAATCTTTGCACGCATTCGCGAGACGCTCACGCTCTGGGGCTACGAAGAATACAACGCCTCCCCGCTTGAGCGCGCCGAGCTCTATGAAGCGAAGACCTCCGAAGAAATCGTCAACGAGCAGACGTATACCTTTACCGACCGCGGTGAGCGGCGCGTGACGCTGCGGCCCGAAATGACCCCGAGCCTCGCGCGCATGGTCGCAGCAAAGCGCCGTGAGATGCCCTTCCCGCTTCGCTGGTTCTCTATCGGCAATCGTTTTCGTTACGAGCGTCCGCAGAAGGGTCGTTTGCGCGAGTTCTATCAGGCGGACATCGATCTCATCGGCCTCGCCGAAGGCGAGGCCGATATCGAGATCGTGCGGCTCGCCTCCTCCATACTGAAAGCATTCGGAGCTGCTGAAAAAGATTTTGTCATTCGCGTGAACTCCCGCACACTTCTCAATGCGGCATGTCGTGTGGCCGGACTCGAGGACGAAAGCATCCGACAATATCTGCGCCTTCTCGATAAGAAATCGAAGATGACGCCCGAAGCTTTCGCTACCGCATCGAGTACTATCTCAGCGAAAGACCCGCTTGCACTCATTGAGGACGCGAGTGCAACACCCGAAGTCGAAGTTGAAAAACAGCGCCTTCTTGCGCGCATCGAAACGCTCAAGAAACTTGGCGTGGGCAATATCATTTTCGACACAAGCATCACCCGCGGCTTTGATTACTACACCGGCATGGTCTTTGAAGTTTTTGATACTAATCTCGCAAATCCACGCGCACTGTTCGGCGGCGGGCGCTACGATCAGCTCCTCGCGCTTTTTGGCGGCGACCCAATTCCCGCGATTGGCTTCGCGCTCGGCGACGTCACGCTTGCTGACTTTCTCGAGACTCATGGGCTCATACCAAGCGCGGGAGAGAGTTTGCCGCAACTCTATCTCGGCACCCCTTCGATTGAAGATATTCCTGCCGCCCAAGCTTTTGCCGATATCCTTCGCAAAGAAGGGAACCGTGTCTTCGTCAACCTCACCGACCGCGGACTCGGCGACCAGATAAAAGATGCCGTGAAGCGCGGGATTCCCTTCTTCGTCGCGTATGGTGGGGACGAGTTAAAGAATCGAACCGTGCGCCTGAAGACACTTGCCACTGGCGAAGAGGCTTCGCTCCTCGTGTCAGAACTTCCGGCTCGACTTCGTTCGAGCAATTAACGTATGCGCGTCCTCACTTTTGATATCGAATCAATTTCTGATTCTATGGTTCGCGGCCATATCGACGTAAACGAGCAGGAGCTCGTCGTCGTGGCTGTTCATGATTCAGAAACGAACGAGTACACGTCGTACTCGAAAGAAGAATTGCCGCAGCTCTGGCCGCTCATAGAAAGCGCCGACATGCTCATTGGTTTTAATTCTGATGCATTTGATATTCCACTCCTCAATCGCTACTATCCGGGCGATCTTTCTCACGTACTTTCGCTTGATCTCTTGAGCGAGGTGCAGAAAGTTCTCGGCCGGCGCGTCCGACTCCAATCACTCGCTGAAGCGACGCTCGGCAGAGGCAAATCCGGTGACGGACTCAAGGCCGGACAGTGGTGGAAAGAAGGAAAGAAAGATAAAGTCCGCGAATACTGCATTGAAGACGTTCGAATTACGCGAGAGCTGTACGACTATGCACTCAAACATGGCAAACTTAAATACAAAGACCTGCGCGACATCCGCGATATCAAAATCGACACCTCGCACTGGGGCAAAAGAACCGTTGTCGCCCCCGCAATGACCCACGCATTTCCTCTATGAGATCTTCACTCACCATTCCGCTCGCAATAATTTTTGGCGGCATTGTCATCGCCACCGCGATATACGTCTCGATGCCGAAAAAACCTTCCGTTGATTCCAATGCGGGCAACCCGGCTCTCGTGCGACCCGTCGGTGTAAACGATCATATCCTGGGGAATCCTGCGGCAAAGGTGATGATCGTCGAATATTCCGATTTTGACTGCGAATTTTGCAAAGATTTTCATGAGACACTTCATCAGGTCATTGCGAGCGAGGGCGCGGACGGCGACGTCGCTTGGGTGTTCCGCCAATTCCCGCTTTCCGAAATTCACCCGAACGCACTCTCTCATGCGAAAGCTGCCGAGTGCATCGCTCAGGTAGGAGGCAATGATGCATTCTGGAAATTTGCGGACACTCTTTTCGCAAGCCAGCCGGCAAATCCCGCACATTATGGAGAATTTGCGCGCTCGACGGGGATATTGGGGACCGATGTTTTTGCCTCCTGCTATGCCAGCGCATCGACGACACTCAGTGCGCACATCAGTGCGGACCGACAGAACGCGCTCGATGTCGGTGCGATCGGTACACCGTACTCCCTTATCCTCGTCACCGGCAAACCGCCCGTCGTCATGAATGGCGCGTACTCATACGAAGCAGTAAAACAACTTGTCGATCAGGCACTTCAGTGAGCCGTAAGGAATTCGACGAGGTCGCAGTAGTCACACTTCTCCGGATCGCAGGGCTTCGCGAAGGCGGAACCATCCGCAATCGCTTGTGCCGCAAGGACGAGCTCTTCTTCTAATGCCGCAACTTCTGCATCCGTAATGGTAAAGCGGCGGATGATATTCTTCCCTTTTGCATCGGGCTCGACGAAGTGGAGTGCGCCTTGATCCATGGCGTAGCGCCCGTCCTTATCAAGAAGGAGTTTATAAAACACGAGCTGGCGGTAGTAATCGCCATTGCCTGATTTGGTGAGGCCTTTTATCTCATTTTCGCTTTTCACTGGGCCAGTCTTGTAGTCGATGACTTCGACTATGTTGCCGTCTTTTTTATCCAACCTATCGAGCTTTCCAGTCAGTGGCACTTCGCCCACACCCGGCACCGTAAGCGATACGGTTATCGAGAATTCCGATTCAAGCGCATCCTTCATGGTCTGTCCCTCTTGCGTAAGATACGCTTGGAGCGCCGGCCTACCGGTTTTCATCAGTTCTTTTCGGTCGAGCGGCGAGAGCGGCAGGTGAGTAAGCTCGCTCTCAAATGCGCGTATGGCGTCGTCTATCGAAGACTTCCCCGCTTTCATTTTATTGTGATAGGCCTTCAGTCCTGCGTGTATGGCCGTACCAAAAAGCATCGGGAGCGACGGAGAGTCCGGAAGCCGCAGCAGTGTACGGAAATAATACTGCCACGGAGAGGCGGCGTAGTTATTGAAACCCGTTGGCGAAAATCCGCGTTCGAGTAAACGCTCTTTCAAAAAATTCGAATCAAGTATCGTGCGCACTTCGTATGCGGGGACCGAAGGAGGGGCGGACGCAGACTTCGATGCTGTTAAATGAGCTGAAATATCGGCAAGGAATCGAAGCGGTGTCTGGGAGCGATCTTCGTCTGTCACCTCCGACCGTGTAATGAGCACGCCGTCCTTCGCCCGAGTAACTGCAACGTAGAGGAGCCGTCGAACATCATGTTCGTCGTCTTCCTTCTTAAGAAGAAGCGAAAATTCATCGGTTCTTCCGCGCACCCATCGCTCGTCGGTGGCATGCGCGATGACGACATACGGAAATTCGAGCCCCTTCGAACCATGCACGGTCATGACGCGCACGCCCGCATGCTTTGTGCGTGCGCGCCTCACTTTCAGTTCATGCTTCTCAATGAGCGCAAGCCGCTGCAAGAAATCAGTGGCCGTTGCACTTGGATCCTCGTTTGCAAGGAGCGCCGCCTCATCCATGCAACCCTGATACGCCTCATACGCGTCCTCACTCTCCCCAAGCGTGAGGATGCCGGCGACAAATCCGCTCTCGCTTGCAAGACGAGCGAGCCATGAGAGAAGCGGTGTCGCCGGCATTTCTCTGGCGAGTTTCTCCAGCATTCGTACCCATGCACACATTTCACCCGACCCCTTTTCTTCAAGAAGCTTGATGAGCGGTTTCCCTTCGCGCGCTGTCGCAAGCAGTCGCATACGCTCTGCGAGAGTCCCTGGTATGCCCGGCATAAAGAGCGCGCGGGCGAGCGGAGCATCCTGAGAGAGATCGGCAGTAGCGCGCACGAGTGCCAGAAATAGCTGCACTGCCGGATGCGCGAGCGCGCTGGATTCCGCACTCACATGGTCCTCGGGGATGCCCGCACTGCGCAGTGAATCGGCAAGAGTAAGCACGTCTGCGTTCTTTTTCGTAAGGATGGCGATGTCCTCATACGGCACTCCCGATGTGTGCAGTTTCTCGATGTACGTGCGGATAACCTCTCGCTCCTCTCTCGGCGTATCGCATTCTGCTATCTCTATCGTTCCACCCTTTCCTCGAACGGCCTCGAGCTGCGGACGAAGCAAAGGGTCGGGAATGGGCGAAGGGGCGATGAGATCGTGTGCCGCCGCCAAAATATTTGCGGTCGAACGATAATTCTCACTCAATGAAATAACTTTCGCCTCAGGATACTTTTCTTTGAAATAAAAAAACGAAGTGAGTGAGGCCCCCTGGAAACGGTAGATCGCCTGCTTCTCGTCGCCGACGATGAAGAGATTGGGCGCGCCGTCAAAATCGGTCACGAGTTCCAAAAGTTTATTCTGTGCCGGATTTGCATCCTGGTGCTCGTCCGCCAGCACGAACTGCGAGCGTTCCCCTACCTGTGCGCGGAATCCCTCATCCGACTCAAGACCGCGTATCGCCTCGCTGATGAGATCCTCGTAATCATAGAGCGACTTCTTTTCCAATGCTTCTTGATATGCACCAAAAAGGTGCGCTACTTCAAGATGCTTTTCAATGCGCTCGCGGCGCGTCAAAAACTCACCCTTCTCTTTACCCTCATATCTCCCGCTTGCGTGGACGCGTTCAGGATCGGCAAGAAGAAGCTTGTGCTCCTCCTCAAGCTCGGCACGATACCGCTTCGGCGTGTAATATTCCTGCTTCAGCTTCCCCATAAAGCTCAGGAGATCGCGGGCCGCGCGATGCGGATTTTTCGGACTTCGTATCTTTGAGTATGAACCTTGGTCAAGCAGTTCTTCCATAAGTGCGATGCCGCGCACCTCGCCAAGCTGGGTGCCGAGTGCAATGCGCGGGAAAAGGTCGGGGCGCAATTCGAGTACCGAGCGCGCAAAACCATGGAAGGTGTGAATGCGGACGCGGTATGCTGCGCTGCCGATGAAAGAAGCGAGCCGTGTTCGCAGTGTTGTCACCGCGCTTTCGGTATAGGTAAGCGCGAGTATTTCGTCAGGCTTGGCCCCGGCGGCTTTGAGGAGGATGTTCCCGATGCGAAGCGCGAGTATCTGCGTTTTCCCGGTCCCCGGGCCGGCTATGACTAGCACGGGGCCATACACAGTATCTACCGCCTTCTTCTGCTTCGCATTGAGCTTTTTGTATGCATCTTCAAATGCCGGAGTCGTCACCATATTCAAAGTGTACCTCGCACATGTACTCTCTGCATTCTTCACTGACGAAACATTGACCACTTGGACAAAGTGTGGATAAATAGAGGAAGAGTATGCTCTTGGCAGAATTCCCTGCCGCCCAGGATTGTCCTGGTCTACCCATCAACACACGGGGGAAATCGTGTCCATAGAAAGAAAGATCGAAATCGAGATCTCATCTCTACCACCAATACACTTGGCGCAGGTAGAGTGGCTGCGCGCACGTGTCGTGGCAGCGGTTGTTTGCGACAAAAAACTGGGCGTGAAGTGTCTCAGCGAAGTCCGATGTTGGTTCTCACAAGATGAAGGCCTCTTTCGTCCGGATGAAGAAAGCGTTCTCATTCAGGTTCACTCTCTGGAGGACAGAAACACTCGGTCTCGGCTCGCAAAGACGCTCATTTGTACCATCCGCGACACGCTATCTGTAAAGGCTATCGAGTGCCACATCTTCCCATTCGGCTTCGAGGGCAATGCATGGCTGTGGCCCAGCAAACCCGATACCAACACGGCATCAGCCGCCTGAAAAACGAGCCGCCCTTACAGGCGGCTCGAATTTTTTAATATGACTTCAAATGTCGTGCTTTATCGTGGGTGCGAATCTTTTCGAGCGCCTTTGCTTCGATCTGGCGGATGCGCTCGCGAGTCACACCGAACTCCCTCCCTACTTCTTCAAGCGTGTGATAAATGCCATCCATGAGGCCATGACGCATCTCCAAAATCTTACGCTCTTTCGGCGAAAGATCGCTGAGAATAGTGCGTACCTGTTCTTGCAGGATGCGTTCCGAAGACTCCTGCACCGGTGACGGAATCTTGTCGTCGGGAATAAAGTCGCCGAGCGTCGACTTCTCATCGTCATCCGAACCGATGGGGTTCTCCAAAGAAAGCGTATCCTGATTGATCTTCTCTATCTGGTAGATCTTTTCCGGCTCCACACCCATCTCCACGGCGATCTCTTCTGCCTGCGGGTCGCGTCCGAGCACCTGCGAAAGGCGACGTGAGACCTGTTTGTATTTGGCGATGGTTTCCACCATGTGCACGGGAATGCGGATGGTGCGCGACTGATCGGCAAGCGCACGCGTAATCGCTTGGCGGATCCACCACGTCGCGTAGGTTGAGAACTTGTAGCCCTTCTTCCAATCAAACTTGTCCACGGCGCGGAAGAGACCGAGATTTCCTTCCTGAATGAGGTCGAGTAACGTAAGGTCGGGGCTGCGACCGACATACTTCTTGGCAATGGAAACCACGAGACGCAGGTTGCTGCGCGCGAGGATATTGCGCGCCTCTGCGTCACTCTTCTCAATGCGTTTTGCCAGCTCACGCTCCTCGGCGGCGGTCAGAAGCGGGTACTGGCCGATCTCACGGAGATATATCTGGATGGAGTCATACCCGGTCGAATGTCGGTCCTTGATGTTGCGTGTGGCGAGGTACTCATCGGCAGCTTCCTCAAGCATGCCGCCTTCAAGAACATCGACACCCGCAATAGCGAAGCGCTCGTAGAGTGATTCGAGGAAATTAACGTCTTCCTCAACGTGCGGGAACGACTTCAGGATCTCGCTGTAGGTAACGTAGCCGCGTTCCTTACCCTTCTCGATGAGCTGTTCAGCGGAGATTGCTTTTAACGAATTTGCTTTCGCCTTTGCTCCGCGCACGGCGGTGCGTATAATTTGCTTTTTCGCGCTGGTCGATTTTCTATGACCGGATTTCGCGGCTTTCTTTTTAGCCGGCACACGTTTCGCTACTCGCTTCTTGGCGATCTTTTTCACGATCTTCTTCTTTTTTGTAATAGTTTTTTTTGCCATGTTGAAAATAAAAATGGATCAACCTTTTGCTTTACCTGTTGGATGAAATGCGGCGAGGCGCGCGGAAAGTTTCGCGCACTGGCTCTGTGCACTCTCAATTGAAGAAGCATCTTCCGAAGCCTCAGCTCTACGTAAATGCATGACTGCCGCCTGATACGCCTCGCGGATAACCGCTTCTTCAAAGGCGTGGAGAAGCTCGTCTGCCGCCCCCTCTTCGGGATTCTCCCCGAACGTCTGCTCTGCATAGAACAGCGCGGATTCCGGAATGGTTACCGGCGGCAGTACATCGGCCTCAGTAATTCGACAATACTCCGATTTGACGCGCTCTGCAAGGGGGGTGTTGGGATAGCTCTCGAGAACCGCAAGAAGCTGCTCCGAACGCAATTCGCGTGACGACTGCTTTGGTAGATTTACCCCGTTAGAGGCGTGCGCCGCAGGCGCACGGAATTCCTCTCTGATGGGGCGCTTCAACGATTCACGGACCGCTTCGTTTGAAAGCCCGAGTGATCGCGCCGCCGCTTGTATGAAATGCTCACGCTCCATCGGGCTCGGTATCGCGTTGATAAGAGGGAGTACGATACCTTCGGCGGCGCGCAACAATCGGTGCGGATCGCTCTCCTTTTGCGCGAGCTCCGCGAGGAAGAACTCAACTATGGGCTTTGCGGCAACCACACGCTTTGAAAATTCTTTCGGATCTTCACTGATGAGATCGGCCGGGTCCTTGCCCACAGGAAGCCGCGCGGCCTTCACGCGGAGTCCCGATTGGAGCGCAAGCGCGGCTGAGCGCGCCGTGGCCGTGAGGCCAGCGGGGTCGGCATCCAGCACGAGCATGAGATTCTCGCTGTACCGCTTCATGAGCGAGAGGTGGCGCTCCGAGAGCGCGGTACCAGAAAGCGCCACCGCATTCGTGAAGCCTGTCTGATGCGCAAGCAACACGTCTATCTGCCCTTCGACCAGCATCGTGAAGCCGCGCACGCGTATCGCATCTTTCGCTCTATCCATACCAAAGAGAAGCTCTGATTTGCGGTACAGCTCCGTTTCCGGACTGTTGAGGTATTTCGCCAGCTCGTCGGGACTCAGGGTACGACCCGTGAATCCGACGACGCGACCAGCACCGTCACGTATCGGGAACATGAGCCGATTACGGAAACGGTCGTAATACGTGCCCGGCTTCCCGTCCGCCTCTTTTATGAGTCCTGCGGCAAGCAATTCTTCGGTCGTGAATCCTTCGGCAGAGAGTGCTTCGAGGAGTGCGCGCCAGGCGTCAGGCGCAAAGCCAAGGCGCCATGCGGCGATAGTCTCGTCCGTAAGGCCTCGCTGTTTCGCATACGGCTCCGCAGGGCTTCCAGAGAATTTTCCTGCATACCACTCGCTTGCGCGACTCATCAGGGAGTACGTTCGCTCTTTTTTTGACGTATCTTCCTGACGCCTGCCTCCTGAATACTCAATGCTGACGCCCGCTTTCTCGGCGAGGATTTTCATGGCTCCTTTGAAGTCGACGCCTTCGACTTTCTCAATGAAAGAGAATCCGTCGCCACCAAGCCCGCAACCGAAGCAGTGCCACGTACCGCGTTCAGGACTCACATGGAAAGACGGGGTCTTTTCTTTATGGAAAGGGCAGAGTCCACGCATAGACTTCCCCGCCCGCGTGAGCTTCACATACGGGGCGATAATATCCTGAATGCTCAGGCGTTCCTTTATCTGCGCGACGGTATCGGTTGCCATTACTTCGATTCTACCGCGATTCACGCATGCTTGACAAAGCATATAGATGTGTGTATAATGTACAACAGAGCAATTGAATGGGGGCCTTCAAATGAGCACATTCACCAAGATAACGTTCGGCATCCTTCACTTAATCCTGTCCCTGGTCATCATGGTCATGGTGATGAGGGGCATAACGACCATGCTTGAAATCTACCGCGAAGTAGATATCTGGCTTGAAGAGACACTTGGGTGGGGTTCTGTCGCACTCATCCTCACGATTTCGTTTCTCATTGGACGAACAGTGTCACTCTACCTAATCGGGAGATGGCTAATCCCGTGGATTAAGCCGTGATTGCGACAACAAAATCGGCGCAGGAACCCTTAGGGTCTCCCGCGCCGATTTCTATTTTCTATGAAGATCTGACCTTTACAGAAACTTCCTTGGGTTAACAAAAACCGCCCTGTGGGGCGGTTTTTGTTTTTAATACTGAATACGTTAGGTGCGCGGAGTCCGCGGCGCAAAGCTTGTGGTGCGTGATTCAGAATACTGAGGTGCCGGGCGCTCGGCCTGGAGCTTCGTAATGTGCGCGTGCTTCTGGCTTCCTGCAAAACCGGTGCCGGATGGAATAAGGCGTCCGAGGATGACGTTCTCTTTCAGTCCGCGAAGTCGGTCCACCGAGCCGCGAAGTGCGGCATTGATGAGGATCTTCGTCGTTTGCTCGAAGGATGCTGCGGAGAGGAATGAGCGGCGAGAAAGCGCGCTCTCCTTAATGCCGAGCACGATCTCGCGCGCCTTTGGAGCGATCTTCCCTGCCGCTTCCATCTCTGCAACTGATTTGACAAATTCCCAATCCTCCACGACGTCGCCGACCGAGTAGTCGGTGTCACCCGCTTCGGAAATCTTCACGCGCGAGAACATCTGCTTCACGACGACCTCGAGGTGCTTGCGAGAAACTGGCGCGCCCTGGAGCTCGTAGATCTTCGATGCCTCGGCAATGATATATTCCTGTACCATCGCACGGCCCGCGTACTCGAAGAGATCATCAAGATCGGCAGAACCATCGGTGAGAATTTGACCCCTCACGACAGAGTCCCCTTCCTTCACAAGCGGCACGCGTGGATACGGCGCGAGGTACTCGTATGACGAACCATCCTTCTTCCCCTGTCCGGCGAGCGGTGCCACGACGATGACTTTCTCGCGGCCCTCATCTTTAATTTCTGTAACGAGACCGTCGGATTTCGAAATAACCGCCGGATTCTTTGGCGAACGCTTCTCGAAGACTTCTTCCACGCGCGGGAGACCGCTCGTGATATCGCCGCCGACCGATGCAACGCCGCCGGCGTGGAAGGTACGCATGGTGAGCTGGGTGCCCGGTTCGCCGATGGCCTGTGCGGCCACGGTACCGACCGCTTCGCCCAAGTCCACCATCTCTTGCGTCGTGAGGTCCATACCGTAGCACTTCTGACACACGCCATAGCGCGTCTCGCACGACATCGGAGAACGCGACACGATCGTCGTTATCGAAGAAGCGGCAGAAAGCGCCTCAGCGTCGAGGAAAGAAAGATAGTGTCCTTTCTTAAAGAGAACGCTTCCATCCTGATCCTTTGCATCTTCGGCAAGCACGCGACCGGAGAGTGCTTCGGCATAATTGATCTGGATGCCGGAGGCGCTCACGCGATTTATCTTCACGCCACGACTCGTACCACAATCCTCCTCGGTCACGATGGAGTCCTGCGCAACATCGAAGAGACGGCGCGTGAGGTAACCAGCTTTTGCGGTGCCAAGCGCCGTGTCGGTGAGGCCTTTACGCGCGCCGTGGGTGGACATGAAGTATTCGATCGGATTCAAGCCTTCAATCATCGAGGAGATGATCGGCACTTCGATGGTCACACCGGCGGTGTTTTGGATGAGGCCTTTCATGCCGGCCATCTGGGTCAAGTTGCCGAGTGTACCGCGAGCGCCCGATCGTACCATGTCGGCAACGGAGCCCATCGGGTCAAGCTCGAGAGCGACTTGCTCTTCAACGGCCTGCTTTGCACCCTGCCAGATCTCGATGGCCATGCGGCGCTTTTCTTCCTCAGCGAGAAGACCGTTTTGGAAATCGTCTTGAATCTTAACGACCTTTGCGGCGGCCTCATCGATGATGCGGGACTTCTCTTTTGGCACAGAGACATCGTCGATAGCCCAGGAAATACCTGACCGGGTCGCGTAATCGAAACCGAAACGCTTCACCTTGTTCACGATACCCGGAACGGCGTCGAGCCCGTATCGCGTGATGCAATCGTTGACGATGCGTGCAAGCACCTTCTTCGTAATAGTCTCGTTGATGAACGGATAATCGGCGGGCAACACCGTGTTGAAGAGGAGCCGGCCGACCGTTGTCTCAAACGTATGCCCATTAAATGCCGCATATTTCTCCTTATCTTTCATTGGAAGCACATTGATCTTGGCACGAACATCGACGGCCCCGTATTCTGACGCGAGGATGGCCGCATTTGGCGAGGCAAAATAGTCGCCCTCGCCTTTCGCCTTTTCAACTGCTTTCGTGAGCCAGTAGACGCCGAGGATGATGTCGAGCGGCTTGCCGGTAAGCACGATGATGTCACCTGAGCCTGGTTTGAGGATGTTCTTGTTGGCGCTCATGATGTTTTTCGCCTCCCACTGCGCTTCTTCCGAAAGCGGCACGTGTACGGCCATCTGGTCGCCGTCGAAGTCCGCATTGAATGCGTTACAGACGAGCGGATGGAGCTGAATGGCATCGCCCTCAATGAGACGCGGACGAAACGCCTGGATACCCTGGCGGTGAAGCGTCGGTGCGCGATTGAGGAGCACGTACTTGCCTTTGATGGCTTCTTCAAGAAGCTCCCACACTTCCGCGACGCCGTCCTCAATGAGGCGGCCTGCACCACGAATGTTGAACGCGAGTTCGCGTTCAAGGAGTCCTGCGATGACAAATGGGCGGAAGAGTTCAAGCGCCATGTGCTTCGGCAGACCGCATTCATCGAGTTCGAGGTCAGGACCGACGACGATCACGGAGCGACCGGAGTAGTCGACGCGCTTACCGAGCAAGTTCTGGCGGAAATACCCCTGCTTGCCCTTGAGGTAATCAGCGAGTGACTTTAGCGGTCGGCGCTGTGCGAGCGTCATGGCGCCGGCTGCGGCACCACTCTTACGAATTGAGTTATCGAGAAGTGCGTCGACGGCTTCCTGAAGGATGCGCTTTTCGTTACGCAAAATGACTTCCGGCGCGTGAATGTCGATGAGTTTCTTGAGACGGTTATTGCGGTTGATGACGCGACGATACAAGTCGTTCACGTCGCTCGTCGCATGGCGGCCGCCTTCGAGCGCGACCATCGGGCGAAGTGCCGGCGGGATGACCGGAATGCGTGTGAGGAAGAGCCATTCAGGACGCGTGCCCGAAGCAATAAGTCCGGCGATAAGCGAGAGGCGCTTTGCGAGCTTCTCGCGCTCGGCGGCGCCGGCGTGTTCATAGCGCGCGGAGAGCGTCTTCTCGAGCTCTTTGAGGTTGAGTTTGCAGAAAATATCGTAGATCGCTTCGGCGCCGATACGCGCCTCAAAGAGACCGCCGTACTTCACTGAGAAGCGATGGTATTCAAGCTCATCGAGGACTTTGCCGACAACTACTCCGTCAATCTCGGCCTTTGTGAGCGTCATCTTCTCTTTCAGCGCATCGCGCTCCTTGTCGCTTCCGAGCGACTTGTACTTCGACTTATATTCGCTCTCAAGCTCAGTGAGCAAACGCTTTTTCTCCTCGTCTGCGATCTTCGTAATGATGTAGCCTGCGAAATACACGACCTTCTCGATGTCGATTGCGGACGCACCAAGCAGAAGCGCCATTCTTGAGGGTACTGACCGCAGGAACCAGATGTGCGCAACCGGTGTGCAGAGCTCGATGTGGCCCATGCGCTCACGACGCACAATGGAACGCGTGATCTCGACACCACACTTGTCGCAGACGATGCCTTTGTAGCGAATGCCTTTGTATTTGCCGCAGTAGCATTCGTAGTCTTTTTCCGGACCAAAGATCTTCTCGTCGAAGAGACCATGCTTTTCGCTGCGCTGGGTACGGTAGTTGATGGTCTCGGGTTTGGTTACTTCGCCGGAAGACCACGCCAGAATGCGCTCCGGTGAGGCAAGTGCGAGGCGTAGACCGTTCCAAGTGTCGCGCGGAGGAAGTTTGCGGGGAGTGAAAGCCATAAGAGTTGCAGGAAATTAATAAATTACGCCTCTGGTTCCGGCGGCAAATTCAATGGCTCGACGTCGAGCGCAAGACCGCGGATCTGGTTGGTAAGGACTGCGAACGACGCCGGTGTACCGGAGTGACTGATTGGCTCGCCCTTCACAATTGCATCGAAGGCTGCCGAACGGCCCTGAATATCGTCTGACTTGATAGTGAGCATTTCGCGGAGCGTGTATGCGGCGCCGTAACCGAGGAGCGCCCACACTTCCATTTCGCCGAAGCGCTGTCCGCCGTTCTGCGCTTTGCCGCCGAGTGGCTGCTGCGTGATGAGGCTGTAGGGACCAATGGAGCGCATGTGAATCTTGTCTTCCACCATGTGATGCAACTTGAGGACGTACATGTACCCAACCGCGATGGTCTGGGCAAATGCGTCGCCGGTGCGACCGTCATAAAGCTGCATTTTGCCGGTCTTCGAGAAGCCCGCGGCCGCAAGTTCATCGCGGATCTCATCCGCTGTCGCGCCTGCGAACGGTGGTACGATTGCCTGATACCCGAGCGTGTGCGCCGCAAGTCCGAGGTGAAGCTCGAGAATCTGTCCGAGGTTCATACGGGAAGGAACGCCGAGCGGCGTGAGGATGAGGTCGATAGGATTGCCATCCTTGTCGTAGGGCATGTCAGCGACTGGCAATACGCGGCTGATGACGCCCTTGTTGCCGTGGCGTCCCGCGAGCTTGTCACCGACGGAGACATTTCGTACTTGGGCAACCGTGACCACAATTTTCTTGATGATGCCGGTCTCAAGCTGGTCGCCCTTCTCGCGCGAAAATACCCGCACGCCAATGACGCGACCCTTCTTGCCGCCTTCCATGCGAAGCGACGTGTCCTTCACGTCCTTTGCTTTATCACCGAAGATGCTACGGAGAAGGCGCTCTTCCGGCGTGAGCTGTGTCTCGCCCTTTGGGGTCACTTTGCCCACAAGAATGTCGCCCGGACGCACTTCCGCACCGATGCGGATGACGCCTTCTTCATCGAGATTCTTCAAACGCAATTCGCCGACGTTCGGAATGTCATGGGTCGTCGTCTCGGGACCGAGTTTGGTATCGCGCACCACGCAATCGAAATCTTCGATGTGCACGGTCGTAAACTTCGCCTCTTCGACGAGACGCTCGGAGATGATGATGGCGTCTTCGTAGTTCGCGCCGTTCCAGCTCATGAATGCAACGCGCACGTTCTGGCCGAGGGCGAGCTGGCCTTGATCGGTAGAAGAATTGTCAGCGAGCACATCGCCTTTCTTGACCTTGTCGCCAAGCACGACTGAAGGCCTCTGCATGAATGCGGAGTTCTGATTGGTCTGGGTAAGTCCCTGGAGATGGTATTCCTTTGACTTCCCTTCCTTATTTTTCACCGTCACCTTGCGTGCATCTACGTGCGTGACCTCACCAGATTCCTCAGCAAGTACGAGGCGGCCGGTACTCCGTGCCGCATGCGTTTCGATACCGGTGGCAACGAGCGGAGCCTCGGGAATGAGGACGGGGGTCGCCTGTTTCTGCATATTCGAACCCATGAGCGCGCGGTTCGCGTCGTCGTGGTCGACGAATGGAATCATCGACGTCGCGATGGAGAACATCTGATAGGTGGAAGCGTCCATGAGCGTGATCATGTCGCGTGAGACGATGATCGGGTCGCCTTTGTGGCGCGCTTCGACAAAATCAAGAACAATGCGGCCGTTCCCATCGAGCTTGGTCGCACCGTGCGCGACGAATTCAAGTTCTTCATCAAGCGCATTGAGGTAGATGATCTCGTCGGTCACCCTTCCTTTCGAAACGCGGACATACGGCGTCTCAATGACACCGAAGTCGTTGGTGCGAGCGTGGGTCGCCATGTGGAGGATGAGGCCGATGTTCTGACCTTCCGGCGTATGGATCGGACAGAGGCGTCCGTAGTGGGACGGATGTACATCGCGCACTTCAAAACCCGCTCGCTCGCGCGTGAGCCCTCCCGGGCCAAGCGCCGAGAATGTACGCATGTTTTCAAGTTCGGAGAGAATATTTTGTTGATCCATGAACTGCGAGAGCTGGTTGGCCGTGAAAAATTCGTGTACTGAAGCGTGGAAGGGACGCGGATTGACAAGCGCCATAGGGAGGGTCGTTTCGCTCTCGATGGTCGACATGCGGTCCTGCACGTTACGCTTCATGCGGCTCATGCCGACGCGCATACGCGCCTGGAGCAATTCGCCCACGAAGCGTACGCGGCGGAAACCGAGGTGGTCGATGTCGTCCGGGCGCGCGGAAGGGTCCGCGTTCAGTCGCACAATTTCCGAAATAATGCGGACGAAGTCGGCAAGCACGAGTGTGCGCTTCTCGAGCGCCTTCCCGGAGGTAGGGAGGCCGAAACGCGAATTCAAACGATGGCGACCGACATTCCCAAGATCGTAACGTTCGACCGAGAAGAGCGATTGTACAAAGTTCTTCGCGTTTTCTGGCGTGGCGAGATCCCCGTCGCGCATGCGGCGGTGAATCTCGATATACGCTTCCTCGACCGATTTTGCCTCGTCGTGCGCGAGCGTCGCCTGCATCGCGGCCAGGGCGGCCGGGTCATTTGCAAAATGCTTCAAGACGGCTTCCCCTATGCCGCCGCCGAAAACCGTCAGAATTTCCGAGATAGGAAACTTGCGTTTCCGATCGATCTTCATGAAGAGCGCGCCGTCCGCCTCCGAGTCGATCTCGATCCATACGCCACGAAGCGGGATGATCTTTGCGCCGAAATACGGCTTGCCGCGGATAAGCTCCGACACGAAGAATGCGCCGAAGCTTCGCGCAAGCTGCGGAACAATCGCGCGCTCGACACCCGAGACGATGAAGGAGCCGTGCGGGGTCATCATCGGCATGTCGGTGAGGAAGATTTCCTGCGACTTCTCCGAACCAAGGGTTTTATTGATGAGCTTGACGGTCGCTTTTACCGGCACCTCATAGGTGCGCATGTTCTCACGCGCGAAATCTTCGTCATATTTCGGTTCACCAATCTCAAACTTTTCGAACTGAAGCTCGAATTTCTTCCCCGAGTAATCGGTAATGGGCGAGAATTCTTTGAAAAGTTCGGAGAGACCGTCCTTGAGCAGCCAATCAAAGGAGCTCCGCTGGTGTCCGACAAGATCCGGGAACGGAACCTGTGGCGCCCGAAACGCACCGAAAGTCTTCTGAACGATGTTTTTGCGCATGTGAGGGAGGCTGAGGTTTATAAAAGTAAATATATAAATGAAATACGAACGCACGGAAATAAATCCGCTATCGCTTTTGCGTTTCTTTCGGTTCCCGTATGAATTTGGACTCGATAGCCCGATGATGCATCGCCCCGCCCTCCATTACTCACTCGTATCTGATGCCCCTAATGTATCAGGGAGCCTCTTTTTGCGCAAGGTCTCGACAAGGCCTGTGGATATACACGGAGGTATCAAAGACTTGTACCTATAGGTACAAGTTATGGATAGTTCATAAAATAATGACCCCGCATTTTATTGCGGGGTCAAGTTACGTCACAAAGGTTTAGGGTAGTGGGCTCTGCAGTCGTGTCGCGTCGAGAGCGATTACGAAATGATGTTCATTCCAGAGAGGGTCTTCAAGCCCGATGGAATATACTTGGGAGCTATTCGGAAGACGCCCCCGAACACAAGAGTTCGAGCCGGCAATAAGGTATTCGTAGATGGTGGCGAGGAAGAGTACGATTTTCCCCTCATATTCCTTGGGCAGGTCTTCTGGATTCCGGAGGATGTGATCAAACACATTTGCGTTGTGGAATGGATAACTCGTAAACTCCTCAAGAATCTGGAGGACAGTTTTCCCATTAGGGAGAAGGAGCGCTTTCCCTTGTGCCTCTTTGTCCCACCTGATTAGGCCATTTTGCCGATGCCCGCCGTGTGGTAGCCAGAGATTATTAGGAACAAGCGGGCGAACGTTGCAATCGATAATGGGAAGACTTTCTACACTAAGCATTGCTATTACCCCATGTGTTACAAAGACCTTCGGTCCCCTCAGAAACGAGGGACTTCCTGAGAAAAAGTATAGCACTCTTTATGGCATGCTGTCAATGCCCTTGTTGACGACTTAGATCAGGAAACGAGACGTGCTGAAAATGCACCGACAAGCGAGTCAAGGGATGATTGAAAAGATTCGAGGGTCTCCGGCGTCACACGCGCGAGGGCGAGACCGCGGAGCATGAGAAGTCCTTCTTCATATGCTTCCGGGCGGGCGGTTTTATGTAAAAGTTCCAGCGTCTGGTATGCGCGCGACAGGGAGTCTTCGTACCGGGTTTCGTTCCGCGCTTTCGCCGCGCTTATGCAACGAGTAACATCAGCGCCGAGATTCGCGAAATAAAACGCGGCATCCTGTGTCATAAACCGAGAAACGGGACGGCGAGCGCTGCAACTTTACGAACGGCGTGTCGCGTTTCTTCGCTCGTAATTTCCATACTTCGGTTCCCTTGTATTGGCCTGATATTGATAAGTGAATTGTATTCGATCGCCGCGTCTCCCTTCTCTTTTGGATAGATGTTGAAGCCCCAGAGGTCTTTCTGCTCTGAACCCTCCTCAAGGAGGCGATTGTTTGCGTCAATGTGCCATTCGCCGCCGAGCGCGACGAGGCCAGTCTTGATGTCCGCCACCCCTTTCACTAGAGTTTGGTGCCACTCTTTTGCGAGCGCATCAAGCGTTTCCTGATCCACCGGCTTGCGGACAATAAGGATTTCCATCTGTTAATTGTACCCGATTTAGCAAAATCGCCTATTGGGTTACTACTTCTTATTCTTACTACGCCATGTGCCCAGCCCGAAGGACTTTAGCTGTAAAAAGAACCGTCCTCCAACGGTTCTTTTGCAAGACGCTGAAAGACGGTCACCCCCTACTGACTGTCCCGATTGTGTCTGCCGTTGAGATACCAGCCAACAGACTGCAGACGGTCTGAGGAACTGTGGAGGAGCAAATTGATGTCATCTTGATTCGTGATGTTGAACTTCAAAATTTCATCGAATGCTCTGTTGCGGTAGGGTGCCTTGACGTGCTCCGCAATGCAGACCCAATCGGCGAGCGAAGAGGCTCTTCTTAAGGCTTCTTTCAACGCTGCAACCTTAAGATTGTGCAGACCCTTCCCGTATGGAGAGTATGGGGGGAAGTAACATTGCTCGTGTACCTCGATCCAGTCTGGCGAACCAAAAGCTGCTTCTCTGACGCGCCTTTCAGTTTCTTTCTTCGATAGACCCTTGTTTGAGTTCACGAATTCATCCGGTCTCATCTCTGTTCTCCTCAAATGTACTTTTATACTAAGTTAACATGTAAATTTTGGTGAGTCAATATCCATCTACCAGCTACTATGTTTATGTTCATGTTTCTGAGCTTTCTATTGCTTCGCACGCCACGCATTGATGTTGGCATGGTGCCCAGCCCCAGTACCACAGCGAGCTCCGCCGCTGGCTACGGGGCTCCGCTCACTTCGTTCGCTTCGTCTGGCGCCAGGAATCTATTTTTGCATGATGCCCCGTCCGTAGTACGGCTGGGACTCTATAGCTTTTACTTTTGTATGAAATGGTTTCGGGACGGGTGTAGACCGCACTTGAAGCAATGCGGCGTTCTTCTATTGAAGCATCTTTGCCGAGGACGCCCGGGAGACGGCGCGTGACGGCGTCCACAATTGCGAGTGCCGGGACTTCCCCTCCGGTGTATATAGCTTCACCCACCGCAAATTCTTTTACGGTTGCAAGCGTTTTAAGGATTTTCTTCGCACGCTCATCGATGCCCTCGTAGCGACCACAGACGAGTACGACGTCGTCACATTTGGCGAGCGCGTCGGCATCCTTATTAGAAAACTGCTTTCCGCTTGGTGAGAACCAGATGATTACCCTTTTGCCTTTTTTACCCCTCAGAGCTTTCTCCACTGCTTTAATGACCGGTAGAGCAGCCATTACCATTCCGGGGCCGCCGCCATACGGTTTGTCGTCTACTTTCTTGTAACTGCCCTTCGGCCCCGCGACGAAGTCGCGGGGATTCTGATACTTTACGGAAATCTTTTTTTCTTTGCGTGCACGACCGAGTATGGACGCCGAAAGATACGCATCGCAAGCTTCCGGAAAAAGCGTAATGAGATGAAACTTCACAATTACAGTTCTTCGACCACCTGATCAACGGTCTTGTTTTCCTGCTCGCGCTTGCCGCCGATCGGCTCATTGATCTTGAGATTCACCCGGGCATTTCCTTTCATACCGACGACGCGCAGGAGAATGCGAAGCGCCTCGGCGGTCTTGCCGCTCTTGCCGATGATCTTCCCCATGTCTTCAGGGTGCACGACAAGGGTGAGCAAGACGCCCATTTGGTCGATAGTGCGCGTCGTCTCAACCGATTCCGGATGATCAACGAGAGCCTTTACCGCGTATTCAAGAAATGCTTGGTCTGGTTCCATTTTGAAATAGTAGCAGTAAGCAGAAGCAGTTTGCAGTTAATGCAACTGCCCAGCGGCGATTACGCCGCTGGGGTTTCTGCCGAGGTCACTTCAACTACTGGTGTTTCCTCGGCTACCTCGACAGCCGGAGCCTCATCAATTACCGGCTCGGATTCCACGGCCGGTTCAGCTTCAGCCACAACTTCTGCCTCAGTTGGCATGGCTGGAGCTTCTTCGGTAACAGCCGACTCAGCTTCTGGGGCGGCCTCCGCGACTGGTGTCGGATTTGCCGCCGCGGCTTCAGCAGCAATCGCCTCTTCGCTCTTTTGTGGAGTCTTCTTTGGAAGCACGTTCACCTTCTTCCCTTCGATGACACCCTTATTGATGAGGAGGTTTCGAATGGAGCCGGTTGGCTGGGCGCCTTTGGCGATCCATCCTTTTACGCTTTCCTCGTTCAACGTGAGCGCCTTGCTGCGTGGGTTGTAGGTCCCAAGCAATTCGACAATGCTACCCGCCTTTGCGGCGCGTTCCTTCTCAATAGCGACAATGCGAAACGCCGGATCATTGGTCCGGCCGATGCGCTGAAATCGAATCATCAACATGAAGGCGACTATAGCAGAAGCCGACGTATATTGCTAGCCCCGTTACAAACCCAGAATATTCGAGAACGGTGCAAAGAAATATTGCAGGAAAGCCATTTACTTTGGTTTGTAACGGGGCTAGAGTACAGGAAATGTCAGCGGACGGTATCTACGAGGGCCCCATAACGATGACCCGAAAGGGTTTCGGTTTCTTCCCGATTGGAGAAGGCAAGGAAGATCTTCTCATTCCGCCGGAATGGACCAACCATGCGCTTGCGGGCGATATCGTAAAGGTTGCGCCAGCGGGTAAATACCAAGACCCGTCAGGCCGTATGCCAGCCCGCGAAGCGGGAAAGGTCGTCGAGATTGTTTCGCGCGCACGCGAGACGTTCGTCGGTACCCTTACCCCATTAGAGAGTGGACGTTCTAACGAACGTCCAGCTCTAACGGGGCAAGTCGAGGAAAACAAGGGGGCGCTCTTAATTCCGGATTACAAAAAAATGTATGTGCCAATCGTCGTTCTCGACCGGGGCGAGGCTCAACCCGGATATAAGGTACTGGTGCGTCTCGTCAGCTGGGAAGCGGATAAAGAATATCCCCTCGGCGCCATTGAACAGATCATCGGCAAAGCAGGCGTGCACGAAACCGAGATGCGCGCACTCGCGCTTGGACAAGGATTCTCGAGCGACTTCCCTCCCGGGGTCATGTCCGATGCGAAATATCTTGGAGAACATGGCCGCACGATGCTTGAGGAAGAGGCAAAAAACCCGAAGCGACGTGACTTCCGGAAAGTCCCAACCTGCACAATTGATCCCTTTGACGCGAAAGATTTCGATGACGCTCTTTCAGTACGTACGCTACCCGATGGGAAGATAGAGGTCGGCGTTCACATCGCGGATGTCTCCTTCTTCGTGAAGCCCGGCACCTCGCTCGACAAAGAAGCCGTCGCGCGTGCCACGAGCGTCTATCTTGTGGACCGTACCATCCCGATGCTCCCTGAAGTGCTTTCCACCGACCTTTGCTCGCTCAAGCCGGACGAGGACCGTCTCGCGGTTTCCGCCGTCTTCACCCTGGATTCGGAAGCAAACATCCAGGACACGTGGTTCGGAGAAACGGTCATCCATTCTGACAAGCGTTTTACGTATGAAAATGCCCAGGCTACACTCGACGCCGCCTTGGCGTCGAGTCGCCCGACTCCGCCTTCGGTGGAGTCTAGGGAAGCGCAAGAAAATGACCAAGGCGTCTTGGGTGAGGAACTTATCATTCTTTACGATCTCTCAAAGAAGATCCGAGAACGCCGCCAAGCGAGAGGCGCTATCGAATTTGATACTGCTGAGGTGAAAGTTGAGTTAAACGCCGAGGGAAAGCCAATTGCTATCCGTCTCAAAGAACGCAAAGCGACGAACCTCCTCATTGAAGACTTCATGCTCCTTGCAAATGAAGCAGTAGCGAAACATCTTTCCAAACTAACCGCGAACGGTGGCGAGCATTTCTATTCCCTCTATCGCGTCCATGATGCGCCAGACACCGACCGCATCGAAAATCTGGTGAACCTGTTGCGCATTATGGGCTACCATTTACAAACATACGGGAGCGGGGCAGTCACGGGCGCAGAACTGAACAAACTGCTTGAATCAGTGAAAGGGAAGCCGGAGGAGTATCTCGTGAAGATGGCGACACTCCGCTCGATGAGCAAAGCCATTTACACGACGAGCAATATCGGCCACTTCGGTCTCGCATTCGATTTCTACACGCACTTCACGTCCCCCATTCGCCGCTACCCCGACCTCATCATCCATCGGCTCATCAAAGCGCATGCGGGCGGCGATCCGATCACGAAACAGGAGATGGAGATGTTCGACAAACTTGCTATCCACTCCTCTGAACGCGAAGTCTCGGCTTCTGATGCCGAGCGCGACTCAATCAAAATGAAGCAGGTGGAATTCCTTTCCGAACGCATTGGCGAAGAATTCGATGCGGTCATTTCAGGTGTCACCGAACGCGGCCTGTATGTCGAAGAGCAAACGACGCACGCTGACGGCATGATACGCATCAAGGACGTGGGCGATGATTATTTTGAATACGATGAGAAGCACTATCAGCTTCGCGGACGCCGCACCCACAAGAGCTATCGCCTCGGCGACCCCATCAAAGTTAAACTGACGGCAGCGCGAATAGCGGAGAAGGAATTGGACTTTGTGCCGATAGCGTAAGAGGCGCAATTGAATTATCAATTGCGCCTCGTTTCCGGTCCCTTCTTTTTCTTTTTCGTTTGTTTCCAAGCCCTTCTGTCTATTCGCGGAGGAACTTCAGACAACTCCTCCAGCGAAATGAGTCCAAAGATCCATGCGGTATATTTCCCCTCACGACCAAGCGGTATCCCGGCCCGTACTGCAGTCTCAAACAATTCTCGAGTGCCGAACCCGAACGCCAGACCTCTCACGATATCAAGAGATAGCGATTGATGTGAAAACGTGTCTGGAGCAAACGGTTTGCCGGTCAAGATGGAATACACCTTTCGTCCTCGCTCAAGATCTTCCACTTGTTTGACATTGGTTTGAGCTGACAATTCAACATATTCGCAAAGATGTTTGTCTACCCAATCCCTGATCTCGTACTCTTCTCGCAAGGAGTGCTTCGTAAAGAAGCACCTGACGAGCGACGCATCGGCAGACGACAATTGTGCGAGCCGAGTCTCCATCCGGCGCGATATCTTCGTAATCGGCATGACCTACCCCCTTTTCTGCACGTGTGATTATTCCGGCGCTATTGAATCACAAAAAGACGTTCTCCGCAAAAATTACTCTGCCGTAACAGCCTCGTCGACCCCCGTACCACAAACTTGCTTCACTCGTTTGGCTACGGGGCAGGCCTCTATTTAGCAACTGTTACGGCTTCCTCAAACTTTACAGATAATAGTTTACTTACTCCGTCGCCGCCCATCGTCACACCGTAGAGGATGCTTGTGCGGCTCATGGTTTCGCGGTTGTGCGTGATGACGATGAGTTGTGACTTCTTCGCGAGGTTCTCTATCATATCGCCGTAACGGCGGCTGTTCGCTTCGTCGAGCGCGGCGTCGGTCTCGTCCAGTATCAAAAATGGCGGGGGATTCACTTGGCTCATTGCGAATATGAGTGCGATGGACGTAAGCGCGCGCTCGCCGCCCGAGAGCTGCATGAGGGAGCGCACTTTCTTCTTCGGGAGATTAACGGCAATCTCAATGCCCGGACGCTCTTTTTCTTTCGGCAGTTCGTCAGTCTCTTCCTCCGTGTCTTCAAGGTCATTTTCTTCAGGCTCCTCCGGTTCTTCAAGTGCAAGTCGTGCACTGCCACCGTCGAACATGAGTGCGAAATATTCGCTAAATGATGCATTGACGCGGGCGAGGCCTTCGGAGAAATGCTTTGAAAGTTCCGTATCCAAATCATGAATGAGGGCGCCCAATCCAGCTGCCGACTTCGCGAGGTCGTCGAGCTCGGTTGCGAGAAATGCTTCTCGTTCGGCGACTTCTTTGTGCTCTTGGCGAATTTCTTCACCCGTGCCTCCCGCCTCTTCAAGACGGATTTTCATGCGTTCGAGCGAGTGTCGGCGATCTTCCTGCGTCTTACGCTCTTCATCGGGCACCGCCGAAAGTGCAGAATAGGAGACGGCGGCGGCTCCTGCGATGGAGAGCACCTCCCCTTTATCACGCTCGAGATTCTCGGAAAGAAGGCCGAGCTCATATTCGCGCGCCTCACACTTGGCAACTCTGCCCTCCTCATGCGCTTTTGCCTGTGCGGAGTCGAGGATGCGGCGACGGATCTCGCGGCCAGTCTCTTCAAGCGCCACCATCGCCTCGCGTGCTCGTGCACGCGCCGTTTCAGCTTTCTCAAGATCGGCGGACACCGCCGTGTACTTCTCGGCGAGCGCCGTTCGTTCACTCTCCAGTTTGAACGCCGCATCCTCTTCTTCGGAAAAGCGTTCGTCGCTCGGCGAGCCGTACCGCGTAAAGAATATCTTGATTGCACTGCGAATGGCCATAAGTGCCGCGAGCATCGCGTCAGTGCTGTTACCCGCGCCCTCGGCCTGTTTCTCGACCTCTCTATGAAGCGCCTCTAATTCTTCGCGCGGCACTTTTGCATACGGCTCGCGTGCGACTGCGGTCGCGCGGCGCTTTACTTCCGCAAGCGCACCTTCGATACGGCCCATCTCTCGCGAAAGAGTCGCCCGCGTGCCGGAGAGCTCGGAGACTTCATTCTCTGCTTTCCGCAACGCTTCGGTGCGCTGTATCGTCTCATTATCCGCCGACTTCGGATCAGCGACCCGGTCGAGTTCCGCACTCACGACCGCGAGCCGCTCCGTCGCATCCCGCTTCTCTTCGGCAACTTTTGTTTTCTCGCGTGCAAGGTACGCGTCCTCAATCGCAAAGTACGTCTGCGCGAGACCGGTGAGTTCAACTCGCAGGGAATCCGCACGTTCTAGTTTCTTCACCTGGCTCTCGAGAAACCGCAAATGCGGCGCGAGCTCTCTCCGAAGCGAATTCACCTGCTGGATATTTTCTTCAGTCTTTACAAGTTTCCGCTCGGCCTCCTGCTTCTTGAATTCATAGATCTTGAGTCCGAGCGCATCTTCGAGCATCGAACGGCGTTCGCGAGGCGACGCGAGCAAAATGCGGTCCGCCTCCCCTTGAGAAATAATATGATGGCCTGTCTCGCCGATATTCGCACCGGCTAGGAGCTCCTCGATATCGCGGAGTCGCACCCGCGAACCATTGATGGAATACTCGCTCGTTCCATCTCGAAAGACCGCGCGCTCGATCACAACCTCGTCGAAATCGATCTTGAATAGCCGACGCGAATTATCGAAGACGATGGCGACTGCCGCGCGATTGGCGCGCGGCACCGAGTGCGAACCGTTGAAAATGAGATCCTCGGCACGCTTGCCGCGCATGCTCTTCATCGACTGCTCACCGAGCGCAAAACGGAATGCCTCAGCGACATTACTCTTTCCGGAACCGTTCGGACCGACAATAGCCGTAGTCGTACTTAAAAAGTCCAAGACTGTTTTCTTGGCGAACGACTTAAACCCGACGATTTCCAGTCGCTTCAGCATTACCGACTAATTATAACTGATTTTTTTGTTGGCATTTGCAACAAGCCCTTAAGGACTGCTGTTTGTATCCAATCGAAGACTCTTGGACAAACAGGGAGCAACAATCACGTCGGAAACGAGGCCTATCGTTATGTGATAGGCACCTGTAGACGGCACGTTCCCGACGCTATGAAAAGCCCCTTACGACCACTGCATCGCTTTCAAACCTGCCTCTGCCGCCGACTGTTCGGCCTCTTGCTTACTTTGTCCCTCTCCTCGAGCTATTTCTTCTTTCCCTATAAATACCCCGACGGTGAAAAGCTTGGCGTGGTCGGGACCCTCTTCGGACAGTGTCTTGTACGCGGGTGTGGTGCCGCGCTTCTCCTGTGCGATTTCCTGAAAGCGGCTCTTCGCGTCCTGGTACGAGCGACTAGCGATGACGTCGTCAATCTTGCCAAAGAGATTCCTCGCGATAAATGCTTCAGCTTCTTCAAATCCTTTGTCGAGATACACTGCACCAATAATGGCTTCGAAAGCATCTGCAAGAATTACGTCACGCGCGCGACCAGTGTCCTTCGATTCGCCTTTCGAGAGGAGTAGAAACTCACTGATACCGAGCGCTTGTGCGCTTGCGGCAAGTGACACGGTATTCACAAGAGCAGCGCGATAGCTCGTTAGATCGCCTTCAGGCTTAGCGGGAAATTTCTTGAAAAGGAAGTTGGTGGCAGCGAGTTCGAGGACCGCGTCGCCAAGGAATTCGAGCCGTTCATTATGCCTTCCCGTGTATTCGCGATGTTCGTTCAGATAGGAACGGTGCGTCAAAGCCTCGACAAGGAGGTCAAGATTATTGAACGAGAGACCGCACTTTTGGGCGAATGAAGAGAAATCGGGCATGTAATGACAGTTTACAGCCCGGGCCGTATAGAAACAAATGCCTCTTTAGCGGCTTGAATGGTCAAGCAATTTTTGCACCGCTGCCGTCACGATGGGAAGCATGTCGTCGTAGAAATTAAGGTCGATGATGTCCTGAAGACGAAACCACTTTGCGTCGTCGAGTCCCCCGCTCTTCTTCAGGGTAATTGGCTCGAAGTCGCTCGATGCGAGGAAGAACCACACATGCTTGCGCACCTTTCCTTTCTCCGGGTGTGACGCGATATATTCGTTCTCGCCTATCTGATTGCCAACCGAGGCGACGAGACCAAGTTCTTCTTTGATGACGCGCTTTACGCCAATCTCCGGCGTCGCGTCTTCCTCAATATGGCCCTTTGAGAGGGTCCATCGGCCAAAGACATCGTGCACAAGCGCGAGATAATATTGGCCATCATGTTTGGCGTATACGATCGCGCCGCCCATTTTCTCGAGCGGCAATTCTTCCCGCTTCATTTTCTTTCCTCCTTGTTCTTCCTTCCCAGGTTCACCAAGCTCTTTATAGACCGCGCCAAGAACACCGTTCACAAAGCGGCCGGAGGAGTCGCCCCCGAAAGTCTTGGCAAGCTCAATGGCTTCATTAATGGCGACCTTTGCTGGCACCTGCGAACGATCTGAGAAAAGAAGTTCGTAGAGTCCAAGACGGAGGATATTGCGGTCAACCGGTGCGATACGCTCTAAGGGCCACTCGGGTGCCGCCTTCCCAATGACAAGATCGATATCTTCTTTTTTTGCGAGCACGCCTTTAAGGAGGTTTTCCATGAACGACTGATCTACATCATCGCCGCCAAACTCTGCGACATTGCGCGCGAGAATCGCCAACGTATCTTTCTCACTCGCGTGGGTAGTGTCCCACTCAAAAAGTGTTTGGAGAACAACTGAGCGCGCTAAATGTCGGTTCGCCATGGAAAGATCTATTCTCCTGAGTATACCCCATGAGATATGCCAGTCCACTTATTGCGCAATGCTGTTGGGGAAATTACTCCCCAGACACACTCGTTCGCGTTTTTGAATTTATCCCACGGGGTATAGCAAATCACACGGACGTGCAACACGTCCGTGTGATTTATGCGTGAACAACTATTTACTACCAAGTGAGTGAGTGAAAAGAAAGGCTGCCTTTCTTTTCCGAACGAGCGCACGTAGAAAGAAACCTGCTTCAGAAAGCAGGTTTCTTACATTAAACTCCCCCGCCGAAACCGCTGCGCGCTTTCGGGCGACCGCCAGTCGCAACCTTACCCGCAATTCCTTTTGAGCTTTTTGCTTCGGCATTCATATGCTCCTCATGAGCATGTTCGTGAACATGCTTACCTTCTGGCATGGTCGAAGGACCTCTCAGTTTCGACTTATGCACGCGAGCAACCTTCGGTGGAGCAATCTGCTTACCGCGGTACATGCCGGTTACTTCATCAAGATGGTGCGGAAGACGGGAATTGCCGCTTTCCTTATCCTTGATCACCGTCGTGGCCGTGAGCGCATGGTGCGAACGACGATTGCCGGTGTGGCCTTTTGTGTGGCGCATTCGAATTGACATACGGACTACCCTATCACGCAGCAGTTAAAAAATCAAAGCGCCGTCCCGAAGGGCGGCGCTTTCATTGTCTATTGATTGACGACTTATCCCGTTAGGGATTTTAGAACCCTTTCCTCGGTCCGAACAGGGTCTCGTTCGTCCAGGACGTAATCGGCGCACATGCCAGTTACTCGCTGTTCCCCATGAGGGCACGCCGGGGTGCCCACGTTCCGACAGCATACGCATAGTGCGACTTTGCTGATCTTAATAGTGTCTGCACTGGCCAATATGCCCAATGCGGTTTGAGGATCCCTCAAAGCCACAAGGGCATGTGGCTCGAGTTCTCCTGCCATTAACTTATTTACCCCGTATCCCGATCCCACGTAAGCCTCCAAAAAGAGCATTCTGTGCCAACCCCCTTGGTAGACACAAGCGTAAATTATAACCCTATGTGCGCCCTAAATCAAAGTGAATAAATGACCGACGGTGGATAGGACACAGACCGTATTTTTTGAGCATTTCGTAATGTATTCGAGTACCGTATCCCTTATGCTTCTCGAAACCGTACTCCGGATATTGGGCAGACAGCCCAACCATGAGCCGGTCACGCAAAACCTTTGCTGCAATCGAGGCAAGCGAAATAATCGGGATAAGTTCGTCGCCATTGATGATGGTTTCCTGAGCATATTCCGGCGGTGCGCGAAGCGAGCCATCGAGCTGCACATGCACAAGCGCTGCGTCCGGAGCAAGTGCGTTCACACCGCGAGAGAGCGCTTTGCGCACTGCCGGGGCAATACCTTCTCTATCAATAGTCTCCGCATTCTCGAACTCAACAGCGAAGTGGGCGTCGCCTTTGGCAACTCTTGCAGCGAGCATGCTAAAAATCTCCTCACGTTTCTTTTCGGAAAGTTTCTTGGAGTCCGCGACGCCAGGGAACTCGCGCACCACATCAAAACCCTCTGGCACAGCAACAACACCGACCGAGACCGGTCCCGCAAGCGGCCCTCGTCCGGCCTCATCCACACCAAGCATGAATCGCATGTCGCAATCATAACAAAGGGGAAGCGGATAAACGGGAGGGTCTCTAATTTGCTATTCTGAGGGCAATGGCGAGCCGATTCATTCATTTGCATACGCATTCGCACTACAGTTTCTTGCAGGCGTTGCCGAAGGTGGATGAACTGGTCGAAAAAGCAAAAGCGGAAGGGATGGACGCGCTCGCGCTTACCGATGCTGGCAATATGCACGGCGCAATAGAATTCTACAAAACGGCAACGGCGGCCGGGATAAAACCGATCCTCGGCGTCGATGCATATCTCGCGCCGCGCTCACGACACGACCGGGACCAAAACATCGATGCAAAACGCTCGCGCATCGTCCTCCTCGCGGAAAATAATGAGGGCTACAAAAATCTTCTCGCGCTTGTGACAAAATCGTGGACAGAGGGATTCTATGAACGCCCGCGTATTGATAAAGAACTCTTGCGTGAGCACCGTCGCGGAGTCATTACTCTTCTTCCCTCTTTCGCGGGCGATATTGCGCAACTCCTGCGAGCCGGTGACGAAAACGGCGCTGCGGCCGCGCTTGCGGAATTCAAAGACATATTCGGAACACAAAACGTCTTCCTTGAAATATCGCACCACCCGCATGTCGAGGGGCATGAGGCGCTTATGCAAAAAGTCATCGCCCTCGCGCGCGAAACCGATACGCCGTTGGTCGCCCAGAACGACGTCTATTATCTGGAGCCCGATGACCGTGAGGCAACCGAGATCATGCGGCGCATTCAGCAGGGCCAGCGCGGACGGAACGAGCAAGAGGATTTTTCGTTCATCAGCGAAAAACGCGCGCTCGCGGTTTTTAAAGATACGCTCGACGCGGTCGACAACACACGAAGCATTGCGGACCGTTGCAACCTGTCCTTCGAATTGGGTAAATGGACCTTCCCGGAAGTGCCCGTGTCAGCGGGTTTCAAGAACCACGACGAGGAGTTGCGCGCAAAAGCATACGCCGGCGTCGCCACACGCGGGCTCGAAGAATCGAAAGAGGTCACCGACCGCATCGAATATGAATTGGCTATCATCATCGGCAAAGGTTTCGCCGTGTACTACCTCATCGTCGCCGACCTGCTCGGATTCGCCCGACGCGCCGGCATCCTCACCACTACTCGCGGTTCGGCCGCCGGGAGCCTCGTCGCCTATCTTATCGGCGTCACGAACGTAAATCCTCTTTTCTACAAACTCCCTTTTGAACGATTTCTCAACCCCGAACGGCCAAAAGCGCCGGACATCGACATGGACATGGCCGACAATCGTCGCGACGAGATGATCGCATACACAAAACAGCGGTACGGAGAAGACCACGTCGCACAGATCGGCACCTTCGGCACCATGATGGCGCGTGCAGCCGTGCGAGATGTCGCACGGGCGCTCGGCCACGCCTATACGACCGGCGACCGCATCGCGAAGCTCATTCCGATCGGCTCCCAGGGATTCCCGATGACCATCGACCACGCGCTTGAACTCGAGCCGGACCTGAAAACACTGTATGACGAAGACGATGATGCGAAAGAAATTATTGATCTCGCCAAACGCATTGAAGGTTGTGTGCGACACGTCGGTGTTCATGCGGCGGGCGTTGTCGTGGCGCCGACGCCACTTGTCGAATGGGCGCCCGTCCAGCCAGACCCGAAGGGCACCGGGAAACTCATCACACAGTATGATATGTACTCCATCACCGACGAATATGGCGGCGTCGGTCTCTTAAAATTCGACTTTCTCGGTATTAAGAATCTTGCCATCCTCGCCGACGCAGTCGCACGCGTGAAGGAAACATGCGGTGTTGAAATCGACATCGAGAATGTCCCCATCGACGACCCTACAACCTATCAGATGCTCGCACGCGGAGAGACGGAAGGCACGTTCCAGTTGAACGGCTCCGGCATGACTCGTTGGCTCAAGGAACTGCGCCCGACAACCATTCACGACATCAATGCGATGGTGGCGCTCTACCGCCCGGGACCGATGGAAACCATTCCGAGTTATATCGAGCGCAAGCATAATCCGAAACTTATTCGCTACCTGGATCCGCGCATGAAAGAGTACCTCGATTTCTCCTACGGCACGCTCGTGTACCAGGACGATGTGCTTCTGACCGCCATCAAACTTGGCGGCTATTCGTGGCTTGAGGCGGATGCGCTTCGTAAAGCGATGGGAAAGAAAATCCCGAAAGTCATGCAGGCGGAAAAAGAAAAATTAATGAAGGGTTTTATTGAGTACGGGAAACTTTCTAAATCGCTGGGGGAGAAGTTGTGGAAACTTATCGAGCCCTTCGCCGCATACGGATTCAATAAGGCGCACGCCGCAAGTTACGGCAAAGTCGCGTACCAGACTGCCTACATGAAGGCAAATTATCCGGTCGAGTACCTGTCCGCACTGCTCACCGCGGATTCAGGCGATACCGAACAGATCTCCATCTTCGTCGCCGAAGCAAAGCGTATGAATGTCCCCGTGCTTCCGCCGGACGTGAATGAAAGCGGTACCGACTTCACCCCATTAGAAATCAGCGCCGAAGACGGCGCGATTCTAACGGGGCAAGCGGTCACTGGCCACGTAAATGCCATTAGATTCGGACTTTCATCCATCAAGAACTTTGGCGATGGGATTTCAGAGGCGATCATCTCCGAACGAAAGGCACGAGGGTCGTTCAAAACGCTTTCTGATTTTCTCTCCCGTGTCGGCTCGAAAAATCTGAATCGAAAATCGCTTGAATCACTCATTAAATGCGGTGCGCTTGATTCTCTGAGCGCCGACATAGGCGGGCGCGGCACCTTGCTTGAAAACATTGAAACCATGCTCGCATTCCACCGCGAAGCGACCGCCCTGGCTCCGCAGGACTCTCTTTTTGGCGCTTTGATTGCGCCTCCTCCACTCACGCTTCCCGCTGGAAAACCGGTATCGCTTATCGACAAACTCTCCTGGGAAAAAGAACTCCTCGGCATCTACGTCTCAGGCCACCCGCTTGAGGCGCATGAAGCTATCACCAAGAAGGCACACCTTTCCATAAAAAAAGTGAAGGAAGAGCCGCAGCCGGGGATGCTCCTTATTCTGCCGGTGCTCATTTCTGTCGTGCGCTCCATCCTCACCAAGAGCGGCGAGAAAATGGCATTCCTCACCGTGGAAGACATGACCGAATCAATTGAGGCGGTCGTATTTCCGAAGCTTTTCAAAGAACATGCGAATGCCATAATCCCGGGTGCATGCCTCCTCGTGAAAGGAAAAGTCTCGGTCAGAAATGGCGAGACCTCGCTCGCGATAGAAGAGCTCAAGCCGCTCTAAATCACATCTGTAATACAAGGTTGAACCTTGTATTCTTTTGACAAAAGGCGGCTAAAAGACTACTCTCGCCTAGGACGTTTGTTTGTACGTTCATCCAACAGAGGGGTTTCTGAATGAGTTTCGACTCCAATTGCGAAAAAGCTGCCAACATTGTCCGTCTCTCGGACAACCTGTCCGAGAATCACGAAGGGATCCGGAAAGTCATCAAGAAGGCTATTAAGGAAATCGATGACAACGGGAGATACGCGCGATTTATCGCTCATCTCAAAGAACTGAATGGGAGGAGAGATCCCAAAGGAACCCTCGTGCTCAAAAATCTCAGGGCTGTGAAAACAGCGCTCGGCCGATTTGCCGGCAGCGGCGAACCATTTTCGGAAGATGAGCGCGTGCATATCCTTGAGTTCCTCGAACTCTGGAACGCGCACGTTAAGGCCGAGGAAGCCGCTTTACGGTGCGCATCAGGAAGAACAAACAACGACCGGACTTCGGCGAAACCTCATGAAGGAAAGAGGTTCACCAACTCCGTAAAGCCTTCACCTTTCGTTCGATAATCGTTTCGTCCCCGGCAGCACCAGCTGCCGGGGACGCACTTTTTCCCTTATGCTTAAAAGTGCTATGATATCTTCCGCAGATATGGATATGCCACCAGACAAAGAACACGACCATAAAAAGCTCGGGAAGGAGCTGGATCTTTTTAGCTTCTCCGACTCTGTTGGCAAGGGGCTCCCTCTTTTCACTCCAAAGGGTTCCGTAATACGACGCGAGCTTGAGCGTTTTATCGTCGATGAAGAAATCAGGCGTGGATATTTTCATGTGTATACCCCCGACATTGCCAAACTCGATTTATATAAAAAGAGTGGTCACTACCCTCACTACAAGGATTCGATGTATGCGCCCATCGAGATAGACAAGGAGCAATTCATGCTTCGACCAATGACGTGCCCACATCATTTTGAGCTCTACCTACGCAAGCCAGTCAGCTATCGGGAATTGCCGATGCGCATCGCCGAACTCGCAAAGCTGTATCGCTATGAACAATCAGGTGAGATCATGGGACTTCAACGTGTTCGAACATTCTGCCTCTCTGACGCGCACATTATTTGCGCAAATGAAGAACAGGCCGTTAGTGAGATTAGTAATGCTCTCGATCTTATCGAATATGTCACTTCGGTGTTCGGCCTTACACTCGATGTGGACTATCGCTACCGCCTCTCGCTTGGAGATCGTGCAAATACAGAAAAATATTACGAAAATGATGCCGGGTGGGAAAAGTCGGAAGACCTCCTGCGCAAGTTGATGAAAAAGCGCGGCTCGCGGTTTGAGGAAGCAAAAGATGAGGCCGCTTTCTATGGTCCAAAAATAGACATCCAAATGAAGAACGTGAACGGGAAGGAGGATACCGCGTTTACGGTGCAATACGATTTCTGTATGCCAGACCGGTTCGACCTCACGTATATCGGTGAAGATGGTGAGAAACACCGCGCGTTCGTTGTTCACCGCTCTTCTATCGGAGCTATCGAGCGCAGTATGGCTTTCCTCATTGAGAAATACGGCGGCGCCTTCCCGCTCTGGCTTAGTCCGGTACAGACGCGCGTATTGCCGGTCTCTGAAAAACACAATGCGTACGCAAGGGAAGTCGTAGACGCGCTGAAGTCGGCGAACATCCGTGCAGATATGGATGATGCAAATGAATCGCTCGGCAAGAAGATACGAGCCGCTAAGATGGAAAAAATTCCCTATCTGCTCGTCGTCGGAGATAAAGAAGTCGAAGCGAAGACCCTGTCGGTTGAAAGCCGCGACCACGGGAAACTAGACGTGTCTTCCCTGTCTGATTTCATAACGAAAGTGAGCGAGGATATCCGCTCGCGTAAGTAACGCTACGCTCCAAGTGCCGAGAGTGCACGAGTGAGTGCAAGTTTTGCACCCGTTACGCCTGCCGAGTAGCTGGCATCAATGGCTGTCGTGAGCGCCGCAACGAGCTTCTCCAGAGTTGGCGTATCAAGGCGCGCCGTCAGACGTGCAAGGTCGGCGTCACAAGCAGTGCCATCAATACGCGCACGGTACACATCGTCAAGAAGACAGACGGTTTCGGAGATAAGGCGTTCCGGTGCTCCTCCACCGCGCACATGCTGGCGCAGACCAGCGAAGACGGCGGTACGATCGCCCTCGACAAGTGCAGCAGCGAATCCACGAGCATGCGGAGGCACAGCACTCGTCTCAGTGGCGGCATCGGTTGTCATAACTGGCTCGACATTCTCATAGATAGGCTCAACGTTTTCATACGCTGGTTCAATGTTTTTAAACATAGGTTCGACGTTTGGGACCGACTCTGTTTTCCGCTCAGTTTCCATCATAGGATGCTTTCGCGAAAGACTCTTCACGATATCCTCAATCGAGAGCGCGCCGTTATGCGCGAAGGATTTGAAGCCATCGTACGATGAATACCCGCGAGGGGCTTCGGGCGATGCTTCCGCATGTGATTCGGGTGCTTCGGTTCGTGCCGGCGGATGCGCTGTTGCAACAGAAGGTGCGTGAGCAAGTCCACGTTCTCGTGTATTGAGTACAGCGGAAACGCGCGAACCAAAGCTATGCGCACGACGATTCACGGCTGGGACCAGAACGAAGAGAATAAAATATGCAGCGGTGAGCGCGAGCCCGACGAGAGCGAGCCAATATAGAACAGTGCCAAAAGGTCCAAGATCAAGACCTGTGTAAGGGACCTGCGATAGAT
>JAKFXG010000002.1 GCA_021731495.1 Candidatus Parcubacteria bacterium | reverse complement strand
CGGTTACGCGACCCCGATTATGGGTCCTGTGCCGCCGGGGAAAGGTATTCAGCAGTCGCAGTCCCCCAATCGGAAAACTCGATAGCGGCGGCGGCAGAAGTGCTCAAGGCATCCGGATGGACCTATGATGGAGCTCTCCGCGCATGGAAGAACGCCTCCGCAAAGCAAACACTCGACCGCATCACCATACGCACCTCGAATGTGCCTGAGTTGAAAAACGTCGCGAGTGCGGTTAAGACGAATTGGGAGCGACTCGGCATCCCGGTTGACGTCGAACTCTACGAGCCGGGCGACCTTTCGCAAAACGTCATCCGCCCGCGCAAGTACGAAGCGCTCCTCTACGGCATGGTGATAGGCCGAGACCAGGATCTCTATGCATTCTGGGATTCGCAGGAGCGGAACGATCCGGGTCTCAATATCGCGATGTACGCAAATAAGACCGTTGACGCGCTTCTTGAGAACGCACGTAGTTCCGCCGACAAAGGGACCCGTGCCGCGGATCTCCAGAAGATCGAGAACCTCATAGCCGCAGACTACCCGGCCGCATTCATTTATGCGCCAAGTTTCACTTACGCCGTACCCCATGATCTCCGCGGCATCGTTCTTCCGCAGATCATTACCCCCGCAGATCGCTTCGCGACAGTCGCATCGTGGTATCGAAAGACCGACGCGGTCTGGCCGTTCTTCGCCCGCTAACATTGCTCATTATTTTCGTACGGGTTTCAGTTTCAATTTAACAATCTTACCCGACTACCTAATCAATCAATTATGAATCCAGCTCCAGCGCCTGCGCCAGCTCCGGGACGTGCACCCGAGACACAACCAAGTCCTGCACATGAAGCACGACCACGCTCCGACCGCCCGGGGAGACGTTTCAACCGCGGGAATCGATCAAGCGACCGCGGAGGTCCGCGTCCCGGAGGGGCCTCACGCCGCATTCAGCGGATACTGCGCCGCCCGACGGCTCAGCCAACACGCGTAAACCGTGCCGTCGACTACTTCCCTGAACCGGTCGGACCGACTTCGGTCCGCATTATTCCGCTTGGCGGTGTCGAGGAAGTGGGCCGCAACATGACCGCCGTTGAAATAGGCGCGACTGGCGACATTCTCGTTTTTGACGCGGGATTCCAATTCGTCTCCGAAGCTTCGTCTCCGGGAGTCGACTACATCCTCCCCAATACCCGATACCTTGAGAAGAACGCGGCTCGCGTGAAGGGCGTCATCATCACGCACGGACACCTCGATCACATCGGCGGCATCCCTTTTGTGATGCCGCGCTTCGGCACGCCGCCTATCTACACGCAAAATCTAACGTCCGTTATGATCCAGCGCCGCCAGGAGGAGTATCCGGATGTTCCGAAATCGGAAATGATTACGGTTGAAGTTGGGCAGTCCGTGGTCATCGGTTCGACACGGGTGAAATTTTTCCCCGTCACGCACTCGATTCCCGACTCGATGGGTGTCTCGATAGAGACCCCGCAAGGCAACGTCGTCATCACCGGCGACTTGAAGCTCGACCATGACGACGGTATCCCAAGCGAGCGCGAGCAGAAAACCTGGGGAGCACTTGCCAAAGATAAGAACATCTTTTTCATCGCCGACTCAACAAACGCCGAGAAGGACGGCTTCTCCATCCCCGAAAAGCGTGTCATTCAAACCCTGGAAGACATCATTAAGACAGTGCCCGGGCGGCTCATCATCGGCACGTTCGCTTCCCAGTTCGAGCGCATGATCCACATCATTGAGACCGCGGAGAAGCTCGGAAAGAAAATCGTAACGGAAGGACGTTCCATCAAGAACAACCTCGAGATAGCGGAAAAAGCCGGCCTTATCACGATCGATAAAAACACGCTCATCCCCGCACAAGACATCGGCAACTATCCGCCGGACAAAATCGTCATCCTTTCGACTGGTGCACAGGGAGAAGAGTTCGCCGCGCTCATGCGCATCGCAACGAGGCAGCACAAGTACATTACCCTTACCGAGCGCGATACCATCGTGCTCTCGTCATCGGTCATTCCCGGCAACGAGATCGCCGTACAGAAATTGAAGGACAATTTGTATCGCCACAACGTCTCGCTCATTCACTACCGCTCCTCTGACGTCCACTCGACCGGCCACGGCAATACCGGCGAGCTCGTCTGGATCAACAAGCAAGTGAACGCAAAATTCTTCATGCCGGCGTACGGGTATCGCTCAATGACTGCATGCCACGCAAAAGCCGTTGAACAATCCGGCTTCCTTCGCGAAAATATCATCATCCCGGACAACGGTACTGTTATCGATATCGAAGACGGCGAGCGGATGAACGTGCACAAACAAAAGGTTCCGTCCTCGCCAATGATCGTCGACGGATTTATGATCGGCGACATTCAGGAGGTGGTCATCCGCGATCGCCAGTCACTTGCGAAAGACGGCATGTTCGTCATTATCGCGAGCGTGAACTTGAAGACCGGAAAACTGCGTAAGTCTCCTGATATCATCAGCCGCGGTTTCATCTACCTGCGCGAGTCGCAGAATCTACTCAATGAGGCACGAGTCCTCATCAAAAAGACCGTTGAGGACTCGACGCGCAATATGAACCCGATCGATCTCGACTATGTGAAGAACAATCTGACCGACGTGATGGCCGGATTCCTCTTCGCTCACACCAACAAAGCTCCGATGGTCATTCCGGTCTTGATTGGAATGTAAATTGAAATGGGCGAGATCACGGCGGCACGAGAGTGCCGCCGTGATCGTTTTATGGTAGTCTCGGGTCAGAACGAAACTATTTCGATGGGAAGACATCTATGACGAAAATCTATGTGGCCCGACATGGGCAAAATGCGGACAATACTGCTGGCATCCTCAACGGCCATCGGGATTTACCATTGACCGAACTCGGTATGCGCCAAGCTCTTGAGCTCGCCGAGGGGATCAGGGACCATGGCCTCACGTTTGATGCAGTGTATTCGTCGCCGCTCATGCGCGCGTACGATACCGCTTGTGCGATCACAAAGACTCTCAGTCTTCCGGCACCGCGAGTCATCGAGGGCCTAATCGAACGCGATTTCGGAACGATGACTGGCAAGCCGGTAGATGACATTGAGAAGCTCTGTGCCCCCGCCATCATAAAAACAGATACCATCACGTACTTCCTATCGCCGGAAGGTGCCGAAACGTTCCCGCAACTCATCAAGCGCGCAAAACAAGTTCTGGATGAGGTTCAGAAATGGCACCTTGATGGGTCGGTGCTCCTTGTGACCCACGGCGATTTCGGCAAAATGCTCTATGCTGCGTATTACGATCTCCCATGGATAGACCTTCTCACACAATTCCACTTTGGCAATTCTGAACTTCTGCTACTCGCACCTGACTCGCCTGCCTCAGAAGCGCATATGATTCGCATCGAACAGCACAACCATTAGTTCAACGCGGTTCGTCTTTGACGGACCGCGTTTTTCGTATGCTATGCTCGAAGACAATGTCTCCGCGCGTTATCCTTTTTTTCGGGAATTTCTTTTTCTCGATGTTCGCCGCCCTGGTCGCTTACATCCTACTTCCCTACCTCTCATCCTTCATGCCGGTGGCGTACACCGGTCTCGTTATTGCAGGAGGAGCAGCTGTCGGCGTCATTCTTTTCCCCTACCTCCCACGGATCGTCGCACGATACGGCGCACAACGACTCGCGCTTGGATTTGCCATCGCAGAAATGCTCGCCCTGCTCGCGCTCGCGGCGGCTCCAGGCGCTCTAGCGAGCATACTCCTTATCGCTGTCACCATTTCGCTCCAGTCGTTTCTTTCCTACGGGCTCGATATACTTCTCGAAGCGACTGGGACTGAAGACGGAGCGGGCCGCGTGCGCACAACTTTTCTCACGGGATGGAATATTGCCACCCTCGCCGCACCGCTCCTCATGGGTGCGCTCTTGGCACATTCAGACGCCTTTGGCCGCGTCTTCCTCGCCGCCGCCGCGGCGACGATACCGCTTATTATCCTTCTCACTTCGCAAAATCTCCCAAAGGGAGCGGCACCGAAAGTCTCCCACATCCGGGACACAATGGCCTGTATCCTGCAGGACCGCGATTTCGCAGCGGTCACGTTCGGACATCTTATCCTCTACCTCTTTTACATCTGGGCGCCGCTATACGTTCCCTTCTACCTCCACACCATGCTCGACATACCATGGGCGACCCTCGGATGGATGTTCTCGATCATGCTCATACCCTACGTGCTTGTCGAATATCCTGCCGGATGGATCGCAGACCGATTCCTCGGCGACAAAGAACTGATGCTCGCAGGATTTCTTATTGCAGGCGGGGCGGTTGTTTCTCTCAGCTTTCTTTCGCCGTCTTCCCCGCTTGTCCTCATTCTTCTCATACTTATCGGCTCTCGCGTAGGCACGGCTCTCATTGAGAGCATGACCACAGCCCACTTTTTCCGTCGAGTATCCGAACAAGACATCACGTCAATAAGCTTTTTCCGAGGCGTCTGGCCGGTTGCAAACTTGATCGCGCCGGTAGTCGGCAGCCTCATTCTGTATTTCGGCACCTATCAGCTATTTTTCCTGCTCACCGGCGGATTCATCGCTATCGCTGGCGTCGCGACAACCTTGCGCATAAGAGATTTTCGTTAGTTGGCGAGTGCGACATGACCCTTTTTCACACATACCAATCCCTCAGCGAGGAGAGCATCAAGCGCCGTGAGAACTTGTGCGCGCCGCGAGGCACCAAGAAGGTTCAAGAGGAGTGCCCGCGGCACGGTTCCCTGGGTGAGTTCGCGCAGAAGAGCGCCACGCGCTTCTCGTAGAGACCCAGAGAATTTCGACTGCTTCACGTACCCCTTACTCCTTGCATTGTGTGAAATACCCGAACGTTTCAAATACGCACCGTAGTCCATAAGCGCGCTGTACCAATCTCTCGACTTCCCCTTCGGGAGGACCCGTAGAAGTACATTCTCAATGTCCTTGTCCGAGACTTTCTTCTTCTTCGGAAGGAAATGGTGAATAATCGCCGTGCGGATATTTGTCTCAATAAAAATCACATCTTGGTTGTCTGCAAATGCGGCGACCGCGCGCGCCGTGTATGGTCCGACACCCGGTAACTCCTCAAGTTCGGTGACTGTTCGATATTTTCTTTCAGTGAGCGCTTGGGCGGCAGCCCTGAGCTGCTTAGCCCGTCGATTGTAGCCGAGGCCCTGCCAGCTTTTCAGGACTTCAGACAATGGGGCTTGCGCAAGCTTTCTGGCTGTTGGAAATTTCCGTGTGAACTTTTTATAAAACGGTATCACCCGATCCACTTGCGTTTGCTGGAGCATTATTTCTGAGACAAGTACGCAGTATGGGTTATGCGTTTGCCGCCAAGGCAAGTCATGCCGCCCGTGTGTTCGGTAGTAGCGCCACACGAGTACCCTAAATTCTGCGGGGGTCATCATTCTTGCCATCCTACCCCAATATTCGATGGAAAGAGATTAAGGTACAAAAGTCATTAACATTGTAAAAACGAAGTTGACTTCTCAACCTCTTTTGAATAGGGTTGTGACTGGGAACTAGAACCACAGAAGGATGTCACCATGACTCCGGAGAAGATGCTGGGCGTTATCGACCTCTATCGAAAAAGGTTTGAGGAGCAAAAAATCGGCAAGATCGACTTTCCTCATGAGGAATATCTCTGTTCGGGGGAGCAAGCACTTCCCCACTGTCATGGGATGCTTGACCAAATGACTACTTTTATCCATGAAGGGAGAATGGATAAGGTCTTTCGCTGGCTCGGATTTATCCAAGGATGTCTCTGGGCGGCGCGCCTTTACACGATCAATGAACTCAAGGATCACAATCGGCCTTGATATACCCGGGTCCCGCAAACGTGCGGGACCCAATGCTTTTATTTCGCTTTCGGCCAGCGCAGCGCGGCAGGCGGCCAGAGTTTTGTGAGCGGGTGTGTGGCACAATCATGCGGGCGTGCAGGACACGCGTACCGGCCGTAGAGCACCAGGCCATTGTTTATGTATTTCCAGTCTTTTTTTGGAATGAGTGCCTCCAAGTCTTTTGATATTTTCGTGAGGTCGTTCTGGTCAGTCAGGTCGAAACGCTTTGCGAAACGCTTCACGTGCGTATCGGTCGCGATACCCTCCCATACGCCGTAGAGTTCGCCGAGAATAACGTGCGCCGTCTTATAACCGATACCGGGCAGGGCGACAAGCTCTTTTTCGGTGCGCGGCACGGTTCCCTTGTGCCGCGTTTGAATGATCTTTGCCGCGCCGATAATCGCTTTCGCTTTATTACGGAAAAAGGTAACCGATGAGATCTCTTTTGTGAACGTTGCCGGATTCGCTTTCGCAAAATCCTCTGCGGTTTTGTATTTCTTCCACAACTTCTCTGTTACCCGGTTTACGGTCTTGTCCGTGCACTGCGCCGAAAGGATTACCGAAGCAAGAAACTGCATCGGCGTTTCGTGTATCAGTTCGCTCTTTGGCGCCGGATATGTTTTCTTCAGATACGAAAGTATCTTCCGCGCGCGCAATACACGCTCTTTCTGTTTTGTAGAAATCATTGAGCAAACGCTCGCAAATCCGCAATGACTTCAGCGGCGTGCTTCTCCGGCTTCACTTTTTCGTACACTTTGGCGATGTTCCCCGCAGGATTGATGAGGAACGAGGTACGGCTTGTACCCATGTAGGTTTTCCCCATGAACTTTTTCTCGCCGAAAACGCCATACATTCCCACAACTTCTTTGTTCACGTCGGCAAGCAGCGTAAACGGCAGCTCGTAGGCAGTCGCGAATTTCTTGTGACTCGCAACGCTGTCGGTTGAGACCCCGAGCACGACCGCACCGATACTCTTAAAATCCTTGAACTGGTCGCGGATGGCGCAGGCTTCGATGGTGCACCCTGGGGTGTCGTCCTTTGGGTAGAAATAAAGCAGCACCCACTTCCCCTTGTAGTCGGAGAGTGCGTGATTTTCCCCGTCTTGATCAGGGAGCGTGAAATCGGGTGCTGGTGAATGAATCTTGGGTACTTCCATTCGTGCAATTATAGCATTTCAGGCGTGTGGTCGTCGTGAGGGAAAGCGAATTGAAAAAAGAGTTGCAGGAGCACGCCCGCCGAAAAGGCGGTGAGAAGAAAGGCCACGAAAAGACCAATCACCGGAACGAGAGTGACGAGCGAGAGCGCAAGCATGCCAAGTACGCCGTCGTGCCAGAGTACCGTCTCGCGACCGAAAAAACGGCGCGCAAAAATACTCCCGAGAAGGATGCCGGCATAGACACCAGCGAGAAGCACCAGGAGGATATAGGCAATGAAAAGCAGAAGCGCGAGACCGATGCCGACAAACGTAAGCGAGAGGAGAATGAGCAAAACTGGCGTGGCGACGAGTATGGCAAAGCCGAGCAGCATGGAAAGCAAAATACTACGAGGACGTTTCGTATGTGCACGCTCGGCGATTGATTCCGCAAGCCTCGGGAAGAGGCCGGCCAGAAGGCCGGCAAGGATGAGAGCCCCGAGAATGCGCGCGAAGAGGAAGAACCCGATGCTCACGAGCGCGAGAATGCGCGACGTACCGGCATCCGGCAGATAGGAGGCGCTCGTGTACTCGACGCCGCCGACTATCGTCGCAGACGCAGGTATTGCAGCAGCTTCGGGCGCTTCATAGATAAGTTTCCCGCGTATCGTGGTGCTCGCCGCAAGCGTCAGGTGACCGCTTGCGGTGACTTTGATGTCACCCGCGAAATCCCCTGCGAGCGAGACATTGTTCCCATAAATGGTAACCGGGCCCGAGGCGCCATCTGTCAACGTAACGTCCGCTGCGGCAATAAAGACGCTTCCTGCAACACGGCCGGAATCATGCACTGAGATGCCAAGAGCGACCAAGTCACCCAGCACCGGCTCTTCAATGTGTATACGCCCGCCGAGCGCCCGGAGATCGCCCGTCATACGGGCGCGCGAGCTTATTGAGCCTGCAAGAAGAAGCGTGTCGCCACGTACCGGTGCGGCAGCGATAACCGAACCTCCCACTATTGAGAGGTCCCCTGCTACCGGAGCGGTAACGACGACCGAAACGCCCGCCGCATACGCGTTCCCAGGTGAAGAACTCGCAACAAGAAGCGAGCGCGCTGCTGAAAAAGATGCCGGGCCTTGTGCGGCAAGAACACTCGTCGGCAGAAGAAAAAAGAAGGTGAACACAGCGAGGATTGTGCGTTGCATAGCTAGGGTGTGGGTGGCATAGGGAGACTTCCGCTTCCGTTTGGAAATCCTGACGTAGACCCTGCATCAGGTTGCCGAGGAGCGACGCTGGCTGACAGCTGCGGATTAGTATCTCTGCCTCTGCGTATAGGTTCAATAAAACTCGCGAGAATGAAAATAAGAAACGCAATGAGTGTCGATATCAAACAATAGATACAGAATGCCTGTATTACGAACAGTTGAACCGACATAAAGTAGAGCGAAAAGATGACGCCGGCAAACGAGACGGCCTGCAGTACGCGGCGCAAGAGCTGATCGAAAATGACGATTTCAAGAGCGGCAAGGACAAATACGATGCCGTAGAACAGGACCCCGAATTCGGCAAGTGGTATGCCAAAGACATACGAATATTGACTCAGCGCGACGACATTGCACCCCGACAGATTTTGGATATCGCAGAGAAGCGGAGTACCGTTTACGGCATGTTGGGTGAGGTATATGGAGTCTGCCAGCCCGAAAAAGGCAAGCACGAGGATGAGTACGACACCCACTCGTTTCATACCGTTCAGGATACGCGCTGTGCCGCCTCAGTGCAAATGGAGCAGCAAGCCCTCCCCAAGAAAATCTGTTACTCTGAAAGAGCTCATTGTATGCTCCCTTTCCTTTCTCAGCTCATCGACGGTTCTGTGAATAACGTGATGCTTTTATCGCTCGCGATTATTCTTTGTGCCTTTGTTTTTGAGGACCTGACCACAATCATCGTCGGGGTACTCGCGGCAGATGGTTTTATTTCCATTCCGCTCGCACTTCTCTCTCTGTATGTCGGCATCATGCTCGGAGACTCCACACTTTACTCCATCGGCTTTCTCGCCCGTACTCATAAGCGACTTGCGCATTATATCGATCACGACTTCACTGCGTCCTTCCGTTCGTGGCTTCAGGATCGCTATGCGGTGATAATTTTTTCGGGTCACTTTGTACCCGGATTGCGATTCACTACGTATATAGCGAGCGGTTTTTTCCGTTTTCCTCTCTCTGCGTTCGTGCCTAAAGCGATTGCCGGAGGTCTGCTCCTGGGAACTATTCTTTTTTCCCTCTCGTACTGGTTTGGCGACGTCACCTCTGATTGGATTGGCCCCGCACGTTGGGGTATGGTCGCACTCTTCCTTCTCGTGCTTTTCTTTATCGGTCGGTACAACCTCCTCGCGTACCGAGCGCAAAAGAACGGGCTACGTGAGCCCGCCTCGAAATCGGATTAGCCAAGCGTCGCCGGTGCAGTATACCCCTTACCACTTTCGAATTTATTGATGCACCTTGTATCTTTAGCTCGCAGTATTTTTACGATGATGGAAAAACGTGGTAAGGGGTATACTAAACCAATGAGCCAGAAAATGATCCGTGCATTAGTCGCAGCGGTACTCGCGCTCGCGGCGGGCGGCGTGGGATATGCGGCGGGCGACAGCGAAGCGGCGGGCACGAGCATAGACATCCCCGCGCAGACCGTCTCGGCGCCGCCGACCGACTCGATACGCGTGGTATACAGTCTCGACCAGAAACAGACCGATAAAGAAGTCATCGCGCTCATCGAAGCGGCGCGGAGTCATATTTACTTCGCGATGTATACATTTACGATTCACAGCATTGCCGATGCGCTCGTTGCGGCGAAGAAACGCGGAGTGGATGTGCGCGGCATAGTGGATTCCGGCCAGGCCGCGGGCAGTTACAGCGCCCCCATCATCGCGAAGCTTATCGGAGCCGGCATCCCCATGGTAACTGAGAAGCATGCGAGCGGCAACGGCATCATGCACATCAAAGCGATCGTCACCGATTCAGCATATGCGCATGGCAGTTACAACTGGACTAATTCAGCGACAACCATAAATGACGAAATCCTCGAAATAGGCACCGACGAAACGCTCCGCCGAACGTATGAGGACATTTTGAAGAAACTTTTTGACGCCTACCGAGGCAACAGCGCGGCCGCAGGAGCGGCCGCGCCCGTTTCAGTTGGGACAATAGACTACACGGAAGCTCCTCGGCACATAGGACAAGTGGCCTCCGTGCGCGGCATGCTCATCGACGCCTATACGTCTAAGAGCGGGACTGTCTTTCTCGACTTTTGCAAGGACTATAAGACCTGTCCGTTTGCCGGCGTCATCTTCGCCGACGATGTGAAGAGATTCGGCGACCCCTCCCATTACGAAGGAACGGTTATCACTCTCTCGGGGGAAATTTCTTTATATAAGAATAAGGCAGAAATCATTCTCTCAACCCCAAGTCAGATCTCTAAATGAACACTGCATTGCGTACTTCGTGATTTTTATGCTACACTTACGGCACTTCCAGTGGCTACCGACCGACTCCGCTTAAATAACGAGATCCGCGCGCAAGAATTGCGCGTTATTAGTGCGGATGGAAGCAACCTCGGAGTCCTCTCTCTTGCCGACGCTCTTGCGGCAGCGAAAGCCGCCGGGCTCGATTTGATCGAGATCTCGCCCTCGGCCGTCCCTCCCATTGCGAAGATCATGGATTATGGTAAATTCGAATACGAGCGTAGCAAGAAGGAAAAGGTAGCAAAGGCTAAGGTCAAGGTATCCGAGACCAAGGAGGTCCAGATCAAGGTAGGCACCGGCGACCATGATATGGAATTGAAGGCTAAAAAGGCCGCTGAATGGCTCGCGGAGGGCCACCGGGTACGCGCTGAGCTCTTCCTAAAAGGCCGCTATAAGAGCATGGAGGAGAAATTCCTCAAGGAACGCCTCGAGAGGTTCCTCAAGCTCATTCCTTATGCCTACAAGGTCGCTGAGCCGGTTACGAGAAGCCCGAAGGGCTTTGCAGGCGTCATTGAGCGTGATCTCATCGCCCAGGCGAAACGCGAGAAAGAACAGAAACCAACCACATGAAAACCCCAGTTAGAAAGTCTCGCAGACTCAACTTCTAACGGGGCAAGCAAACAAACCATGAAAACAAACAAATCTTACTCAAAACGAATACGAGTTACCCGCAACGGGAAGCTCATGGCGCGTGCGAAGGGTCAAAACCATTTCAACGCAAAGCAGAGCGGTTCCGAGAGAAGCGGCAAGCGCCGCCCCGTTGCACTCAACCTGACCATAAAGGTTCGCCGCCGTTTCCTTCCCGGCACAGGCGCATAATTTAATTAATGTTTTTAATTATTTCTGTATGACACGAATCAAAGGTGGAGTTATGGCGCAGAAACGCCGCAAGAATGTCCTCGAGAGGGCCAAGGGCTACCGAGGCATCCGCTCTAAGAAGGAGCGTTACGCACACGAGGCGCTCATGCGCGCAGGCCGCTACGCCTTCGCCCACCGTCGTGACAAGAAGACCGATTTCCGTCAGCTTTGGATCGTGCGCCTCAACGCCGCTGTCCGCGACAATGGTCACAAGTCCTACAGTACGTTCATCGCAAAGCTGAAGAAGACCGGTTTTGCGCTCGACCGTAAAGTCCTCGCAGAGTTTGCTTCCGAACATCCTGAAGTTTTCGCCCGCATCGCTAAGCAAGTCGTCTAACAAAAACCGCTCCGAAAGGAGTGGTTTTTGTTTTAAATCTTTTTCACTGAATCCTTGGTAATCTCCCAGGTCTGCCCTGACTCGGGAACGATGGCGTTGGCTTTCATCTGTGTACCACAAGATAATGGAAGATATCAAATTAATACAACGGTCGTATATAACTTTTGATATGCTCGCGCTGGTATCCGAGACTTATTTCAGACCGAAGTGGGCACGCAGATGCGTATCATTTTCTATGTGTTCAACAACCATGTACAAGATGGCCGAACCGATTTTTAACTCCGCTTTTACTAAAGAAATGAAATCCTCGCAGTCGTAAGGGAAGACCCAGACGCTATCCTGGAGCCGCACAAAACCTGTCTCTAGCATCAGATTCCTGAGTCGATCTCGTGTCCGGCGACGGCGTTCAGGTATGTCGAAAATGACCACTCGCCATCTCCCGTTCCATCGTCTTTTTCTAGTGACGCTGAACTTCACTTTCTCTTGCTCGAACACGAGAACCTTGCGACCCGACTCGGTAATCCTGGCATACTGTTTCCCGTCGCGTTTTTCAAAGACGATGTGTCCTTTTGCGGCGAGCCTTCCAAGTGCCGTTCTGTATTGATATCGCAGTTGTGCTCTTTTTACACTCGGTAATTTAGCCAACGCCGCGGGCGTATTCGGCGCTATGGCTGCAACAAGAGCCACACCAGTGAGTGCGACCGTAACAAGCAATGCTTGTTGCACGTTGGTATACACACGCTTCTTCCTCGCTTCCGACTCTACGATTCCCATATCAAAAGTGTACCACGGTCGTAGTCAACATTTGATAGGAGCGGCGGTACACTACCGCTAGCTAAACCGGAACTTGTTTGACTGAATCCTTGGTAATCTCCCAGGTCTGCCCTGACTCGGGAACGATGGCGCGCGCGCCGAGGTAGTCGTGGATGCGCTGAGCAAGGAAACGTTCAGCTGAAGGCTCACCGATGGCAGTGAAAATGGCTTTTGGGCGCGGCAGTGATGCGTGCGCAAATTTGAGCAATTCATCGCGGTCGGCATGTGCGGACCATCCCGTGAGATTCTCGACCTTGGCCTTAATTTTTATCTCATTGCCGCCGAGCCGCACGCTCGATGCTCCCTCCATCATACGCCGCCCGGGCGTCCCGGGAGCCTGGTACCCGACGATAATGAGCGTGGATGAGGGATCGGGCAGGTGGCGCGTCTCCCAGTGACCGATACGGCCGCCGTGACTCATGCCTGCACCGGCGATGATGATCTTCGGGCCCGGCACCTTCTCTATCGACATCGACTCCTCGCGCGAAGGGGTCTGTTTCAAAAACGGAAATTCAAAAATACTTTCCTCTCGCTTCATCTCATCCTCGGTTTCGGGCTTAAAGTACGTTGGACCCCACTTCTCGTAGACGGTGGTCACCTTGATGGCAAGCGGCGAGTCCAGAAACACGGGGATCTTTGGGAGCGTCCCTGCGGAAAAAAAGTTTGAGAGTTCATAGAGCATCAGTTGTGTGCGCTCAAGCGAGAAGGCGGGAATGAGAATAGCGCCGCCTTTTGCTATTGCGCGCTTCAATACCTCGGCCAAGATCTCGGTGCGAGCCTGCTGGCTCGGGTGATTTCGGTCGCCATACACGCTCTCCATAACAAGTGCATCCGCGTCGGTCACTGGTTCCCAGTCAGGCAGTAGTGGCGAAGGAGAGTTGCCGATGTCGCCCGTGAGCGCAACGGCAACGCCCTCCTCATCCTTGATGCGCACACTCGCCGAGCCGAGGATGTGGCCGGTGTTGCGGAGATACACTGAGAGTCCCGTGGGCCCTGCCTGCCGGCAGGCAGGAATTTCTTTTTCGGTATGATACTCAAGCGTTTCGATGAGTGAGGAAGTTGCATCAACATCTTTCTCCCCGTAGAGTGGCGCAATATCTCGACGAGAGGCCTCTTCGCTCAGGATGCCGACCGAGTCGCGCATGATGAGTTCGGCGAGGTCGCGCGTCGCCGGTGTCATGTAAATCTTTCCGCGAAAACCGTCCCGCACGAGCTTTGGAATACGGCCGACGTGATCGAGATGCGCATGCGTGACGACAAGCGCGTCGATCGCCTTCACGTCGTACGGGAACGGCCCATACACGCATTCTTCACAAAAGTCAGCGCCTTGTTCGATGCCGCAGTCGACAAGGACTTTTCCATTTGCCCCTTCAATAAGAAAATTTGATCCGGTCACCTTCCCTGCTCCGCCATAAAAACTTAATCGCAATGACATGCATAAAATGTACCACGGCACTCCACGAAAAAACCGCTCTCTACAGAGCGGTTTTTTCGTGGAGCCATTCCCTAATGCAACTTTATTTTCCAGGTGGGGTTCCTGCGCAGTAGCGTAGGAACGAATATCGCTCACATTGCCACTGACGACTCCGAAACCCCTTGCATTAGGCAAGTTGCGTTTTTAGGAACAGCTCCATGTGAAAGTATACCCGATTTTTGATAAATGCATGTGGAAAACCAAAAGCCCCGCTTCTAGCGGGGCTTTTGGTTTTATCCGAGGATATTATTCAAATCAACGTCGTAGAGCGTCGCTTCGTGCGGCACGCGATAACTGATGATCTCTTCTTTCGCAAACCAGTGCGGAATCTCCATCTCTGCCTCTGGAACGGTACCCGACGCATGGATGAGATTGCGAATCGCACGGTCGGCAGAGTCCGCCATCTGGTAGGAATCAAGAACGAAATCGCCGCGAATAGTACCGACGCCGGCGCTTCTCGGCTCGGTACCGCCCGTGACTTTGCGCACTAATTCAACCGAGTGGGCGCCTTCCCATACCATCGCGATGACCGGCCCGCTGGTCATGTATTTCTTTAGGCGTGCAACAATCAGATCGGCAAGTTCAATAGGATCATTTGAAGGAGGCGTCTCCCCTTTTTTCACATAGCTCGCGATTGCTTTCTCGCCGACATTCTTCTTCCAGTTCGGATCGAGTAGGTAGTGCTCTTCAATCATCTCTTCGGTCGGGACGAGCATTTTGAGTGCGACAAGCTTGAGGCCGGTTCGTTCATATCGCTTCATGATCTCGCCGATAAGGGCGCGCTGGATGCCGTCGGGCTTTACGATGACGAGTGTTCGTTCAGTTTTTGGATGGGCCATAGTTTTAAAAATTAATCCGCCAGATGGCGGACGCCTGGGTTGCGGTTATCCGGTTATGATACGCGCTCCATCCTTTTCTATCAAGATGGTGTGCTCAAAGTGGGCGCTCCTGGAGCCGTCCTTGGTCCGATACGTGTAGCCGTCGGGTGCGAGGGTGACCGCCGCCTTACCGGCCGAGGAAATGGGTTCAAGCGCCAGCACCATCCCTTCGGAAAGTATTGCCCCTTCACCCACGCGCCCGTAATTGGGAATGAACGGCTCCTCGTGGACAACATCGCCCACACCATGCCCGCCAAGTTCTTTCACCACCTTAAAGCCCGCATGCTCAATTTCCTCCTGAATAGCGTGCGAGATGTCCCCGATGTGTTTCCCCGGCACGGCGGCCCTGACTCCCGCCATGAGTGATTGCTCGGTCGCGGCAAGGAGTCTCTTTGATTCCTCGTCCACTTGGCCAACCGGTACCGTGATAGCCGCATCAACCACGATGCCCTTGTGGGTAAGTCCGAGATCGAGGCCGACGATATCGCCCTCTTTCAAGGTCTTTACCGATTCGTTCGGAATGCCATGGACCACTTCGTCGTTTATCGAGACGCAAAGCGCTGCCGGATATGCCCGATGCGCGCCCTCGGGTGTGTAGCCGAGGAACGATGGTTCGTCGCCTCCGCCGCGTATGAGCTGTTCCGCCAAATCATCAAGTTCTTCGGAAGTCACGCCGGGAGCTACTTTCATGCGAAGCGCTTCAAGCACGGCCGCAAGACGCCTCCCCGCTTCGATGAGGTTCGCCCGCTCAGTATCGTTCTGTATCGTCATTGTACATTGAGCGCTGTGCGGATGTCGGCAGCGATTTTCTCAGGTGGCTGTTCGCCGTGTATCTCGGTGAGCGCGCCGGCATTCCGAAACAGCTCGATTGCGGGGGCCGTATGCTCGTAGTACTCATGTAAGCGTTCGTCGACAACGGCATCATCGGCGCGACCATCGGTCTCTTTACGGCCGGCAAGACGACGGCGAACCTCATCGTCGGATACGTGCAAATACAAAACAGAAAACGGCCGCGTAAGCCATGAGAGGGATTCGATGATAAGTTCCGCCTCGGGCACCTTGCGATTAAATCCGTCGAAGATAACGCTCGTGTCATCGGGGAGTGAGAAGAGAGCTTTTTGGTAGAGGTACATCGCGAACCAGTGCGGTGCCAAAAGTCCGGCGTCCATTTCAGACTTTACTTTCCGCCCGACGGGAGTGTCTTCGGCGGCTATTGCCCGGAACTGCTTGCCCGCCGATATGACCGCCCAACCAGTTTTCTCTGAAAGCAATTTCGCTTGTGTTCCCTTTCCGCACCCCGGCTTCCCGACGAAGAAAATAGTCCGTGTTTCCATCCAATTACTCTACCACCTTTTAGTATTCGCGAAGAGAAACTTGCGCGTCGATCTTACGAGCGAGGTCGAGTGCAACCTGGACGGCGATGAGGAGCGCGGTACCGCCGAGTACGAGCGTCGTAACGCCGGTGAGTCCTTGAATGATCGACGGCGAAACGGCGATAAGACCAAGGAAGGCAGCCCCGGGAAGCGTAACGCGATTCACGACCTTGCCGATGTACTCTTCCGTCTCACGACCGGGACGTACTCCAGGAACGAAGGCTCCCGACTTTTGGAGATTCTCCGCGACACGATGCGGCTCGAAAGTAACTGCGGTGTAGAAGTATGTGAAAAGCACGACAAGTAAGAAATACACTGCGCCGTAGTTCCATGGATTGGAGAGGAATGCGGTGTACCAGAGCGCCGCGCTTGATGCGAATGACAATTCCAGCGCCGCGAGCGCTGAAAGCGCCATTTGCGGCAGAAGCAGGAGCGAGAGCGCGAAAATAATCGGTATCACGCCTGCCTGGAGAAGCCGGATTGGAAGATAGGTCGCTGCGCCTTTGGAAAGCGCCGCTCCGCGCACGGCGCGCGCATAGGCAATCGGTATCGAGCGCTCGGCATCGGAGACGACTACCACCGCGTAAATCATCGCAAGTCCGAGAACGGTAAATGCAAGGTACGCAGGAATATTTGCGGCAGTAGCGGCAAAGATGGCTTGCGAGATACTTCCAGGCACGGTTGCGAGGATTCCCGCGAGAATAATGAGCGACACCCCGTTGCCGATGCCAAATTCGGTCACCAGCTCGCCAAGCCACATGAGGAGCAGAGAGCCGGCCGTGACGAGTGCGATGTTCGCAATAAGCGCCATGGTGCCAAGATGCGAAATGACGCCTTGGCCCTCAAGCAAGAATAGAAAGGCGACGGCTTGCAGAACGGCCATCGGAATGGTGAGCAGACGGCTCCACTCGATGAACTTCGCGCGGCCGGCTTCTCCCTCCTCAAAGTACGCCTGCTTCACCTGCGGGAAAATAATGGTGCCGAGCTGCATGATGATCGAGGCAGTGATGTAGGGACCTACGCCGAGCATCACGATCGAAAGCTGTGAAAGGCCGCCGCCCGAGAAGATATTCAGGAGACCGAAGAATTGGTTGTCTGAAAAGAAGGCGGCAAGCGCATTCTTATCGACGCCCGGAATCGGAATTGCCGCGAGAAAACGGAAAAGCACGAGCGCCGCGATGACAAAGAAAATACGAAAACGGATTTCAGGATCGCCGAAAGCAAGTTTGAGTTTGCGAATGAGAGAATTAAGCATGGTTTGTACCTCCAGCCGCGGTGAGTGCCGCGAGAGCAGATGCAGAAAGTGTACACCCTTCGACGACGAGTGCCTTCGTGAGCGATCCCGCACCGAGAATCTTCACAGCCGGCGCGCGCCCTTTCGCGCGGCGCACAAGACCCTTCGCAAGCAGCGTTGCGGGCGAGACGGTCTCGCCCGCCTTGTAGGCCGCTTCGAGCGCAGAGAGGTTCACCGCGGACACGGCAATGCGGTTGGTTCGAACGCTCCGTGCGCGATTCTTTCCGTGACCGCGAAGCTTCGGGAGTTTCTTAATGAGGTCGCGAACCTCCGGGCGTATCTTGTGTCCGGCGCGCGCCGTCTGCCCTTTACCGCCGCGACCGGAAGTCTTGCCGCGCTTTCCGCCCCGCCCCACGGGCGGATTTTTCCTATTCTTGGTGCGAGGTGAAAATGAGTGGAGTTGCATACCCAGTATGATTATTTCGCGCGGAGTTTCCTTAAAGCGGCGACTGTTGCGCGCGCGATGGTGAGCTTGTTCTTGGAACGAGAATGTATCTTCGTCACAACATCGGTGACGCCCGCGAGGTCGAGCACCGTGCGCATCGCTGAGCCGGCGACAAGACCGCGGCCCTTTGAGGGGATTATCTCGACCGTGGACGAGGAATATTTCATAGAAACCTGGTGTGGGATGGAACCTGAAGCGGTGCGCGGGACGATAAACAAATGTTTCTTTGCATCTCGTGTCGCTTTGTCTATCGCAAGCGCAGTGTCGAGACCCTTCCCAAGACCAACTCCCACACGACCTTTTCGATCGCCAATGACCACAACAAGACTGAAGTTAAAGCGGCGACCGCCTGCCATAACACGGGCCACGCGGCGCGCGTCGATGGTCACTTGCTCAAACTCTCCACGCTCGCGCGGCGGACGAGCGCGGCCACCTGCCCGTGGGGCGCGACCGCGAAGTGCTCCACGGCCGCCGGTACGAGTTGCAGATGGAGCTACCGCTGCGGCGGGTGCAGCCTCAACCGGCGTCGTTTCAGCGACCTCAAGTGCCGGTGCTCCTTCTATTTCTTGTGTCGTCTCCTGTTCCATCGATGTATCCATAAAGTATTAAAAAGTGAGACCCCCCGCACGCGCAGCGTCCGCAAGTGCTTTGACCTGTCCGATGTAGCGGTAGCCGCCACGGTCAAAAACGATTGTGGTGATGCCAGCCGTCTTTGCTTTTTCTGCAATTGCAGTACCCACCGACGTGGCCTGCACTGATTGTGAGCCTTTGAACTCACGACCGTGCGACGCAGCCACCGTCTTCCCTGCTACGTCGTCAATAAGCTGTGCCGATACAAATCGATTACTTCGAAAGACCGCAAGGCGTGGACGCTCCGGAGTGCCTTTCACGAGCGCACGAACGCGCGCATGGCGGCGCTTACGGAGTTCGCTGGTTGATGTAGGTTTGTGATTCATATATTAGACGGCCTTCTTACCCTGCTTGCGACGGACAACTTCTCCCTCGTAGTGAATACCCTTTCCAAGGTAGGGCTCTGGCGGCTTCACACGACGAACGTTCGCGGCGAACTGTCCGACTGACTCCTTGTTTACACTCTCAAGTTTCATGACGTTTTTCTCGGCAGTTGCGGTAACGTCTTCCGGTATCGCAAGCGGCACAGTGTGAGAGAAACCAACTGTAAGAACGACGTCCTTCCCTTTGACTTCCATCTTGTAGCCGACGCCTTCAAGGATAAGTTTTTTCATGTACGGAGTCTCAACACCCTGGACCATATTCTTCACGTGTGATGCAAAAGTTCCGGTGAGCGCCTTCGCAAGACGTGAGCGATCTTTCGGAGTGATCATGACGCCTGTTGCATCGACGGCGATATCTACCAGTGGATGCACACGCTTCGTAAGTGTCCCCTTCGGACCTTTCACCGTGAGCACACCGCCAGCCACCGAGACATCGGTCTTTCCTACGGCTATTGGTTTCTTTGCAAGACGACTCATAACTATGTATTTACCAAATCTCAAAAAGATTCTCACCGCCCGTGTGATTCTTGCGGGCCTCTCTATCGGAAATGATACCCGTCGAAGACGAAATAAGACGCGCGCCCGTGCCGCCCTTCACGCGGTGAGCCTCGGTGTATGGAAGATAGAGCCGACGGCCTGGTTTGCTGATGCGCTTCACTCCGCGCAACTTCGGCTGACCATGTTCATCATAGGCAAGCGTCACGGCGACATCCTTTTTCACCTCGCTCTCCCCTTTCGCCTTGACCTCAACAGCAGATACAAAACCAAGTTCCTTCAATTTTTTCGCAATGGCAGTGATATGTACTGAGTACGGCACCAACACTTCAGCCTTGCCGATACGAGCGGCGTTCTGAAGACGAATGATAAAATCGCCGACGCGGTCGCTTACCATGATGCTTTCTTTACTCCAGGGATCTTTCCCTCGAGGGCGAGTTCACGAAACTGAATGCGCGAGAGGCCGAAGGTGCGCATATACCCGCGTGAGCGACCAGTGATCGCACAACGGTTCTTAAGGCGCACCGGCGAAGAGTTTCTCGGGAGCGCTTGGAGGCCTTCGGAATCACCAGCCAACTTCAAAGCCGCACGCTTTACTGCGTACTTCTTAACAAGTTTGAGCTTTTTGGCGTATCGCGCCAGCTGGGATTTCTTTGCCATGAGAAAAAAATAAAGCCTCGAAGAGCGTAGTCAGAGAATATCAGCGTTTTACGCTCGCGTCAACGATAAGCGGGAACCCGAGGTGACGGAAGAAAGCCTCGGCCTCGGCCTTCCCTTTTGCGGTCGTCACGATGGTAACAGCAAAGCCAAAAACGTCCTTGAGATCCTCATCCGAGGTCTCCGGGAAGATAGTGTTTTCCTTGATACCGATAGTGAGGTTCCCCATGTCGTCGATTGCCGAAGCTTTGAGGCCGCGGAAGTCGCGTGTACGAGGGAGTGCAATATGCACGAGCTTATCGAGGAAGTCATACATCCGAGCACCGCGGAGCGTCACCTGGAGACCGACCGTATCCCCCTCGCGTACTTTGAAAGACGCGATGGAGAGACGAGCAGGACGCGGAGCCGACTTCTGTCCCGTGATCTTCGCAAGACGGTCCTGAATGATCTCAAGCTGCTTTTTGTCACGCTTCTTACCCACACCGGAAGAGACGATGACTTTCTGAATGCGTGGGCCCTGCATGGAACTCGTGTAGCCGAACATTTCCGCGAGCGCGAGATAGGCAGATTGCTGGAGTTGTTTGGTGATAGACATATTGCAATTATTTCTTTACGCCCTTAGCTGATTCTAGACGCTTAACGTTTGACGCATCAATTGGTCGTGGACGTTCAACAATCTGCCCCACCTTCCCCTGTCCTCCTTTCAGGTGACGCTTGTAGAGCGCGATACCGTCAATAACTACTGCATTTTCTTTCGGCAATGCGCGAACAATCACGCCGGACTTTCCTTTGTCCTTTCCTGCGATGATTTGTACCTTGTCTCCTTTTTTTACGTGCATATAAAAATAATTAAACGACTTCTGGAGCGAGCGAAACGATAGAATGCCACCCGAGTTCGGAAAGTTCGCGTGGTACCGGACCGAAAATGCGGTTTCCTTTCGGAGCCATTTCCTTACCCTGTTTCTCGATGAGCACGACCGCATTCTCATCAAAGCGAATGTACGAGCCGTCTTTGCGGCCGAACGGCTTCACCTGTCGCACGACAACGGCGCGAAAGATATCCTTTTTCTTTACGGCCTTGCGCGGCGCAGCAGTCTGAATGGACACCACAACCACGTCCCCAATCTCCGCATAGCGGCGCTTAGAGCCTCCAAGCACTTTGAAAATCCGGGCGATTTGTCCGCCGGAATTGTCTGCTACCGAAACGATGGATTGAGGTTGCAACATATTAGTTTTTCTCGCTCTCTGCCGAAACCGTCTTCGTAGGATCTATCGCGAAATGCTTCAATTTCGAGATCGGTCGGGTCGCGACGATAGTCACCTTGTCACCCACCTGAGCCGTATTGCCCGGATCATGCGCAAGATACTTCTTTGAACGCACGAAGTACTTCTTGTACTTCGCATTCTTCACGTACCGATCAACTTTGACCGTTGCCGTGTCTTTCATTGCCGTCTTTATGACGACGCCGACGAATGATTGGGGACGAATAGTTTTCTGTTCCATATGATATTAAGCGGTCGGCTGTGCACGGAGTGAACGGGCGTGCTGCTCGGTAAGCACGCGGGCGATCTGCGCGCGATGCTTCCGGGGGGCATTCGAGTCTTTAGCGCGCGCGCCGGCAGCCGAAAAACGCTCAGTACGGAGCTCGGCGCGCGTTTCAGCGAGGAGCTTCGAAAGCTCCTGGTCAGTTTTGGTCGTCATGATATCTTTTTTTGCCATACAAATTAGAAAAAAGCAATGATTAGCCGCGCGTGACGATCGTTGTCTTGACCGGCAATTTCATACCTGCCTGGCGCAAATGCGCCCGGGCGATAGCCTCAGGGACACCATCCATCTCGAAAAGTATGCGCCCCGGACGAACCTGGAAAACATAATGCTTCGGATCGCCCTTACCGCTACCCATGCCCACTTCCGCAGGCTTCATAGTCACCGGACGATCAGGAAAGATGCGGATCCAGAGCTTACCCGTCTTGGCTGTTGCGCGGGTGAGCACTTTACGCGCCGCTTCGATCTGATTGCTCGTCACGCGCGCCGGGGTGAGCGCCTTAAGCGCGAAGGAGCCGAACGCTACGGTGATACCGCGCGTGTCAGGACGTGTAAGACGCTTTTCGGAGAGACGCTGCGTCTGCCACTTGCGATGTTTTACTTTTTTAGGAAACAACATACAGAAATATTAGCCACGAGGAGCGCTCTCTGGCATGCGCACCGGTGTCTTTTTGTCTTGGTACACATTGCCGCGATAGATCCACACCTTGATTCCAAGGACACCGTAGGGCAAGTATGCCTGCTCGTGTGCAAAATCGATATCCGCACGGAATGTCTGGAGAGGAATACGACCCTTCTTAACCTCTTCCTTACGGCTCATTTCCGCACCTCCAAGCCTTCCTGAAAGTGCGATACGTACGCCTTCGACTTCGCGTACGGCGATGACTTTCTCGACCGTCGACTTCAATACGCGGCGGAATGGCGTGCGTTTCTCGAGTCCTTCAGCAATCATGTAGGCGACGACTGCTGCATCCGTTTCCGGCTGGCGTACCTCGACGATGTCGAACTTCACCTGCTTGCCGGCCGGGAGCGCGTGCCCGGTAGCCTTCTGCACAACGTCAGTGAGCTCTTTGCGCAGCTTTACCGCATTCTCACCGGAACGACCAATGACGAGGCCCGGGCGGGCGGTCGAGAGGATGATACGCAGCTCGCTTGCTGAACGTTCGATCTCAATACCGCTCGTGTAGGTGCCGCGCAGACGCTTTTTTAGGAAACGACGAATAGTCTCATCCACTTTGATGTTCTCGCGGTAGACGTTCTTATCGGCGGAGAACCAACGGCTCTTCCAATCCCGGATGATGCCGAGACGATGTGCATAAGGATGTACGGTGTGTGTCATGTAAATTTATGCGAGCGTTACTTTTACCCGGCTCTTGCGACGACGAATAGCTGAGGCACGACCGAATGCGCGCGGCATGTAGCGCTTCAGCACTCCGGCGCTCTCGACGACGATCGACCGCACTTTCAAAGCGTCCACGTCTTCACCCTTCTCTTTCGCATTGGCAGCGGCGCTCTTGATGAGCTTTGCAATCGGTTCTGCTGCACGGAGAGGAAGGAACTGGAGCGACTCGAGTGCCGCTGACACCTTCTTGCCTTTGACAAGATTAGCAACGAGGCGCATTTTGCGCGGCGTCTGATTATGACTCTCGAGAGTTGCGTATGCCATATATTATTTCTTAGCGGGAGCGGCGACGGCAGGCGCTTTAGCAGCTTTTGCGGAAGCGATCTCAGCCTCCTGTTTCTTCTGCTCCATTTCCTTCTGCATTTTGCCGCCGTGACGCAGGAACTTCTTAGTGGGCGAGAATTCGCCAAGGCGATGCCCCACCATCTCTTCGGAAACAAGCACTTCGAGATGCTGCTTGCCATTATGTACGCCAAAGGTAAAACCGATCATTTCCGGACTTATTTGGCTGCGGCGCGCCCACGTGTTTATCACCCCGGTTGAGGCCGGTTTCTTGTCGATAACCTTCTTCAGGAGTTTAGCGTCCACGAAGGGTCCTTTCTTAAGTGAGCGTGGCATGTAAAGTAATGAAAAGCCCGCGCAGCGGGATATAGGAAAGATACAGGAACGGCTCTGCGGAGTCAAATGTACCGTTCCGAAACACCCTCATAAATCCTAGGCCGTTTCAGAACCTTGACAAATACGGTATTGATTACAATGTAATATACCTAGGTGCCATATGGCATTTTCAGGCCCAAAACAGAAAACCCGCCGGCTAGCCGGCGGGTTTTCTGTTTTCCTTGAATTAGCCCTTTCTCTTCCCCAGACACTCGCGGACGAGTGACGGGGCATGCTTGCCTAACCCTTTCTCTTTTTCCCTACTTTCCGACGGCTAACAATAAATACGTTTGAGTATTTTTTTGGAGTCCTCGTCTTCTGACCTTTGCCGGACGGTTTGCCCCATTTTGTCTTCGCACGACGCAGGCCGCGACCCTGCTTGCCCTCACCGCCACCGTGTGGATGGTCGACAGGGTTCATTGCCGTACCACGAACGGTCGGTCGGATACCCATCCAACGACTGCGGCCGGCTTTGCCGATGACGACGAGATTATATTCTTCATTGCCGACAGCTCCGATAGAAGCCCATGAAAGGTCGGAAATCTTGCGTATTTCAGTCGAAGGAAGCTTTATCTGCGCATACCCTGCGTCATGCGCGACTACTTCTGCAAAGTTGCCTGCTGAGCGGACAAGACTGGCACCTGAGCCGGGAGAGATCTCAATATTGTAGATAAAGGTACCGACAGGAATCTTTCCAAGCGGAAGACGGTTCCCTGCCGTAAGAGGTGCATCTGCAGAGACGATGAATGTGGTTCCAACTTTCACTTCTTTCGGCAGAATGACGTAGCGACGTGCGCCATCGCGATACAGCGCAAGTCCGATGAAGGCAGAGCGGAAAGGATCATACTCGACGGTCTCGATCCTGGCCGGAATATCCTTCTTATCGTAGGAGAAGTCTACATCGCGCAGACGGCGCTTATGCCCGCCGCCCTGGTGGCGCGTCGTGATGCGGCCAAAGGCATTTCGACCGCCCTGGCGCTTCTTTTTCTTCATCAAAGGCTTGTGCGGCGCGTCGCCCGAAAGGAGCTCCTTGAATGGGAGCGTAGTCATGTGGCGGCGGCTTTTTGATGTTGGTTTATATGTTTTCATACGAAAATATTACGCAAACTGGATCGTATCTCCGGCGTTCAGGTATACGTAGGCCTTGCGGCGAGCAGCGCGGGTACCGATTCCGCGTTTCGTGCGCATCATCTTGCGCTTCGCAGGGAGGTTCACAATACGGATCTTGCGAGGTTCGACATTGTAGATCTCTTTGATGGCACCCGCGACCGCAGCCTTCGTTGCACGCGTAGAAACATCGAACGTATAGACCCCCTTCTCGGTCATGATGAGTGCCTTTTCAGAAAACCATGGTGCGCGAATGATCTCATGTGCAGTACCATTTACCGTCGCCGCAGTACGGGCGCGATGCTTCAGGACGACCTTGTCCTTCTTTTCTTTCTTTGTCTTCTGAGACTTGCCGAAAATAGCCATAATGATTTATTTAGACTTTGCCTGCCTGCCGGTAGGCACGGCGCGGGCCACGAGCGCGGCAAACGATGCCTCGGGCTTCTCAATGATGAGGTACTTGTGCGCCATCACATCGACTGGATTGAGGTTGCGCAACTCCTCTGTCGTGACATTTCCAAAATTTTTGAAGCTCTTTATCGCATTCGCATCGTATGCAGAGAGTGCAATGAGCGCGGCATTCTTCTTTTTGGTCGTGAGCCGCTCTGCGCCTGCACCCTTGGCGAGTGCCGTAATCGCAGCCTTCGCGGTCGCTGTCTTTGGTGTGGCAAAGGTAAATGAATCCACAAGGATAATCTCACCGTCTTTCGCCTTTCGAGAGAGTACCGAAAGAAGAGCGCCGACACGCATCTTGCGGTTGATCTTCTCGCTATAGTCGCGTTCGTTGCGAGGACCAAATGTGATACCGCCGTGGCGCCAGATCGGTGAGCGGCTTGAGCCGTGACGCGCCTGACCGGTGCCCTTCTGCTTCCACGGCTTCTTGCCGCCGCCAGAAACTTCAGCCCGGTCCTTGGTGTGGGCGCGATTCTGGCGAAGGTTCGCCTGCATAGCCGTGGTCACCTGGTGCACGAGATCAGTACGCCACGGTGCACCGAAAATGCTCTCCGGGAGTGTAATGGCACCAACCTTCTTCCCTTCCATAGAAAAGATATCCGCTTCGATCGGGACGTATTCTTTCTTTGTCTTTGCTGTTTTCTTTGCAGTAGCCATAGTATTCAAATTACTTGCCCCATTAGATACTGTAGCGACACCCGCTTTGCTTTTGCGGATATCACTAGCGTTATTTTCTGTTTTTCGGTTGTTTGTCATAAGTTATCTAACGGGGTGAAGACACAACCTCGAGCAGGGTTCCGCGGCGGCCGGGTACTGCGCCAGAGACAATGATCTCGCCTGCGGCAACATCAACGGCAAGAACCTTAAGATTCATCACGGTCACACGATCGGTGCCCATACGACCTGCCATGCGCATACCCTTTGCAACACGACCGCCGGCACGACCGCCGGATCCACCGATAGAACCCGGAGAGCGCTCGGTGTGCTTCTGACCGTGACTGCGTGGACCTCCGTGGAAACCATGGCGCTTCACGACGCCGGCAAAGCCCTTACCCTTGGTAAGGCCGGAGACGCGCACGGTGTCACCGACGGCAAATGTCGACGCGTCGATCGTGCTACCTACTTCTGCGGCCTCATCAGTACGAAACTCACGAACAGCCTCATAACCCTTCCCTTTTGTGTGCCCCAACACCGGCTTGGAAATGTTCTTCGTCTTACGAACGCCCTGGCCAACCTGCACGGCAGAGTAGGCGTCCTTGCCTTCCTTCGTCTTCACCTGCGTCACCGTCACCGGGTCGGCAGAGAGAATAGTCCCCGCACGAGCGCGGCCATCTTCCCCGAAGATACGGGTCATTCCTATTTTTGTGGCGAGGATGAATTTCATGTCTTTTGTTGGGTGAAAATCAAAGATTTTCAAAAGCAAATCGCGCAACAGCAAATCGCGTTGCGCGAGTTGCCATTGGACCAGTGCTAGGCACCGTTCTTAGCTTTACGAGCACTCTACACGACCCATCTAAAAGATGCAAGAAAAAGCCCGACTTTGGTCGGGCTTTTAATCATCGCAATTTTTATTTAGCACTCGTTATCCTGCGGTGCATAAGCATTTGCTGTAGCATCGGGGCTGATATATTTTTCATCCGATGAAAACGCATCTCCATCGAAAACTCGATATCCTGAAGAGATATCGGCTGGTTATTGTCCTCAACCAACTTTTTAAGAAGAGGACACAGGTTCTCATTTTTATCAATCCCGCCGGGCTCTAAAACGCTTCGGCAAACTACTGCCGGACCGCTTCCAAACATCGCTTCACAGGCATTTTCAATGGCCTGCGCGATGTTTATTGATGGTGAAGTGACGAATGGCCTAGATGAGCCGTTGGGCCCCACCGACCAGTAAGCGAACGCAATTTCGAGAAACCCCTTCGCAACGTCACGCGGTATAGCCTGTTTCCAGATAGTCCGATATGCTCTCCTCCCTCCTCCGAACATAGTCTGCCATTGGTTCCGTGTATACGGATGGTTGACTCGTTCCTGAATTTTCCCAGCAAGTTTCTCTTCGCTCAGGAATCCTCTACGGCCGTCACGCCCGATCTCGCCACCCCACGCCTCCTTTACGAGGTGCAGAAATGCACCGGGTTCGGGTTGGAACTGCTCAGGCAATTCCGGCTTTTTCTCAAGTGCCCGGAGTATCTGCTCAAGCTGAAGCTCTTTCTCTGATTTTTTAGGGTTGTCCATATCTCAACTCTCCTAATTAACGGGTTAGGGGGAACTCCGCGAATAACTCTACTCGCTCTACTTTGCGTTTTCAAAAAATATCACGACATTATGTGGGAACAACAAAATATCTTTAAAGTAAAGGATGTATAAGTGGTAATATTTGACCGAAATCCGGTTATTTGTTAGAGTGCCAGAACATGAACACGAAAGATAAGCCCAATATCTTTAGTCTGACACAGGCTGAGAAAAAGGCTTTTTCTTCCCTCTCTGTTGATCAGGCAAACCTTCCCGCCCAGCTTGTACGCAAAACACGCTTACCAAGAACGACTTTATTGCGTACTCTTGATGCTCTAGCCAGGCGTGGCCTTGCTGAGTCGCATACACAAGGCAAACGTTTAGTATGGAGACGGGCTCCACAAGGTAGCATCGAACGTAGTATTCTTGCGAGTACAAAATCTCTTGGTGTATCTGTAGCTGATATGTCAGTTCCCGGCTTCACACTCATTCGTGGTGCGGACGATCTTACACGAACACTTCGGGCACTACTGGAATCTCTGCCACGTAACGGACGATTTACCGGCGTGCAACCGACAATCTCGGCTCTGGCGGCAATGGAGAAAATGGGTCTACAGGAAACAATTAAAATAAACGAACTCATCAAGCAGCGTGGCATTATCGTCCAAGGAGTTCTGGAGGAGAATTTCGTAGGACGGTTGAGTGGTGTCTACGGACGCGAGTGGTTCAAGAGCTTTGCTGGGCGATTGGCACATACGTCGGTAGTACCGGAGGAATATCTACGGTATTTGAGCGACCTATATATCATTGGCAATCACGCAATGCTTGCGAATTGGCAGGATGAAATTGGTGTCGTTATTGGAAATAAAGACGTTGTGGCTCTTTTAAACTCACTGTTCAAGTTTATGCACGATTCGGGTAGAAGAATGGACATCCCCACAAAACTGTTTAAAACAGAGTGACCCACTCTAAAAACGCAACAAGGCCCCGAGACGTTTCCGTCCGGGGCCTATTCGATAGCACTCAATTTTGTTTAGGATTCTGCTTGCTCCTTAGAAAGATTGAGTCTGTTCACAAGCCTTTCCCGTTCTCCAGAGAGAAAATCGAAATTGTGTTTATAGAAATCTGCGAAGGCATTTTCTGCAAACTCCATCGCACTCCAGGCTTTTCTTTGCTCTTCAAGCTCTCTGAGGCGGGAGTTGGTCCGCCTCAGTCGTGCATGTAGATAATTGTTGAGATTTTTTCTAGACCATTGCATGGAACACCTTCCCTTCCTGCGGTGGACACTACCAAAATTTAATGGGAAACACAAAACCGCCCTTCAGGGCGGTTTTGTGTTTCTTGGCTGTCTTTTTTAAACCATTTTCACCCCGGTACCACAACCTCGCTTTGCTCGGTTGGCTACGGGGCAAGCATCTATACCATCTTCACGTCAATCGTGACACCACTTGGCAGGTTCAGATTGGTAAGGGCCTCGATGACCTTCGGCGAGGGGTTGAGGATGTCGATGAGACGCTTATGGATGCGCATCTCGAACTGCTCGCGAGCGTCTTTGTGGACGAACGTCGAACGGTTCACGGTCCAGCGCTTGATCTCAGTCGGAAGCGGCACAGGGCCGACAACGACGGCATCAAAGCGGGCTGCAGTATCCATGATCTGCTTCACCGAGAGATCGAGAATCTTGTGCTCATAGGCGCGGACACGGATGCGGAGCTTATGCTCCACAGGAGCCGGGGCTGCGACCTTTTTCGCGGCACGCTTTGGGGCGCTCTTCGCTTTAGGTTTTGCTGTTGTCGCTGTAGCCATATGAGTAGTAATTCCGAAGTCGGTATTACGCAGTGATCTTCGTCACGACACCGGCACCGACCGTCTTACCTCCTTCGCGAATGGCGAAGCGCTGTTGTGCTTCGAGCGCAACCGGAGCAACGAGCTTCACCTTGAAAGTGACCGTGTCTCCTGGCATGACCATTTCCTTTCCTTCTGCGAGCGTTACTTCACCGGTGACGTCCGTTGTGCGGATGTAGAACTGCGGCTTGTAACCCGAGAAGAATGGCGTGTGGCGACCGCCTTCATCCTTGCCGAGAATGTAGACCTCGGCTTCGAAGTCGGTGTGCGGAGTGACCGAGCCGCTCTTTGCGAGGACCTGGCCGCGATGCACGTCTTCTTTCTTCGTACCGCGGAGCAAAATGCCGGCGTTGTCGCCCGCCATACCTTCCTGGAGCTGTTTGTTGAACATTTCGATACCGGTGACGGTCGTCTTGACGGTCGCCTTAATACCGACGATCTCAACTTCTTCACCTACCTTCACAACACCGCGCTCGATACGGCCAGTGACCACGGTGCCACGACCTTCGATCGAGAAGATGTCTTCGATAGGCATGAGGAACGGCTTCGATACTTCGCGCTCAGGCTGGTCGAAGTATGTGTCCATCGTGTCAACAAGGCTCTTAACCTTCTGTGCCCACTCGTCGCTGACATCCTTTGATTCAAGAGCCTTAAGGCCCGAACCGCGGATAATCGGCGTAGCGGCACCATCGTAGCCCTGCTTGGTCAGAAGCTCGCGGATTTCCTCTTCGACGAGGTCGATGAGGTCAGCCTCGGCAACCATGTCTACCTTGTTAAGGAAAACGATGAGCTTCTTGAGACCCACCTGCTTTGCAAGGAGGATGTGCTCACGTGTCTGAGGCATCACACCATCAGTTGCGGCAACCACAAGTACGGCTCCGTCCATTTGGGCGGCGCCCGTGATCATGTTCTTGATGTAGTCAGCGTGTCCTGGCGCATCAATGTGCGCGTAGTGACGGTTTGGTGACTCGTACTCCGAGTGGTGGAGCGCAATAGTAATACCGCGCGCCTTTTCCTCAGGTGCACTGTCGATCTTATCGACGCCTTCAACGCGGGCGCTGTAGCCCTCGCCGGTGAGCATCGAGAGAACATGCAGGATACCTGCGGTGAGAGTCGTCTTTCCATGGTCCACGTGACCGATGGTGCCCACGTTCATGTGCGGCTTGCTTCGATTAAATTCTGCCATAGTAAATCGGATAACGTTAATAATTAATCACGAATATCCGACGCTTGCCCCGTAGCCAACCGAGGTTGTGGTACTGGGGTGAGTCGGAACAAACTCAATAGCTTGCCGACTCACAAAAGCAGACAAGCCAAAGAGCGACGCCAAGATGCGTTAGAAGCACTATACGCAAGCCTGTTGGGAAATGCAACTCTCTACGGGGACAATAAAGACGCCGCCGCAGAAATGCGGCGGCGTCTTTATAAAATACTATTACTTTCGGCTCGCGATGATATCGTCTGCCACATTCTTCGGGACCGTATCGTAGTGGTCGAATTCCATTGTCATGCTTCCGCGGCCTTCGGTCATGGAGCGGAGCGTGGTGGTATAACCGAACATTTCAGAAAGTGGCACCTTGGCGTGCACGACTTTATTCATACCGCGCTCCTCCATACCTTCTATCTGTGCGCGCTTGCCGGAAAGATTGCCGGTGATGTCGCCCATGAACTGATCCGGCACGATGACCTCGACGCGCATGATCGGCTCAAGGATAACCGGCTTCGCTTTTTGAGCCGCTTCCTTAAACGCCATCGACGCTGCGATCTTAAAGGCGATTTCCGAAGAGTCCACGTCGTGGTACGAGCCGTCGTAGAGGTCGATAGAGATATCAACCATTGGGAACCCGGCGAGATGTCCTCGTCCCATAGCTTCGCGCATACCCTTCTCCACCGCCGGGATGTATTCCTGCGGAACGACGCCTCCTTTGATGTTGTTGATGAACTCGAAATGGTCTTCGCGTGTAATATTTTTTGAAACTTTCTTTTCCGGATCGACTGGTTCCATCTTCTTCATCTTGATCTTCACATGACCGTACTGGCCGCGACCACCGGTCTGCTTGATGTACTTTCCTTCTGCCTCTGCGGAGCTGAGAATCGTTTCGCGGTACGCCACTTGCGGCTTGCCCACATCTGCGACGACGCCGAATTCGCGCTTCATGCGGTCAACGAGGATTTCGAGATGCAGTTCGCCCATGCCGGAAATGATGGTCTCGCCGGTCTCTTCGTCGGTCTTGATGCGGAAGGTCGGGTCCTCGTCCGAAAGTTTGCGGAGTGCGACACCCATCTTCTCTTGGTCAGCCTTGGTCTTCGGCTCGATGCGAAGCGATACCACCGGCTCAGGGAATTTAATTTCTTCTAGCGTGATTGGGTTCGCCTCATCACAAAGTGTGTGGGACGTTTTCGTATCCTTGAGACCCACAGCAGCAGCGATTTCGCCTGTAAATACCTTCGCGACTTCTTCGCGCTTGTCAGCCTGCAGGCGCACGATACGGCCGACGCGCTCCTTGGTGCCGGTGGTTGAGTTGTAAACGTATGAGCCGGCAGTGAGTGTGCCTGAATAAACACGGAAGAAGGTCAGTGCGCCGACGAACGGGTCGGTTTGGAGTTTGAAAGCGAGCGCGCAGAACGGTTCATCGTCCGATGCATGACGCTCGATAGGTTCACTCGTCTTCGGGTTCCTTCCGGTAGCAGGCGGAAGATCAAGTGGTGAAGGAAGGTAGTCAACAACGGCATCGAGCACGAGCTGTACGCCTTTATTCTTGAGCGCGCTTCCGCAATAGACTGGGAATATTTCGTTCCCAATAACCGCCTTGCGCAAAATTGCCTTTAGCTCTTCGACGCTTGGCTCCTTACCGTCGAGATACGCACTCATCGCGGCATCGTCTTGTTCCACAATGCGTTCGATGAGTTCTGCACGATATTTTTTTGCATCCTCAAGGAGGGCCTCCGGGATTTCGCCTGTCGTCACCTCTTCACCCATGTTCCCGGAGAACGAGTACGCCTTCATGGTGAGAAGATCGATGGATCCCTCATGAGCAGACTCTTCGCCGATAGGAATCTGCATGCGAATAGCTTTCGGCGAGAGTCGGTCGAGGATGCTTGCGTAGGAGTGTTCAAAAGATGCTCCCGTACGATCGAGCTTATTGATGAAACAGATGCGCGGCACCTTTGCCTCGTCGGCATAGCGCCAGTTGGTCTCGGACTGCGGCTCGACGCCTGCAACACCGTCGAAGACGACAACAGCCCCGTCGAGCACGCGCATGGAGCGCTTCACCTCCGCAGTGAAGTCGATGTGTCCCGGCGTGTCGATAACGTTGAAACGGAACTTCTTTGCCGTGTCTTTCTTATCTGGCTCTCCAGTCTTCGTCCAGAAACAGGTGATTGCCGCCGCAGTGATAGTGATGCCGCGCTCACGCTCCTGCTCCATCCAGTCGGTCGTCGTTTCGCCCTCGTGCACTTCGCCGATCTTGTGTTGGCTACCCGTATAGAAAAGCACGCGCTCAGACGTAGTCGTCTTCCCCGCGTCGATGTTGGCGATAATTCCAAAGTTTCTAACCTTTTCTAGAGGGTAATCTCGATTCATAAATTAGATAAAAAATAAGCTGCCTCCGGCATCTTTCTACCAGCGCTCGTTCGGAAAAACGAAATGGGAATTTCTTTTTCACTCACTCGCTTGGCAGTAAAAGGCGCCGTGGCGTTAGGTAGAGAATAGCGGAAACTGCGGAAAAAAGAAAGCCCGACCATAAAACGGAGGGGCTTTTGAAAGCGGTTGGTGAAGAGTCATGAGTAGACTGCGGCTGCAAGCCAAACATGTACAGGGAGACTTTGCGGAGAACACCTCCTACAGGTCATCGCCTTGGTGAGCCATTGCCTCGCCAACTAGCTGGTCCGTCGTGGGCCATCGAAAGTACCGAGTAAGTTCCCACGCGTTACTGCACTCCATGCGCACGTCCATTGTCTTCGCAAGATTGGGTTCTGAGGACTCAGCCCCACATTCTTACCCTTGAAAAACTAAGGACCAACCACATATGACCATAACACAAAACCTGCGCCAAAAGGGCGCAGGTTTTTATTCTATATTCTTTAAACTACTACCACGCGAAGTGAGCAAAAGCCTTGTTAGCATCCGCCATGCGGTGCATCTCGTCCTTCTTTTTGATAGCGTCGCCTTCGTTCTTTGCGGCAAGAAGGAATTCGGCAGCGAGCTTGTCCGCCATCGGCTTGCCCTTCTTTGCGCGAGCCGCATTGATGAGCCAGCGGAATGAAAGTGCGAGACGGCGTGTCTGCGGAACTTCACGGGGAACCTGGTAGTTTGCACCACCGACGCGGCGGGAGCGGACTTCCATCAAAGGAGACACGTTACGGAGAGCCGATTCAAATGTCTCAAGCGGGTCTGCTCCACCTTCTTTGATGATAGCGAGAGCATCGTAGACGACTGCACGAGCCGTGTCCTTCTTTCCGTCCCACATGACTGCATTGATGAAACGCGTGAGAGTCTCCGAACCGTATTTGAGGTCCGGACGCCAAGTTCGCTTCTTTTTAAGGGGACGACGCATAGTTATTTAGCCGAAGGGCGCTTCGCGCCATAGCGGGAACGAGACGAGCGACGCTTCTCGAGGCCGGCGGTGTCGAGCTTGCCGCGCACGATGGTGTACTGAACGCCGATGTCCTTTACACGACCGCCGCGAAGCATCACGACTGAGTGTTCCTGGAGGTTGTGTCCTTCACCCGGAATGTAGGCAGTGACTTCCATGCCATTGGTGAGGCGAACACGGGCGATCTTACGGATAGCGGAGTTTGGCTTTCTCGGGGTCTTCGTGGTCACCTTGGTACACACACCGCGCTTGAAGGGCGATGGGTAGAACGTCGGGCGATTCTTGAGTGCATTAAAACCACGCGCCAAAGCAGGCACGGTCGTCTTGCGTGACTTGTTCTTTCGTCCTCTCTTTGAGAGTTGATTGATGGTAGCCATTTAGAAAAAGAAGACCCGAGAGGGTCAGCAACAATATAAAGGAATAACGCAGATAATGCAACTATCTGTAGAGTGCTCTTACTGAGGGGTGAAGCCAGTCAATTGAGTTTAAAAAATTACGAACAGAATTTGAGTCCCGTCTATGAGTGCTCATTTTGACACTATTAAAATAACGCCATTTAGGAGATCACCTGGACAGAGAATGTTCGAACCATTGAAGGGAAACAGAAACCGCCCCTTCAGAACCAATAAAGGGTCTCTAAGGGGGCGGTTGTGTTTGCATTTTCGCAAGACAAGGATAGGGCAAATCATGCCCTAATCGTCTTCAGGGTGTTTGACTATGATGTGAAATTCGTTGTCGCATTCTTCAGCGATGTTGGCAAAATCCGTAGACATTTCCTCTTTACCCTCCGAGGCAGCACAGGACGAAAGGAATTTAAGTTCCTCGGCTAAGTCGGACATCCCCCAATAGAATCCGTCTTCTTTGGAAGTTGCTTTTCTAAACGCAGCTTCTATTCTGTCACCAATCCGGTTTTGTTTAATGACAAAACCCCAATATTTATCGAGAACTGGCTGCACGGAACATTTTAGTGTTATTAGAATTTTCTCTGAATTTTTCATTTGGGCGCCTCTCTGCGCAGCGAGAACAGGTTACCTAATCGGACTATATTATAATAAACATGTTATGTCAAACACAACGTATCCGCTATTTTTCATCAATTGGTTCGCGGTAGGGGTCGGCCGAATAGGGTTTGGCGGCTACAACATTCTGCTTTGCATAATGTTCGCCCGGTGCCTCGCGTGGCGAAGCGTTTAGGGGAGCAGGAGGGGTAACGGGAGGAATTGGTTTCGGGGGAATGGGTGGAGTAACCGGGCTGGCCTTTGGGGTGACCGTATATGAGGAGTATCGAGCGCCGGGAGCGATACTTTTTGGCATGACGCCCGGAAGATTTGTGGGAGGCACTGAGGGCATCACCGTTCGCAATGCTTGTCCGAGCGGCGTTTCCACTCTTTTCTCCCGTACAGGAACACCAGGCGCAGGAGGTGTTTTATTGAATTCGATATGCGGCTCCTCATGGTCTTCGAGCATTCTGCTCGCGTCCATTGGCTTTGGAACTTGTCCCGAAACCGGGCGTGACCCTCCTACAGCTGGAAGTGAAGGTGGGCGTGGGAGCACATTTTTCGGCGGCAAGGGTGCGATCTTAGAAATAGATTGATACTGGGGTTGGGTAGGCATTGGATTCTCTGGGTATGAATATCGCGGGGACTGCAAAGGCGGAGAATAGGAGGAGACTCCCCCTACCGTGGGAGTTGGCGGCGGCGCCATCGGTCTCTGTTGTGGAACCTTTGCGACAGGAGCGGGTGTCTGGCCCGTCTCTACTCCCTCACGTCTCATTTTTGTTCGCAGGGGAACAAATACTTTTTGATTGAGCTCGGCCATAATTTCTGTAACCATCTGTTCAGAAAAACCACTAGTCTTGAGGCGTTTTGCAAACGTATCTGGATCGATAACACCGAGAAGCAAGTATCCCACTTCCTTAGCAAGGATGCCGGCCATATCGATGTGAAGTTGGAATTTCGCCTTTAACCCCACAACTACCTGGGTCGTTACTTCGTCGTTGAATGCGGCGCGAACGAAATCTGGCGCATTATTGTAGGCATTCAACACCTGTTCTTTTGTAATAGTATCGTCCATATATTTATGCCCATAGAGCAGCCCCAGGGCCTGTAGTTACATAATCTTTGGTTTTTTGATTTGCTATTACCGACCCACGGATATGGTTGCCGATGGCAATCATCTCTGCGGGCGTGAGTTTCTTTTGCTCTTGGAGCTCTATAAGAGTTGCAGTTGTAAGTTTTTCTGCGACTGCTGGTTGTAGCAAAATGTCTTTATGGAGTTTTGCAAGTTGCGGAACAGTAAGACGCGCGAAATTCGGACTCCACGCCACCGCAGCCGCGCCTGCCGCACCGCCACCGGCAGTATTAAATATGTCCTCGACACTTCCACCTGGGCTGGATTTGCGTACCAAATCTTTCTCTGCAGCCGTACGCTCCTTACTTTCAATTATGGTTTCTCTTTGTTTGTCCGAAAGTTGTTCAAGAATAAGTCTTTGGCCCGTTGCAGGATTCTGATGAGTGAGCAAGTCGGCAGGCATTGCTTCAAGTTCCCCCTTACTAAAGGAGTTAATTGCCTTCTTGATATCCGGAATATTGCCAGTGGCAACAGCGTTAGAAAGAGTTCTATACCGTGCTTCCTTTATCTTGTCCTTTTCCGCTTCACTCAACTTATCGCTCTTCATAAGTGATTCAAACTGCTGTGGTGAAAGATTATCCACGAGAGCATCCACACCCTTCTTAATGCCACCAAGTTCTTCAAGCTGCTTTGTCGACATTTTCGAAAGTACAGGTGCAACGATTGAGTCGTAAGCAGCTCGAGTAATTCTACCTGCCGCAAAGTCTGCCTGCGCATCTTTGAAATCAATTTCGCGCCCGGCTTGTTCGCGTTCTTCTGCCGAATGTTTGAAGTATTCTTTGATCGGCTTCACACCGTACTGAGCGTCATGTGCTTGTTTCGCTGTAATGGTTGCCCCCTTTCCAGCATCAATACCAAGAGCCCCCAGACCAGCAGTTGCGCCCGGCATATTGCGCACATCATACGTTGAGCTCCGGAGTCCCTTACCCGCGAACACTCCAGCTCTCGCCAGATACTGACTTCCCCACTTACCACTACTGCTCCGAGCCCAACTTTGCATGCGCTTGTTGGCCAATAAGTTACCGGTCATACCAAGTGTTGCTCTACCCCCAAGCGAAACTGCACCAAACGAAAGTGCACCGGCAACTTTTGTTGCCATGCCAGCACCGAAGGCGGATAATTTTTTCGCGAAAACGGTGACGGCAAGAAGGAGCCCCATTGCCACAAGGAAGGAGAGCAGCATGCTCGAGAAACCGGACAAGTCGTTGTTATTCACAAATCCTGTCCAGTCTTTCGAACAGGTCGTTCCGGAAGAAGAGGAGCAGATTCCGCTGAGAAACGATACATCCGTAATGATCGCAAGCGCAATATAGAGCATCAAAAACAAGACCGGTGCGGTGATGGTCTGCTCAAAAAGAGTGCTCCACCACTTACTCGCTGTGCTCGACAGTTTAGGAACCGCGAGGCCCGCAAAACCGATCGGTGCGAGAATAATGAGGAAGATAAGTATGACGAAACGCGCGATGAGTATGAATGCGAGAGAGAACATCACGAATGCGGCGGTCATGAAAAGCAAAATACCCATAAAGCCGATGAGCCATGTATTTCCGGCTTTGAAGACCTCTGTGTTAACCCTACCTGCGGTGTAGATGGTCTGAAGTCCCAATTGTCCCATGATCTTGTTCGAGATGCCCTCGGTTTCAATCGCCTCCTGAGACACTGAGGGGCTTGATGGAATACTGCCCCCCTTGATCTGCGTGTAGAACTGCGTCGCGAAGAGATTGCCCGTATCGATAACCGCTTCGGATATGAAGAGCGAGAAATTCAGGAAGACAGCAGAGATGAGAAGCATCGGCAGCATCTTCTTCCCCCCTCCATACCAATCCACGTTCAGGATGGTGGTGATGCCGACGGCAAGGAAGCCGAATATCAGCATAATGTTCCCGATGTCTCGCAATATGCGCCAGGTGATACCAACGGCTGAAAGATCCTTCACGAAGTCACCCATGGTGACTACGGTGTAATACACTGCATAGTCGAGCGTAATTATCGCAACGCCAAGAAGCCACGCAAACAGGCTCATGATCTTGGTCATGACATATCCAAAGGCCTCGTCTTTGGTCTCTTTCGGTTCGGTCACGGTCTTGTTGGGTTCCGGACCGATGGTCCTGGCGGCCCATTCGGCATTATCTTGGGTCTCACCTGCTTCCATGGCGGCTCGGGCGGCGGCATCGGCTTGTTGGGCTTGGGCAGAATCAATAGCGGCGTTAGTAGCGGCATCGGCGGCAGTTTGCGCAAGCGCGACAGACGCGTACGCGCCCGTCGCACTTATAAGAAGCGCGAGAGCGATGAGTGGTGCGGTAAGAAAGCGGCGCATAGTGGTTAATCTCTCTCGCTCCGATTCGAGCTTCTATATGTAGACTCGAGACAGACCGGTTTCAGTGCCGCTGCATTCGTACTGAGGAGACTCATCCGGTCAATGATTGACCCTCCTGAAACTACGAGCGACCCGCTGGGACTTGCGGCGGCCGTGCCGAAAGCTTGTGCTTCTTGGTAGATATTTGCGACGTCAAGTGCGGTCGGAGACAGGGTCTGAAGTATTTGTATATCAGTCGCGTAGGTGCCATTTGCCGTGTTACTTCCGGAAGTGAGATTGGTCTGGATTCTTTGGACCTCCGCACGCGCATTCGCGATCGTCGTGCTCGCGGCTGCCGCTTGAGCGAGCACGGGAGCGATGTGCGTCGAGAGCGCAACTTGCGCAGCGGCTGCTTGTGCGGCGCTCGCGTCTATAAAGGCCTGATTGTCTGATCCGGAATTGGCGGCGGCGGTACACGAATTCATGAGACTCGTAACTGAAACAGATGCTCCGTTTGCCGCGGCTCTGATCGTGTTCCACGACGCCTCGTACTCGGCCACACGAAGTAGCATGTCCGGGCCGGACACGTGCAGTGTTGCCGAATTTTTAAATACAGTGGAGTTGGTGACACCAAGGCTTGGTGTAGCCTGATACTGCATGAGTCGTGAATTTTGGTTTGATCCATACGGCTGTCCGGCACCGAGAAGGCCGCCTGAGCCGGGGCCACCGAGGATTGAGGACGCAAAATTAACCGTCTGCATAACGGTCCCGATGTTCCTCAGGATTCCCGTGATCTCGGGACCTACATTACCCATTCGGACCACTTGATCCTGTTCTCCCCCGAGGACTTTATTGAGAGCCGCGACGATGACCGAGCCGGGCGTCCTAATTATGCCCGGGTTACCATCTTTATCGATACAAGGGTCTCCAGGGTTAACACCCGACCCACTTACTCCCGGAGTATATGAGGCACCGATACTACCGCACCACGAAGTGAAACCATTCCCCCAGCCAAGTTCCGCGATGCGCGCTCCCGTGGCGCCTCCGATACCCGGGCCGATGAGACTAGCGAGTCGTTCCTGCGAATTCTGGTGGAGCGAGTAGGGATTATTCTGAGTCTGAGTTGTGAGTGCGAACCATGCGGCCACGCCACCCTGCGACCAATTGCCATTAAGGTACGCATTCACATTTGGCGACGACCGCGCAAGCGTATTCATATTGGCGGCCCAGAATCCGGCAAGACTCGTCTTACTGAGGTAATTGTTGCGCAGAGAAGAGGATATGGCCCCGGCAAAGGGAGAATTCGAATACCGGCCGTACTGATTGAGAAACATGAGCGCCCGCGAGTCGCTGACCGTCCGGAGAGACAATGCGACGTCAGTGACGAATTGAGGAACACCTGTCCCGTTCGTCTTGCCGATGACGAATGCTATGACGCCAGCGGTAATGAGTCGCAGTAGATTTCCCGAAAGAACGAAGGCAAGGGGTTGAAGAATGTATTCATTGATTTCCATCGCCACGGTTGCCGCGGTGTTCGTGACGTCGAGCGCAGCCGACAAAGTGCTTTTAATAGCGGTGATGGTGCTCTCTATCATCGTCTTGATGTTCGAGGGAAAGGAAATATCGCCAACCACTTCTACCGATATGGCCTGCGCCTTCGGTGGCGCCACGAAAAATGCGGCTGGTACGGCGAAGGAGATCGTAAGAACTACTGCGAGTGCCGCGGCAAAAGGTCGCGTGGTCATAGTTTCTTAGCAGCTGCCTGCTTGTCTGCGACATCGGTAATGAGATTCACGAAAGACGCGCCCGGCGTTCCTGCGGCAAGCGATATGCCGGCGGTTTTGTAGACTTCTCCAATGTCTTTAAACGCGGTGCCGAGCGCAAGCACCGCCGGCGAATACTGCTGAAGAGCCAATATGGTCACGAGAGGATCAGTGTTCACTTGCACGAAGTCGCCGGAGATCTGGCTCACACGCATGAGCGCATTAATGAGTGCAAGGTTGGCTGATGCAAGTTCCTGCGGCACAGGAAGTACGGCGAGCCCGACCGCGGAATCCCGATACGCCCTGGCGATCGAGTCTATGTGCGGAAGCCCTGTAGCATCGTTGTTCTGAACCGCATCTTGTAAGTAGAGCAGTTCGCTTTTTGAAGCACTGCTCTTATTCTTCAGAAGTATTGCTTCTGCGTTCACCGCGAACTCTTTGAGAGCCTCCGCTCCTGAACCAGAGATTTTGAGATCTTTTGCGGATTTGAAATCAGGCGCGATGGTGATGGCTTCCGAAAGAGTGCTGAGAGCCTGGCTCGCGACCTCCTGCATGTCGGCTTCAGTGAGATCCGCGCCCCCTTTCAACTCCTTCATAGAGAGGTACATGGTGAAGAAATTCTTCGCAAAGGCGGCCGTGAGCGTACCTTCCGCGGGCGCAGGCGGCAGTGAGCTATCTACAATAAGCGGCGTACTGGGCGATGAGGTCGCGACGGAGATATTGGCGATGGCCCTCGGCACGATGAGGCCGCGGGCGACTGCCTGACCATCGGTCATGCCGAGTTTTGACGTGTCGGTAATACGCGGGTCGGTACCATAAAGTCCCTCCTCCCAGTCGGGGAGGCCGTCCGCGTCAGAATCTTTCACTGCAATCGCGCCCAAAAGTGCGGCCTCGGCTGACGCTTGCGCGATAGGAGGCGATTCAATACCGCGTGCAAGCACGAATGCGCCGACAACAAGTACCACCGAAAAGAGTGTTGAGACTAAAACCCGCCAATTTTTAAATATTCCTTCCCCCATGGTATCGCTCTCAAGTATAACAGTCGCACTGCCGGGAGATAGGGACTATCTACGTGTACATGTGCATTAGAGACGACAAAGAATAAGCCATGTGGAGAGTGGGACATCCTCGGCACGCGCTTTCTCCCTAAACGCGCCATTCAATGGCGCGTCGGGCGAATCGCCTCCGGCGGTTTTAGCCGGAATCAATCCAGCATCAATAAGGTTTGTGCGCACGAACTTCCGTTTATGCGCAAATCCTGCATGTATCAGCGCGAAAAATCGTTCTTCTTCGCTACGGGATGCGAAATTATTTCGTGAAATATTACGGACGGTCAGCACCGCGGAATCCACATTTGGTGCCGGCCTGAACGCTCCGCGAGGTACCACAAATTCGCGCTTCGGTGTGCCATACACCTTTACCGAAAGGGAGAGAATACTTTCTTTTTTGGAGCGAGCGATGCGCTCGGCAACTTCCTTTTGCACGAGCAGTGTCATCGCACTCGGCTGATTTTCTGATTCGAGGAACATGCGGAATATTTCGCCCGTGAGATAGTACGGAATGTTCGCGACGAGCACGTACCCTTTTGGGAGCGTCGAAATATCAAACGTGCGTATGTCGCCGTGCATGAGTTCGAGACGATTGTCCGCAATTTCAGACGAAAATTCAGTCCGTAACTTTTCGAAAAGTTCGTAATCCGCTTCAAGGGCAATTACTTTGCCCGCACGCTTTAGGAGTTCTCGCGTGAGCATGCCCGTTCCCGGACCGATTTCAAATACCGTTGCATCCGGTGCAAGCTGTGCAACGAGCGCTATGCGCTCCGCAATACGTGCGTGCATGAGAAAGTTTTGCCCTAAACGCGCCGCCCGGCGACGCGTCGGGCGAACCATCAGATGCACTGATGGTTTTAGCCCAAGCGATTTTTTGGCGCGCATCATATCGATGTACAATACTGGTTGTATGAACAACCGCAAACTTACACAAGTAAGTCTTGAGCATGGGCCGGCACGCGAGAGGTTTACTCACTTACAACATCTTGCCGGTTTAAACGAGCAAGGACGCGCTCGTGTTAACGAGGCGACGAAGGCTGCTGTCTCTCATGTAGAAAGAAAACGAGATTTGCAGTATGGAATGCAGGATAAGCACGTCGACATGGCATTAGATTTTTTAGATAACCACTACGAAGGTCGGCATGACCTTAAACCAAAGGAAAGAAAGGTTATCGAAGAGTCGTTAAAAGACCTCCTCAAAATCAAAGATGTCCCGCCGCCAAAACCACACAACGAAGAAGAAGCTGCTTAATCTTCAATAGATCTCTTCTCCCTCTGTTTCATCGAAGAGCGTCAGCGATCCGTCGATGTCGGCAAGAAAAGACGACGGTTCTGCCGCATAATCAGTGCCATAAATCTTACGGATACGCGCGAGTGTGAGGAAGAGCCTTTCTTTTGCGCGCGTCATCGCCACGTAGAATAATCGACGCTCCTCTTCTTCGTCACGGTCTTTCTCTCCACCCATGCCCTGGTGCGGGAAGAGCCCTTCCTCCATACCGCTCACGAAAACCGTTCCGAATTCAAGACCCTTTGCCGCATGAACGGTCATGAGAGTGACGCCGGTTTTCTCTCCTTGATCCATCTCATCCTGATCGCTCGACAGTGCGGCTTCAGAGAGAAAGGCGGCGATACCTTCCTGCCCAGCAACCGCATCGTGTCGCGCAGCCACTGAAGCGATTTCCTCAACGTTCTCGAAACGCTCACGGTCATCCGCACTCCCCTCTTCAAGGAGGGCCCGGCGCATGCCGCTCTTCTCAATGATGAGCTTCACGAATTCAGAAGGTACTAATGAGTGTGCGGCCTGAGAAAGTTCGTCGATAACACTTTCAAACTGTTCAACCTTCGCAAGCTCGCCCGCACGCAGGAGAGAGCGCTGCCCCGCGGCAAGTTTTCCGAGCGTTACTTTCCCGATACCCCGCGATGGTGAAGCCGCCGCGCGAAGCTTATCCACCTCGCGTGAAGGGTCCATCGCGAGTCGCACCCATGCAAGAACATCTTTCACTTCCTTGCGCGCAAAGAAGTGCGTACCGAGCAACTTGTAGGGCACGCCCGCATGAAGCAATCCTTCCTCAAGTGCACGCGATTGGAAATTCGTACGAAATAATATCGCAATTTCTTCGGCTAAAACAGGTTTTACCTGTTCGCCCGACGCGCCGCTTCGCGGCGCGTTTAGGGGAGTAGCCCCGCTTTTCATCAGCTCCCGTATTTTTAGTGCAATCCAACGCGCTTCGTCCTCGGCGCTTTGCGCCATATGGACCACAATAGGCGCGCCCGCGGCGCGTTCGGTCGTTGAGTATTTCTCCTTGCGATTTTTGTTCTTTTCGATAACCGCGTTTGCCGCATCAACCAAATTTTTCGTCGAACGGTAATTCCGTTCGAGAATAATCGTCTGAGATCCTGGGTATCTTTTCTCAAAATTCAAAATGTTTTCCATCTTCGCCCCTCTCCATCCGTATATCGACTGGTCGCCGTCTCCCACTACGAAAAGATTCTTATGTTTTTCTGCAAGAAGACTGGTGAGTCTTTCTTGTAACTCATTTGTATCCTGATACTCATCGATATGAATATATTTCCAGCGTTCCTGCGCAAGCGCGCGAATATCAGCATGCTCCTCGAGCATCCGCGTCGGAAGGGCGATGAGATCATCGAAGTCGAGCGCCTTCTCTGCGGCGAGTGTTTTCTCGTAACGAAGCCAGGCCTCCGCGGCGATCCGTGCGCCAAATCCCGAGCGTGTATGTTTCTCGTAAAACTCATTCGCCCTCATTCCCTCCCCTTTTGCGCGCGAGATGCGCCCCAGAACCGCACGCGGCGAAAGTTCTTTTGCTTCAACATCAAGCGCCTTGAGCGCCGCGCTGATCGCTTTTTCCGAATCATCGCGATCGTATACGCTGAAAAAGCGGGGGATGCCCATAACCTTCCCGTACGTTTCCAGTAATTCGCGTCCGAGACCATGAAAAGTGGCAATGAAAGGAACAGCCGAGGAAGTATCTTCGCCGAGCATCGTGCGGACCCGGGCGCGCATTTCTCGGGCGGCCTTGTTGGTGAAGGTAACGGCAAGAATTTGGTTCGCGGGAACACCGGTCCGGACAAGATGATAGATACGCGTCGTGAGCACGCGTGTTTTCCCGCTTCCGGCACCGGCAAGAACCGATATCGGACCATCCACCGCGAGCACCGCCCGTTTCTGCGCATCATTTAATCCTTCGAGGTAGTTCACTGTTCGAATATAGCGCACAAACCGCTCTCCACAGCTATCGGACGGGTTAATTGACTCCCGTTCCCACTCGGCTATACTCCAAGTATCGACTGATAAGAAAGTATTCAAGAAATGGCTTATATACAGGGTATTTAGGCCATTTTTGTATTCGCAGACACACCACATTCCCCTAGTTTTTCTATTGATTTAAATCCGAAATCCCCCGACTCGCTGCCGCAAGACACGAGACCGGGTACATACCGAATCGCCGAACAGTGCATAGTATTCGTCGCAGGGTTCGGGGTCATCATGTTCGCGGCCGCTTTCACGCCAAACAAAGCACAGGCGTTTTGGCCGTTTTCTATACAAGCAGATGCGGCGATGGACACGTTTGTACCAGACTCCTCAACTCCGGTGCTTCAAGCCTCCATTAATTTCGATCCGAATCCGCACAAGGGTCTCGGCGACAGCATCCAGACAAGCGGAGGAAGAGCTCTCCTCGCTAGTACAGGGCCCTCCGGCACCATCGCCGATGTTGCAGGCTCGACACAGCCTGGTCGTATTTCGGTCTACGTAGTGCGCGCGGGCGACACCCTTTCGGATATCGCAGACATGTTCGATGTCTCAGTGAACACCATACTGTGGGCAAACAACCTCAAGAGCGCGCGCGACGTGCACCCGGGGAACACACTCGTTATTCTGCCCGTCTCGGGTGTCGAACGCACCATTGTCAGGGGTGATACTCTCAAATCTCTTGCGAAGAAATACAACGCTGACACAGACGACATAGCGCAATTCAACAGACTCGACCCTGCGGAGCCGCTCAAGGTCGGTTCAACTGTCATTATCCCGGGAGGTGAAATCGCCGTCCCTGTCGCGCCGCGTTCGCGCGCCCTGTCCACCATCCGCGAGCCGTACCTGGGTGGTAGCGGCGCTCTGCAAGCGGGCTACTACGGCCATCCTGTGTCGGGAATCGCGGTCACGCAGGGAATCCATGGATGGAATGGTGTCGACTTCGGCGCTCCGCGCGGCACACCCATCCATGCTGCCGCAAACGGCGTCGTCATCGTTGCACGCAACAACGGTGCGTGGAACGGTGGTTATGGCAACTATGTGGTCATCACGCACGATAACGGCACACAGACTCTCTACTCGCACATGAAGAATGCCATCGTCTCGCCAGGACAATCCGTATCATCCGGCCAGATCATTGGATACATCGGCGCAACTGGCCTCTCGACCGGCCCGCACCTCCACTTCGAAGTTCGCGGTGCGGCAAATCCTTTCCGCAATTGTCCCGTTGGCACCGTCTGCGCTCCGCAGTAAAACAATCCGTCTCGCCCTCCCCGCCGCAAGCGGACGGGGCATTGGCGGACGGACACCAGGGTGTTTTTCTGGATAAGGATGCGGCTCCCGCTGCCGCGCATATTTAATTTCGGCCATTCATCCCCGCCGCAAAGCAGACGGGGGTTCTGGCCGAGGCCAGTAAGTCCGCAAAATTTTGCCTATTCGAACCCAAAAAGTCCGCGAGGACGATACTGAAGTGCTTCGTGCACGAAAGCGGGAGTGACCTCGTCAGCACCGGCGAGGTCAGCAATAGTGCGTGCCACGCGCATGGTGCGATGGTAGCTGCGTGGGGAAAGGTTCAGGCGCGCGGCGGCGCTCGTAAGAGCTTCTTTTGAAACATCGTTGAAGCCGCTTTTTTCATCAAGCTCGCGGCTCGTGAGCGCGGCATTCGTCGCGCCCTTCTTGCCGGTGCGTTTTTCTGCGCGCGTGCGCGCCACAACGACGCGCTTGCGCACATCATCGGAGGACTCTCCACTCGAAAGTTTCGATAGTGTGTCGTGTGGGACAAGCGGCACTTCGATCCAGAGATCGAGACGATCGACAATGGGCCGCGAGATGCGCCGCGCTTGTTTCGCTGCAGCGCGCAGTGCAACGCGCGCATCACTCGAAATAGTGTCCGCAGGATTCATCGCGGCAACGATCATGCAATCCGCCGGGAACGTAACGGTCGCACGTGCGCGCGAGACGGTAACTATACGGTCCTCAAGCGGTTGTCGCAGCGCTTCGAGCGCTCTCGACTCAAACTCCGGAAATTCGTCCAGGAAAAGAACGCCCTTGTGTGCAAGCGTTACTTCACCGGCTTTTGGAAATGCGCCGCCGCCCACAATCGCGACATGCGAAACCGAATGGTGCGGCGCGCGAAACGGCGGCCAATATACCGCTTCGCCATCTTGGAGCAGCCCCGCGGTCGAATGTATTGCGGTTACTTCAAGCATGTCGTCATCGGTGAGTGGCGGGAGAATGCCTGCAAGCGCGCGAGCGAGCATGGTCTTGCCGGTGCCCGGAGGACCGTAAAACACGATGTTGTGGCGGCCGGCGGCCGCTATCTCAAGCGCACGTTTCGCACTCTCCTGCCCTTTCACGTCAGAGAGGTCAAGCGCTGGCGGTGGTACCGGAGTGCGCCGATCGCGCACCTGGCGCGGTAACGGTTTCTCTCTTTTCAAATGCAGTATCAGTTCTGAAAGCGACTTCGGCGCATAGATCGTAAGGCCTTCGGCGAGGAGCGCTTCACGCGCATTCCCTGGCGGTACGAAAATTGTTTTTATGTCGTGCCGTTTAGCGGCAAGCACTTGCGGCAGGACGCCGCGGACCGCTCTCAATGTCCCGTCGAGTGAGAGCTCGCCAATGAACAACACGTCTTCTTCGGGAGATGGCACGTCGCCAACGGCGATGAGATACGCGAGTGCAAGTGCAAGATCGTAATGCGAGCCCTCTTTTTTCAGATCCGCCGGAGACAGTGAGAGAACAATACGTTTGTTCTGCTGCTTCGGGGACTTGTACCCGGAGTGGCGTATCGCGGCGCTCAGCCGGTCGCGCGCTTCCTCCACCGCTTTATCTGCAAGACCAACAACCGAAAAATTATGCAGTCCGCGCGTGAGATCGGCTTCGACATTTACCAGTTCTGCACCTGAGCCGACTGGCTGGGCCGCGAGCGTTTTCGCATACCCAAGTTTCGGCTGGGCGGCAGGCCCCGTTGGATACCCTTCAGTTGTTCGGCGTTGAGTCATGCGGACATGTGCTCAAAACAGAGCGACTACCAAAATCTGGGTGAGAGTTATCCAATGGGGCAGGCATGGTGTGGTATTAGAAATGCTCGACGCAGGTCGTCGCGGCAGGATTGGCTTCAAGACGGGCTTCGTCGATTTGTTTTCCGCACACCTCGCACTTTCCATAGGTTTTCTTCTCTACCCTTGAAAGCGCCGATAAGATGGTGTCGTACCGTGCCTCAAGATCCGCAAGAATGGCGGTATTACTCTCGCGGCTCATGGTCACGTCGGCTTGGTCAGCGAGGTCTGCCTCGACGCCCGTCTCCGAGGGAATAGGTTCCCAGTCGCCCGGAACCGTAGAGCTCTCGCGGCCGATACTTCCCATCTCGATCTCCAATTTTTCCTTTTCCGCTTCGAGTCTTTTCTTAAATTGTTCAGTTTTCATGCAGGGATAATAGCAGGGCCGCGGTCACTGCGCCCGTGAAGTTGCAAGCCGTTCGAGTATTTCGGTAAACGCCGCCGGACTGCGTGCGATAACGAGCGTTATTTGGTTCCAGTAGCCGTACACGAGAATGCTGCGGCCTGCCGCATCGCGATAGATACGCACGTCATGATTCGCGATGACTTCATCACGGAACGTGAGCGGGGCCACAGGAATAGATGGCGTCGTCGTTGCGGTAGTCGAGGTGGCCGTCGTCGTTCCCTTTGTCTTGCTTTTTGAAGTTGTGGTCGCAATAGTCGAGGTGGCTACAGATGTAGTGATGACTGGTTCTGGGAATGGGGGGAAAAGTCTGGCAAGGTCGCGCAGAATAAAAGGCTCCCATGCAAGCATGCCCGCAAACGTGTCCCCGAATGAGGAGACAGACAATATAAAGAAAGGACTCTGAGAACCGTCACGATTCACGATGCCCGCCATACTGCCTGCGGCATTCACATTGCGGAGCAGGATGTTGGGCACCGACGCAGGAAGCGTGGAAGTGGAGAACACGCCTATGGTAGTCGAGCTTGCCGTGTACAGGAGTCGAACAGCATTTTGAGCAAGAGGCCGAGCGAGCGACTGCTCAATTGCCAAAAGAAGCGCCGGCCCCTGTCCTGAAAGTTGCTCACGCTCATCGACAAATATCGGCGCCGATACGACGGGGGCCGGCTCGACCGGCGCTTGTATAGCTAGATAACGCGAGTATGCGATATATGCGCCCGCTCCCCCTGCGACAAGAAGTACGATACCTGCAATGACGTAGAGAAGATTGCTCCGTGAAGGCTTCCCGGGTTCCTGGGCCGCTTGCGGAGTTGAATCTTGCTCAGCCGCAAGTATCGTGGCAGTTGATGCTTGAGTTACTTTCACTTGTTGAGAAAAATCACCTTCGTAGGTCTTGAGCGGAACACTCTTCGGTTCTTCTTTCACCGCGACAGGGGCTGGTTGTGACCCTGCAGCAGGGGGCGGCGGCGGAACTGGAGTTGGTGGCGAAGACGGCGGCACAGGAATTACGGGGGACGGAACCGCGGGTTCTTTGGCTTCTGTCGGCGCCGACTTTTGAAGCGGTACAAGATCGGGAACACCTCCTTTTTGCAGCACCTCCATGTCACCCGCGAATGTGCGGATATACTTCTCCGGCTCCTGCTTGCCGGTAGGTGGTGATTTTTTCTCCGGAGTATCGTTTGCTGGCGTTGCGTTGGTATCCATTACCACCATAGTAACGTATCGAATGCCCTGCGCCACAAGTTATGCCACCAAAACGCCCCGCAGAGCGGGGCGTTTTGGTGGCATATTCTGCAAAGCAAAATGTATTAGATTCTTGAAGTGATGGTGAACTTGTGGGGGTCGTCACACATGTCAGTGAAGGCATGCGCGGCTTCTTTGAGCTTGGCCGAAGAGGACTTGCCAAAGGAGATGACCTCAACTTGAATGCCGTGCATGTCGAGATATTCGATAAGCGGAATGAAGTCACCATCGCCCGAAGCGATGATGACCGTATCGAGCTTCGGCGACATTTTGACCGCGTCAATCGCGATTCCGACGTCCCAGTCAGCCTTCTTCGCGCCATCGGCGAATATCTGCAGGTCTTTTACCTTTGTTTCAATACCGATCTTGGTAAGCGCTCCAAAGAAATTCGACTCTTCCCCGCTCTCAGTCGAGATGACGTACGCGACGGCACGGACGAGGATGCGTCCGCCGACGGCCTCTTCGAGAACTTTTGCGAAGTTAACACGTGCTTTGTAGAGATGCTTGGCGCTGTGATAGAGATTTTGTGTGTCGATAAATACGCCGACACGCTGCGCTGGATGTTTGATAACTGCCATAATAAATAGTTAGTAGTTGATAGGGAGTAGTTTGTAGTAAAAACAATTCCCAAAGATTATTAAAAATTCCGCGGCACCGCCGCTTCCCTCATACTATCAGAAAAAGGAGGGTGTAAAGATTTATTTCTTCAAACCGAGCTTCTTGATAAGCGCGTTGTAGCGACGCTTATCATTCGTTTCGAGATAACGCAGATGCATGCGGCGATCGGCAACCATCTGGAGAAGACCGCGGCGGGAATGAAAATCCTTCGGGTTTTTCTTGAGATGCTTGGCAAGATCATCGATCTGCTTCGAAAGGAGCGCGACCTGCACATCCGGCGATCCGGTGTCCATGTCGTGTCGGGCGGTACTTTTCATAACCGCCGCCTTTTTCTTTGTGGTAAGCATGAGTCCCACTACACTACCACGTCTTGCTTATTTATGCAAGTCTCGTGTAATCCCACCTCTCGAAAGACAAGCCCCTCCCACGCGCGATGCATGAGAGGGGTTTAGGTGAGAAATGCCAGAACGCAAGGGACCAAAGGTCAGAGTTTCGAAGTGTCCAGATTACGAACAAAGAGGTGGTGGCCAGCGACCCAGGGGAAATCGAAGTCGAACCAATCCATATATACGCTCAAATTTGGCACTTCCTGCCCATAGGCGCCAGGCATGATTGTGCCAATCGCAATTGGGCTTCTTGGATCTCCAGTTTCTACGAAGAAGAGGGTTTTGTGCTTAGAAACAAGCTTACCGGTAGGCATGACGACCTTCTTATAGCACTTGGTCTCGTCCGCCAACTTTTCAGCTTGTGGCAAGGTAATGGTGTGGCCACGCTCGATGAGGGGCGGAGCCAGGAGCCGAGTGTCCGTCACCTTTTCGACACCGAGGATGACGGCGAGGACATCTTTAAGGAACCGGTCCCGCGAGGTAGCAATTGTCTTGATGACGCAGGCGGTGGCCTCCGGTTGGTAAACGGGAAGTTTACTGTCGATATCACTGGAGCGGTATGTCCACAATGGGCCAATGAAACACTCTCTCGTCGGCTTACCTGCAACCGCGACGAGCTCGATTTCCGCAACGACAGAACTCGAAGATCGATTCCAGGGAGCAAGGATGACCATGATGACTCCTCCTTAATGAGGATTTACTGGGTTAAGTTTGGCACAAACGAGACCCTTTATCCGTAAGTGGAGTCAGGGTGCTTCTGAGATTAATCATACACGTGACTACTATACCTATCAATAACATTGAATATTGTGCGAAGTACAGTGTTAAACTACTTTTAATGAACGCCGAGACGGCAAAACGCCAATTCCTTGAGCATATTGAGATCGAGCGCGGCCGCGCGGTGAAAACGATTGAAAACTACGACCGGTATCTCACCCGCTATTTCGCGCAGATGGGCATAAAAGACGTGAGTGACATCACTGAGCAGAATGTCCGCGAGTTCCGGCTCTGGCTCAACCGGCAGCCGGGTACGGCTGCCGGTTCCATGAAGCGCCGGACCCAGAATTACTACATGATCGCGCTGCGCGCTTTCCTCAAATTCCTCAGAAAACGCGATATTCCCGCCATTTCTCCTGAGAAAATAGAGCTTGCGAAGCTTCCTGAGCGACAGCTGGACCTAATCACCCCTACCGAACTTGAGCGCCTCATGCAGGCACCGCGAGAAGCATTTAAAAAGGCAAAAGACCCCGACAAAGAGCGCATGTACCTGCGAGACAGCGCTATCCTTGAGATGCTCTTTTCAACCGGACTGCGTGTGTCTGAACTCTGCGCGCTCAATTCTGACATTGACCTCTCACGCGACGAGCTATCCGTACGCGGTAAGGGTGAGAAGGTGCGCGTCGTCTTCCTCTCCCCTGCTGCCAAAGAAGCCGTACGCGAATACTTGAAAGCACGAAACGATATGGAAGAAGCTCTCTTTGTAGACGGTAGGCCGAATAAATTGCATCGCATCATCCCCCGCGACGTTCAACGCCACTTGAAGGCATATGTTACGCGGGCCGGTATTACGAATGTGGTCACGCCCCATACCCTTCGCCATGCGTTTGCTACTGACTTACTGAGTAACGGCGCCGATATTCGCTCCGTCCAGCAGCTCCTCGGCCATGCCTCTATCAACACAACGCAGATTTACACGCACATCACAGACTCGCACCTCCGCGAAATCCATAAGAAGTACCATGGGAAAAGTCGGAATTAGACCCGACCTGCGCTACAATAGTCCAGTGAAGATCGTCTCCTGGAATGTAAACGGCCTGCGTTCCCTTGCAAATAATGGCTATTGGGAATCTTTTTTGAAGGGCACCAAGCCCGATATTTTCTGCCTCCAGGAGACTAAAGCGAGTCCCGAACAGATTCCGGAGGCCATGCGCTCCCCTGCTGGGTTCTCGTCATTCTTTTCTTCCTCGCAACTAAGGAAAGGTTATAGCGGCGTCGCCATTTATTCCAAGGTCGAACCCTTGAAAGTCATTTATGGCCTGGGTATAAGGGAATTCGACCAGGAGGGTCGGCTCATCGGGGCTGAATTTGAAGACTTCTGGCTCTTGAACATCTACTTCCCCAATGGTGGCCAGGGTCCCGAACGACTCGACTATAAACTGCGATATTATGATGCCTTTCTCACCTTTGCAGAGAAGCTGCGCAAGCAGAAACCGGTCATATTTTGCGGCGATGTGAACACGGCCCATGAGGAGATCGACCTCGCAAGACCGAAAGAAAACGAAGAAAATACAGGCTTTTTGCCGAAAGAGCGGGCGTGGATAGACGAAGTCGTTGCGGCGGGATACGTGGACTCATTCCGCCACTTCCACCCTCAGACTAAGGACGCATATACGTATTGGGATATGAAGATCCGCGCGCGTGATAGAAACGTTGGATGGCGTATCGATTACTTCTTCGTCGCAAGTGAGTTCATGAAGCGGATCAAAAAGGCAGAAATCCACCCTGACATTTATGGCTCGGACCACTGCCCTCTTTCCATAACGTTCTTATAAAGGACAAGTTGTCCACAGGGTGTCCTTTACAATGTCCTTTAGTAGACTAGTATCACTAAAGGACGGGATGTTCTTTATTGGATCTTTCTGCCGGCGTTCTGCCTTCCTTTCCGAGTATCTGCCTGCGCTGCGGCGTATCCGCTCCACAAGCCACTCGGTATGATTACTTTGTTTTGGAAGTGCCAGTATGCAAAATATCAGTCGAAACAAAAGCTGCCCTTATTCTCCGGTTTGAGCACCAATTTACGCCCCTGCTCCTTATTCGCTCTGACCACCCTAGGGTGGCTTTGTTGTTTTATACCTTCCAGAATGTTACACGTGGAACATCAACACGGCTCAACAAACGTGATATTTCTCCATTATATGCTTTATTTCCTCATCTTCCTTCTCTTCCCTCTTCTTTTTCCCCGATTCTCCGAGCACTTTAAGGTCATTTTCTGATAGAGCGAGCAATTCACTGGTTCTTTTATCGAGATATTCCTCGGTATTCTTAGCAGAATCATCAAGTATTTCCTCGAGGAGAGCGTTGAGTGCCCAACCTATCTTCGGTCCAGGTTTCACGTGGAACTTGTCCATAATCCTATTTCCATCCGTTTTAAGCATGGTCACGGAGATAGGGTCGCGAAGCGCCTGGTCAACCATCGCCTTGTATTTGCGGAAGCGGAAGGGCTGTTCCTTAGGCCTGCCAGTTCCTATACGGTCGCAGATACGGAGATTAAGTAGATCCCATATGTTTTCCTCACCGACGTTCGTAATCATGCGCCGTACGGCGGAGAGAGTAATCTGCTCCGGATCAGAGAAAAACATGTGCCAACGGACCAGTTTTACTACCTTTTCTATCGTTTCACGTGAAAAATGTAGGTCCTCAAGGGCCTTTTTCGTTACACGTGAACCAACCACCTCGTGTCCATGGAAGGTCCAATCTTTCTTTTCTTCTGACCAGCGACGAGTCTCCGGCTTTGAAATGTCGTGGTAAAGACCAGCGAGACGGATATCAAAATCCCACTCCTTATCAGCCGCGTGCTGCATGGTGCGGAGATTATGTCCGAAAACGTCAAAGCTATGCGCCTGGTTTTGCTCAATACCAATACCGCGAATAAGGTCTGCCGCTATGAATTCTAGTATTCCAAGCCTCTGAGCCAGGACGAGTGCATCCATCGGCTTACTCGAATTCAATATCCTTATGAGCTCATCTCGTATTCTTTCACGTGAAACTTGGCCTAAATGCTTGCTATTTTCGCTTATTGCAGTGGCAGTGTCGCCGTCTATACCGAATTCAAGCTCAGCTACGAGACGGACTGCACGAAGCATGCGTAGAGCGTCCTCATTGAACCGCTGGCTGGCATTACCGACGGCACGCACCAACTTGTCCTTTATGTCCTTTTGACCGTCGTACGGGTCAACCAGATGTCCTTTAGAGTCTTCGAGGGCAATAGCATTGATGGTGAAGTCGCGACGTGCCAGATCTTCCAGAAGGGAAGCACCGAACTCTACTTTGTCGGGTCGGCGCTTGTCAGAGTACTCAGACTCCGTGCGATAGGGGGTTACTTCAACAATGGCAAGACGCCCGTCCTCCGAACCTGTCTTTACGCCGACAGTTCCGTAGTCATTTTCATAGAAAGAATCAGGGAATACGCCTTGGATCTGCTCAGGAGTTGCATTTGTAGTGAGATCCCAATCTTTCGGCTCTCTACCGATTATGAGGTCGCGGACGCACCCCCCAACAAGGTACGCCTCGAATCCAGCCTTCCGTAATCCTTCGGAGACTTTGGAGACTTCGCTTGGGATACGGTATTCCATGTGAGAATCGTAGCATAATTGCTCGTGTCTCGGCTCGCTTAGTAGTAGTATGCAGGTACGCCCTAAAACATTTTGCAAGGTGAAATGTTCGGGCGAACGACACAAGGTGTCGTTTTAGCCCCGATGGTGAAACGGATATCACGCGACGCTTCGGACGTCGAATTCTGGGTTCGATTCCTGGTCGGGGCACATACGAACATAGCGAGGATGTGCCCCGAAGCACGTCTGGGGGACGTGCGGCCAGGAATCGAAGACTTTGCGAGCATTTTATCGAGCGTTTGCGCGAAGAGAAAATCCGCGTACTCCAAGAGTCATTCTGCTGAATGAAGTGTACTGAAACTGTAAGTTTCGATAAGCGTAATCGCGATCCTGGTTGGGGCACTGGAAAAATGAAAGGGTGGCATGGTATCATGTCGCCTGAAGCGGGCATGGTTCAGTGGTAGAACACGTCCTTGCCAAGGATGAGACGGGATTTCGATTATCCCTGCCCGCACCGACTTATAGAACGAAACGAGGACTAGTTAGACTAGTCCTCGTGGGATGAGTTTCAAGACCTGTATACAACAGCCACCGCCAAAAGAGGCGTTATTTGCTTCTTTGATGACCTCAAGCACTTGTGTCGTGTCCTTGGAGCATTTCATTTTTGCGCTCAAGCGCTCAAGTGTTTCCGGGTCGAAAGGACAGTCACATTCAAACGAACAGAGCATGGGATCTTCCTTTAAAATTTCACCGATTGGCAGTATAGCATGCAAAACTGAGCAAAAACGGCTAAATTTGGCCGTTTTTGTGTGTCTTTTCGTTTTGTGTTGGAAGTGGATAAACCTGTTAGTACTGGGGATAAAGGACATCAGACTTTTTGATAAGTCTATGAAATACTTAACAAATGAGCCGCATTTCTAAAGGCCGTGCCCGGTAGGACAAGATGGCATAGTGTCTTCAACTCCAGAATACGACTTGCTCGCATTCCACTCGTAAACAATAATGGGTTCGTGGAACTTACTAACAAGGCAGACACGGGGAGTAATGCCATCTTGTACTGACCGGGCCGTGGACATTTCTTCTAAGAGCCGAAAAGAGGTTGGCGCACTTGGGGAAAGCATTGCGGCCGAGTACCTTAAGCGACACGGATTCAGTGTTCGCGATCGCAATATCGCACGAAAGACGGGTGAACTCGATCTCATTGTGGAGAAGGAGAACACCCTTCATTTTGTTGAAGTTAAGACGATACTTGTGGACGAGTTTCGTGATGAAAAAAGTGCAAATGACGATTATGACCCATCATTGAATCTCCACGAGGCGAAGGTGCGAAAGGTTGCCCGAACAGGGGAGTGGTATGTTCTTGAGAAAAACTGGGGAGGGGATTGGCAAGTGGATGGAATCCTTGTGTGGATGCGTCGTCGAGACGGTACGGCTCGTGTCTCCTATCTGCCACAAATCGTCTGATGATGATATGGTGGACCAGATGGGCTGGGATGCGCGGGTTCAGAAGTAAAGTCGGGGTGTCGTATACCGGTAAGCAGAGCTTTCTCCCTTCGCTCGCCTCGAACAAATGAATTGGAATTCACTTGTTGCTCGGCTCGCTTGGCAGTAGTACGCTTGCTTTGGGGTCACAACATTTTCTTAGATTTTTGGTCGCAGTGTCGGGGTGTCGTATACCGGTAGTACGCTTGCTTTGGGAGCAAGATGACGGAGTCCGATTCTCCGCACCCCGACAGTGTGACTAAATAGTTGGTTTAGAAAATGTTGTGACCAGAAGTCTGGGAGACTTCTGTGGAAATTTCCATAAGAAATTTAAGATGACGGAGTCCGATTCTCCGCACCCCGACTTTGTTTCTGACAGAATGTGCCAGCCATATCGGCCTAAATGGGTCTAGCCAGTCCGACTTTGCGGATTAGGGTAAATGAGCGGTTATAACCGACTCGAGCGTAGGCATTTGAGGCGCGAAGTCTGCTGTGGCAGCAGCCGTCGGTTTAGCGAGAAGCGCGTCGAGAGCGCTTCCGGTTTCGTTCGCATATTGTGCCCGAATGTAGGAGGCGGTAATGGCATCGAGTGAGCGGGTGTCGGTGGCGCCTTCGATTGTGCTTGTGGTGATAGTGCCCACAAGCATGCCCCTCGCATCAGCAATGCCGCCACCGGAAGATCCCTGTTGCGCGGCCGCTGACCCCCCAAGCGCAAGCACGTCGATAGTGTTCTTCCCAAATGTAAATACATTTTTCACCGAACCGAAAACAACCGTGGGGAAGAGAGAAGACTGTATCTGGCTCGACTCGAGGAATTGTGCCCCGTATGAACCGATGACAACTGGCGTGCCGGGAGGAGAGGGTGTCTCTGCGAGCGGCAAAAATGGGAATTGGGCAGGGAGCGGTGTCACCGTCGCGCTCTTTGTGATAGCAAGAAGCGCAAAGTCATATTCGCCCGTGCCGCTCGGCGCCGATTGTGTGAGCACGCTCGCGTTCGCGTTTAGCCATGCGGATGAAATGAAGATGAGCGCGGCCTCATACCTTTTCACAGCCGGACTACCCGCGCGAATAGAGCATGAGACACCGCGGTCGGCCAGGAGGAAATTTTGAGCAATATGCGCGTTGGTGAGGATAATGCCCTTCGTATCAATGATGACGCCGCTTCCAGAAAGTGAGCGCAGAACACCCCCTGCAGGAGCATAACAAATGATATTTACGAGAGCTTCGCGTAGTGCAAGTGCAGTAGCATCGAGTGCAGCGGCGTTCCCCGCGGAAGGTTGAGGCTGGGTCGGGATAGGGGCTGGGGTAGGAGCAACAGCCGACACGGGCGCGGGCGACACCTTCTTCGCGGTAGATGTCGCTTGCGCCGGAGAAGCGCTTTCTGTGTTCGCGGCCAATTCAGAACTCGGTAGCGGTATGGGCGGCGCATCGAGATTGGGCCGCACCGAAAGCGTAGAGGATGCAACTGGCGTATTTGGAACAGGAGTCAGCCGAATGGTTACCGAGTTTGCAACAGCGACGGCAGACACCGTAAATACGATGGCGACAATGACACCAAGATACGGGGCAAGGCGTTTCATTCCCATACGCTAACGCGAAATCGTTTTGAAAGACAGTGCGTATCGCGCGGACCGCAATTTCCTGCTATTCTCGTTCCTGAAGCGGGATTAGTTTAATGGTAGAACGTCAGTTTTCCAAACTGAGAGCAGGAGTTCGATTCTCCTATCCCGCACACGTAGCTCGCGAAGCGAGCGTAATGGTTGGGATAGGAGAATAAAGTCTCACAGGCTTGACAGGCAGAACGGTTCATGTATAATAAATTTAGAAGTTAACCTTTTTGGGGAGAAAGACCATGAGTCAGTGGATCCGTTTTTTCGTTGGCACGCCGGCGCGACTCCTCGGAACCGCCTGCGCAATCGGGGTCCTTTATGGACTCATCAATCCGGAGGGGCTTGGACGAGCGGTAAACGCTCTCCTGGCCAGCCTCATGGCGGCGATTGAACCGTTCACCGGACCTCTGCTCGAGATTGGGGTCATCGCACTCCTCTTCGCGTGGGCTTTGAAAGCCCTCTTCGGAAAGAAAGGAGGAAAGAGGTGATGAGTGGAAAGACCCGCGTATTGCTTCGGCAAGCGCGGGTTTCACTTTACCTGCTTATCGCCTATACTCATTTTTATGAAAATCGGGATTATGGGTGGGAAAGGGAGCTTTTCTGAAGAGGCGGCACGCGTATATGCGATGAAAGAGAACATTACTAAACTCGAACTCAACTACTTGATATCGGCCGAGCCAGTACTGGCAGCTCTTGAAGCGGGGGACATCGATCTGGGCGTCTTTCCCATTGAAAACTCAAACGGAGGTATCGTTATCGAAGCGGTCCAGGCTATGGCCAAGCATCGGTTCCAGATAAAGAAAATATTTGAGATTGATGTGCACCAAAACCTGCTCGTCATGCCAGGAACCAATCCAGATCAAATAACGACAATTACCTCACATGACCAAGCTCTGAAGCAGTGCCGCATGTACCTGAAACGAAAGTGGCCGAGTGTGGAGCTAGAGGAGTATGCGGATACAGCAAAGGCGGCGGGAGATTTAGCGAGCGGGCTACTCCCGCCCACAACGGCGGTGATAGCCTCCCGCACCGCAGCCGACCTCTACGGCCTTGAAGTGCTTGAGGAGAGCATCCAGGACCTGAAGTTTAACTACACGTCTTTTGTTGCGGCGGAGCGTATACAAAGCGGCTCGTAGGTTTTAGAAATCAAAACTAGCCGTCAAGAGAGTAAGACGCGGGATGTGGGTATCTCCATATCCCGCACAAAATTTCAAGGAGGAGTACCATAGACGCATGGAACCCCTTGCCTCACGCATACGGCCCCATACGCTCGACAAAGTTGTCGGGCAGGAACACCTTGTGGGAGAAGGGAAACCGCTCCGGGTAGCGGTGGAGAAGAAACATAAGTTCTCTTTCATCCTTTGGGGTCCTCCCGGAACGGGCAAAACGACTATCGCGCGCATCTATGCGCGAGCGCTTGACGCAGAATTGTTCGAACTCTCGGCAGTATCAGCAGGAAAGGATGACATCAGGAAGATCATCCTCTCAAACACGGGTGGGAAAGAAAAAGTACTTTTTCTGGACGAAATCCACCGATTTAATAAAAGCCAGCAGGATTTTCTTTTGCCGTATGTCGAAAGCGGGGAACTGACGATTATCGGCGCAACGACTGAAAATCCGTCATTCGAAATTATTGCACCTCTTCTTTCGCGATGCCGCGTATTCGTACTTGAACCACTGTCCGAGGAAGCGCTTCGTTCCATCGTTAAGAGTACAAAACTCAAAGTGAAAAAGGATGCCTTTGATTGGCTGCTTGGCTACGCAAATGGCGATGCACGCAAAGCGCTTGGCATGCTCGAGGGCGCACAGACTCTGTACGGAGAGGTAACCGTGGAGACACTCAACAAGGCGCTTGAATCACCGCACCTGCGCTACGACAAAAAGGGTGAGGAGCATTACGACACCATCAGCGCGTTCATAAAAAGTATGCGCGCATCGCAGCCAGATGCGGCACTGTACTATCTCGCACGCATGGTAGAAGCGGGGGAAGATCCGCTCTTTATCGCGCGAAGAATGGTGGTATTTGCGAGCGAGGACGTGGGCCTCGCTCAACCGACGGCGCTCGTCGTTGCCAATGCGGTCTTTCGTGTCTGCGAGACTATCGGCTACCCTGAATGCGCCATCAACCTCGCCCACGGTGTTACGTATCTGGCACAGGCAAAGAAAGACCGCTCCGCCTACAATGCGCTCCGCGCTGCGCAGGCGGATGTGCAGCAATTCGGCAATCTGCCCATTCCTAAAAAGATCCGCAACCCCGTCACGAAACTCATGAAGGACCTGGAGTACGGTAAGGAATACGAGACATACGATACGAATTCGTACTTGCCGGATAAACTGAAAAAGAAAAAGTATTTAAAATAAATATGTCTCTTGATACTGCTCTTGACAGGGATGTGTGAGGAATTATGATTTAAGTGGGTTTATCCTAATACATAGACTCTATGAACAATCCTGAAGATCCATCTCGTGAGCTAAGTGACACGGAAAAATATCACGTAATAGATCCGGAGTCAGGTCTTGTTATGAGACCTGAGGAAGCGGAAGAGAAGCGGGAGAATTCTGATCGGAACAATCCCTAACACTAGAAATCAAAAACCGCCTCTAGAGGCGGTTTTTGATTTCTTTCTTGAGTGAGAATCGATTCCTGGAATTAGAAAAGATGGGGCGATTCCGGAATCGAAAAGGTTGTAATAAAAAAGAGAGCGACGGGGTTTGTTCCCACCGCTCTCGCTTCAATTATTACAGACCTTGATTTTTAAGATCCATAACTTTTTCCATATAACTTATGAACTTACTCTGAAGGTCCTTCTTTGACTTGATAGCTCGACAAATTTGTTCGACTTCCCAGTCTATTCCTCGGGCGTCGATTTCCTTTTTGTCCATCAGCAGGCTCTCGGCCTCCTTTATTTCTTTCTTCAAGCACAGAAGATGGTAAGCAGTCGTCTTTGCTATGTCTTCGTCAACGTCCATCAACTTGCGCGCAACACCCTTCACCCAGTTCTTCTTATAATAGGCTGAAGGGGATACAGTGCCCTGAGAGGCTGCTTGTCGCAACTCTTTAGCTTCTTTGTGGTGACCTTGAATGGCGTCATACATTCCCGTCCCCGACATGCTTTCGGCTGCTTGGTCGTGCTCAGTAGCCTTATTATTGAGCCACTCCACCCAAACGGGGTTGATTTCAGTCGGTTCAACACCCCCATATTCAATCTCACAGTATATTTTTCTCGCCTGATCCTTGATACTCGTCTCCTTTTCCATCGGCGTTTCCTCTTGATTTTGCACAGTAGGCTTGTTAAAACCCAGCAACTTACCTATTTTCGTGAGACTCATCGCAAGAACCTCCTTTATTAAGTGTCAGAATATACGTCTTATTACCTACTGTATTATAATAAATGTTGTAAAGACTGCAAGAAAGATATATAGTAAGGTGTCAGAAATAACGACACTTTATGGATATTATAAAAACTATTGAAAATGCTGGCCTTTCTAAGGTTGAAAGTCAAATATATGTAGCTGCTTTAGAGTTAGGGGAGTCTTTACCAAAAAATCTTGCGGAGAAAGCCGCCATAAAAAGGCCAACACTCTATGGAATCTTACCGAAGCTTTTAGAGAAAGGTCTGTTAACTGAAACAGTAAAGGGTAAAAGAAAATATATAGTGGCAGAAGACATGCAGGCGTACGTAAACCAAAAAAAGTATGAGCTTGATGAAATTCAAAAATTAGTACCTCAACTGCAAAGTATTCTAGGAACCGCCACAAGTAAACCAAAGATTTTGGTATATGAAGGAGTGGAAGGTATAAAGAAGATCTACTATGACAATTTGTTACAAAAGCAACCCATTAATGAATTAGTTGGCATTGAAAACATACATCCAGAGTTGCAGAAATATATACAGAATTATTACATCCCAGAAAGAGTTAAGCGAAAAATACCTCTTAGAATGTTGGTT